>JAFUPA010000021.1 GCA_017481575.1 Clostridia bacterium | reverse complement strand
TTTTCAAGGTGCTAAACCGCTTCTCAAGAGTTTTCCCTCGAGACAGCTTTGCTATTATATCAAACACATTCCCCGTTGTCAACACTTTTTTTCAATTTTTTTATTTTATTTTTTCCTTTCTTCAACCTTCCCGGGTGTTCTGAATGTATCTTGCCGTTCCTCTTCTTTTTGTATACTATATCTTGTTTTGATGTGCAATTTTGATAATTTGCATCTAGATGTAGAGTTGAAGTTTTTCTTGGATTTATTTTTGTTTTGTGTGGGATTTTTACTTATTCACTATTACTTTTTTCTTTAAACAATCCTCCCGTCACAGCTTCGCTGTGCCACCCTCCTTTAGGCAAGGAGGGCTGAAAAATTGCAGCAAAATTTCAATTAAGTGCGAAGGGGCGACCATTGGTCGTCCGTGGGTTTGTATATCAATTTTAGGACGTCGTGGACGCCGTCCCCTACCGGATTGATAAATATCTTTTATCTATCATTTATTCAACATTATCTGTTATCTTATTTTTGTTTTCTCTCCTTCCGTCTTTTGCTTCGCAAAATCCACCTTCCTCATCAGAGGAAGGCTTCTGTTACGGGCAATAGCGTAATCTTTTGAATATTTCTCTGCAATCCACCGCCCTACTCGCTTGATTTTCGGTTTGTACAAAAAACTAAAATTACAAAATATATATGTATACGCTAAATCGGGCTATGGAAAGATTTTGAAAAAAACGTTGACAAACGGGGTGTGATATGATATTGTGTAAGTGTGATAGCACAGGTATCACACTTGTGTATCACAGCCAAGAGACAATAAAAATGAAAATCAAAGGAAGGCTGGTGATATGATGTTTGAAATCGACTCAAGGAGCCGCATACCGATTTATGAGCAAATCAAAAATCAGATTTTGCTCTTTATTCGTATGGGTGTTTACAAGCCTGACGAGCAGCTTCCGTCTATTCGGTCGGTTTCTCAGCAGACAGGTATCAATGTAAACACGGTAAAGAGGGCTTTTGCTGACCTTGAAGCAGAGGGGGTCATCTATTCCCTTGTGGGTAGAGGCTGCTTTGTTTCGGCAACGGCTATTGATAACACTTCGATTGCCGAAAAGGCTCTTAAAGAAATTGAGCTTGACATTCGTTCCATGAAATCAAAGGGCGTGGACAAATCCGCTTTGATTTCGCTGATTGACAGAATATATTCGGAGGATGATTGATTATGATTAAAGTTTCTAACGTTACAAAGACATTTGATGATTTTACCGCTATTGATAACCTTTCGCTTGAGGTGAACAACTCGTCCATTTACGGACTTGTAGGTTACAACGGTGCAGGTAAGACTACACTTTTAAAGATGATTGCAGGTGTTTATGTGCCTGACTGCGGAAGTATTGAGATTGACGGAGTTGACCTTTTTGCTCACCCCGAAAAGAAGCAGGAGCTTTTCTATGTTCCCGACGACCTTTATTTCGGACTTTCTTCTTCAATGAAGAGCATGGCAAAGTATTACAAGAGTTTTTATCCTAACTTCTGTATGGAAACCTTCCACAAGCTGGCAGGTCTTTTCGGGCTTGACATAAACAAGAAAATCATGGGCTTTTCAAAGGGTATGCAACGCCAGGCTGAAATGGTGCTTGGTCTCTCTACCCTGCCGAAGGCAATTTTGCTTGACGAGTCGTTTGACGGACTTGACCCTGCAAAGCGAAACCTGACAAAGAAGCTTTTGCTTGACTATATGGCGGACAAGGAGTGCTCTATCCTTATCTCCTCGCACAACCTGCATGAGCTTGCGGATATGTGCGACCACATAGCATTGATGAACGGCAAGAGCATTGCTATTGACTGTGCGGTTGACGATATGAACGGCAGTCGTTGCAAGTTCAGACTTGTTTACACAGAGAACATTGACCAAAACATATTTAAAGGTATCGAATACAAGAACTACAAGACAGACGGCAAGATTGTTTCTTTCACAGTTTCCAAAAACCTTGACGAAGCAGAAAGAATTATTGCCGCAACTAACCCCGTGATTATTGAAAGATTCCCATTATCACTCGAAGAAATCTTCTTGGAGGAAATGGAGGACACGGATTATGACTTTGAAAAGCTCTTCTCGTAAGCCGTTTTGGGGATTGTTTTTTCAGTCTCTGAAACACACGGTATGGATTCCGTTACTTTTGTTTATAGAAAGAACGTTGCATACATTCTCACATTCAGCAAGTGATTATTCCCGATTTGAAATAGGCTTTTTCTGGATGAATAACGGCGCTGATGTTGAATTTGAAATAATTTCGTTTTTGTGTATCCCTTTAGGTGCATTGACAGCACTGATATTATTTAACTTCGCTTGGAGTAAAAAACAATCAAATGTTATATTCTCGCTCGGTATGACGAGGACGGAAATTTACTTTGCAAAAATGCTTGCAGGAATTCTGCCTTTTGTTACGGCATATCTGCTGACGGCAGGCTTTGAGGTTTTTGCTTGTATGGCAGTAGGATACAAATTGAGTGCAAGATATCTGATTGGTGTATTGTTTATCCTATTAACAGGAATGGTTCCGTTTTTGCTCAGCTTTTGTGTAAGCTCGGCTGTCATGGCAAATGCAGGCAGTCTGATTGAGGGAACTGTTTTTTCGATGATAGCTGCTCTTATGCCGACAGCGGCAGAGCGCCTTGTTTTCAAGCTGTTCAGCAATTACACCTTAGGCGCAGGAGCAAGCACATACTATGACAACGTCTCTCCCGAATGGAACTGGAGTTCACCTTTCTTTGACCATTCAACGGTTATTTTTGACGACTCTTATAATTATGGAGAAGCAGTACCATATTTCGCTGTATTCAGTAAAGAGCAAATAACGATTTTTGACTGGTCTGGCATTATTATGGCTACGGTTTATTCCGTTATTGCTGTAATTCTCGGATATATTGCATTTAAGAAAAGGCGTAACGAGATAACCGGAACATTCGGCAGAGCAAGAGGCCTTAGCGAAATTTGTGCAGTTGTTATTGGTATATTCGCTTTCTCTTACTTCAACACCTCATTCTACTACGGTGAGGGTAAGATATGGGAACTGGCTGTCAACTTTTTGTGTTTTGCCGTTGCTTACTTTGCTTTCAAGCTTATATTCGGCTACAAGCGCAAAAAGGAATTCAAAAAAGGACTTAAGAGACTTCCTGCTTATGCGTGCGGATTTTTTGCCGTGTTTCTGATGTTCTATTTCAACAGTTTCGGCTATTCGTCATATATTCCGCCGATTTCAAAGATTGAATCCATTGATATTCAGTCGCCGATGTTTGCTTTCCTCGATGATGAGCTTGCCGCAAATACAACCTACGGACTGAAGGTACAGAACATAAGAAATGAAATTGCCTCCGAGCGTATTGAAAACTATTCTTTGTATGAAATGCTTTACAGCGAAATTTACGGTTATGACGAAGAGTACGAAGAAGAGTATGAGCAGTCATATTTCTATTCTAAAACGACGGCAACCTTCAAGAGTGAGGCTGACATAAAGCAGGCAATTGAACTGCACCGTGCTCTTATTAAAGACGGCCATGTGTACAGTACAGATGACGATGCGTGCGGTGCTTCGATTGTGATTAAATACAAATTAAAGAACGGGACCGAGATAACACGAAACTATTTCCGTGCAACAGAAGAGACAACAAAGAAGCTATTGCTTCTGAACAATACAGAAGCAATAGACCGGAGCCAGAAGCTATACTTCGGTTCATATTACGCAACGGACGACATTGATAATATGCCTGAATCTTTTTATGATGGTTCAGATAAGTCGTCAAACGTAGTCTACACCGACTGTTATATCTTCCCTACCGATATGTCGAGAGGATATAAAATCGGAATTATCACCGAAGAGTTTTTCTACATTTTGCTGTCTGATGTTCTCGCACAGAGTGCCGACGAGCATTATCACCACACCGCAGAGGACGAGATAGGTGTGCTTGCTTTCAATCTGAGCTCGGCTCACGGATATTTCACGGAAGAAAATAAAGAACTCGTTGAGAAGTTCGGAGAGGGTTACGCAACAACATCTTGGAATCTTAACTCAACAGATACAAAAGCGATAGTTGTTACAAAGGATATGGTGAACACGGTTAAGTATCTTGAGGATAACGGACTGATGAAGTATTTTGAAAATGACCGTTCTGTTGACGACATAAAACACGTTAAGGTTGCGACTATGGGTGAGCTTTACGGCGAGAACAAAAAGCACCTGAATATTCCGATTTTTTACGGTGCTTACGGCATTAGCGCTGCCTCCCTCCACGGAAATTCGGAACGATATATTTTCAGAAATATCACTGAAACAATTACTAACCAGACAGAAATTCAGGCTCTGCTTGACGAGGCAGTTATTTTCGGATATTGCTCAAATGAAAGTAAGATTATGGAAATAACTTATACGGACAATACTATTGCAACGGTTATGATTCCGTGAGCAAGGAATGTTTCAGGGATATTGAAAATTGTTCGATAAATTGGAGTATGTCGGGCAAAGTCCTTGACTTTGCAATGAAGAGTGAATAATGAATAGTGAATAGTTGTGGGGCTACGCCGCAGAATATCCTCCCGTCACGGCTACGCCGTGCCACCCTCCTTTAGGCAAGGAGGGCTGGGTTTCTGCTAAACTTAAATTTCCCCGACAAATTAAAACTTGTAAAAACGGCGGGAGAAGTCCCGCAACAGAGAAAAGGAGGAAAATAATTATGATTTTGAAAAACAATACCCGCAAGCAATTCTTGGCGATGTTTTGCCAGGCAATGAAGCCTGCTTCGATTATGGCAATACTCGCTTTAATTTGCTTCTTGTTTTTAACCAGTTTTGCTTTCGGCACGTATGAGCCGGATTATTACCGGGAAACAGCACATTTCTTTGATGAACTGCGTTGGAACGGTATTGAGGATATGGCAAACCTTGCGTTTATCGGTGCAGGTGTGCTGAATGCTATGCTTTGCTTTAACTTTGCGTGGAGCAAAAAGCAAGCGAATGTTGTGCTTTCACTCGGTATGAAGAAAAGCGACATTTACTTTGCAAAAATTCTCGGCGGTATTGTGCCGATGGGTGTTGCAATAACGCTTGCAGGAGTGATTGAAACCATTGCAAATGTCTCCGGAAACTATATCGTTAACGGTCGTTTTTTCGCAATGGCGGCATTCACAATGCTTCAATACCTTGTGATTTACATACTGTCGTTTGTGTTGAGCTCGGCTGTTATGGCGAACACAGGCAACGTGGTTGAGGGCATTATATTCACAGGTGTTATTGCACTTTTGCCTATGACACTTAAGAGCTTTCTTGTAAACACATTCTGGCAGTTCACTCACGGTGCATACATTGCTCCGAAAAGTAACGTTTATGTTCCCGAATGGAACTGGTCAGACCCGTTTGAGGCTTTTGCAAACTTTGACTATAGCTTTATGTCAACTTATTTTGAGCAGGATAACACCGTTCTTCCCTCTGTTATCCATTGGTCGGGTGTTATTATGGCGGCAATCTATGCTGTTGTAATTGTTCTGCTCGGTTATCTGGGATTTAAAAAGCGCCGCAACGAAATCTGCGGCACATGGGGACGTGCAAAGGGAATGAACGAAATCGTGGCAGCGGTTACGGGATTTTACGCTTCGTATCTCATTGGGCTTTATATATTTTCCTTAAGCCATGGTGATTCAGGCATTCTGACATATATTATCTGCTGTGTTTCTTTCCTTGTTGCGTATGTTGTTTTCAAGATGATTTTCGGTTACAAGCGCAAAAAGGAAGTTATGGCTTCATTCAGCCGTTTTCCTGTTTATGCAATGGGTCTTGCCGCCGTGTTTATGGTGTTCAGCCTCGGACTTTTCGGTTATTCGTCAAAAGTTCCTGAAGCCGACGAAATCAAGAGTGTTTCGGTAAGTTCACCCTATTATAAAGCTATGGACGAAGGCTTTGCAGGCAGTTCTGAATTTGCACTCAAGCTTTCGTTAATGGAAAATTACGCAGTCTTTCCGGAGCTTGACGGAACAATGTACAGCGGAGGTGTATTGGAAAGTCCAAAAATAACTTACACCGACTACCAGGACATTGAAAAGGCTGTAGACATTCACAAGAGCTTTGTACGTGACGGCAAAATCAAGAATAACGGTGCACATTCCTGTGCTTCAAATGTAATAATCACCTACACGCTCAAAAACGGCAAGGAAATCACACGCTACTACACAGAGGCTACCGAGGGAACAACGCTTAAACTCCTGACACTCAATGACAGCGATGAGCTCAACAGGGTGCTTTTCGATTACCTTAACAACGGTCTGGATTTTAACTACTACAGAGAAATTGCAATAAATAAAAACGAAGACGGATATCTTGATCTGGATACATATACGGAAAAGTACGGCGAAGACTACCCTGATACAGAAACATATGAATGGTTTTCTTCTGATTTTAGTTACAGCTTAAGTTCAATGGCTTACCTGGCACAGAAGCCGTGCTACATTTTCCCGACGGATATGAGTACAGGCTACAAGCTCGGCTACATCGAAAAGGAGTTGTATGATGCGATTGCAACCGACCTTAAAAATCTGAGCGCAAACCAATATTTTAACCACTCCGCAGAGGATGAAATCGGTGTGCTTTCGTTCGGATTGAGTGATTCCACCTATATGTCGTGGGGTGTCAGCGGTGAGGTTGTTTATGCAGACAAATATACCACCGACACAGAAAACGAGAACTCCCCCGACGGTACATTCCACAAGACCTCGTGGAATATAAATTCATTTGACATTAAAGCGATTGTTGTTACAAAGGATATGAAAAACACGATAGCATACCTTGAGGAGCACGACCTGATGAAGCACTTTGAGAGAAAGCTCAATGTCGATGATGTTAAATCTGTCAAGCTCGCAACAATGAGTGAGCTTTGCGACGGAAACTATGAAAACTCCGAGATTTTCCCGATTTTCTACGGTGCTTTCTGGACAGGTGAGCAAATGGACGAATGGGTTAAGGAAAACAGTATTAACCACTATTACTACCGTATGTTCGACCATATACACAATGAAATCACAGACAAAGCACAGATTGAAAAGCTGCTCGGTGAGGGCGTTATTTTCGGCTACTGTGCAAGCGACAGCAGAATTATGGAAATCACATATGAGGACGGTTCTGTTGCGACGGTGATGGTTGCGCAAACAACAACGTAAAATTACTACATTGCAATTTAATATATGATTCGCCGACAAGCGGCGAACCCTACAAGCTACAATTAAATCAGCTATACAAATTGGGGTTTGTAGGGGTCTTAAAATAATATGAATATCGGAGCAACAGAAACCTCCATCTGACGAGGGAGGTGGCAAAACCGTAGGTTTTGACGGAGGGAGAGATAGCAAAAGCCTTGACTACCCCTCAGGCTTGCCTTCGGCAAGCCAGCTCCCCTGACAAGGGGCGCTTCCTATCAATCCAAGTTTACAGCAAAAGATAATCTCCACGACAAATTAAAACTATTCTATAAAAAGAAAGAAGGGTGAATATGGGAGGTAATAAAATGGAAAAGTCAATAGCAAAAACATTTTTCTTTTCCGCAATGAAAAAGACCTGCATTTATCCGATAATTGTATTTCTGTATCTAACGGTTATAACTGCTGTAAATATCAGTTACGGTTATGAGCGTGACCATTGGCTGTGGTATGATTATACATACGAACTGCCGTTTTACCTTCATCAGGTACTGAATGTACTGCTCATTGCAGTTGCTTTAATAAATGCAGTACGAGTTTTTGATTTTACACTTTCAAAGGCAAAAAGCAATATTATATTCTCGTTAGGTGCGAAAAGAAGTACAATTTTTCTCGCAAGCATTTTCGGCGGTATTCTTCCGACAGTACTTGCATTTGTGCTGCCTGCCGCTTTGGAAATTGCTTCGGGTTATTTAGTTCCGAGTTATATCACTATACAGCCTGACTACATACGTGCGGTATTGCTTTTTGTTCTTTTCAATATTTGTACTTACAGCTTCGCTTATACCGTTTTTTCGGCTGTAACAGCCTGCTCGGATAACCATATTTCAGCGTTTCTCTTCTCCCCTGTCATTTTAATGTTACCCACAAGTATTCTGCAGTTCATGCACACAATCTATTCATACTGCATACCGGGAACATCAGAGAGTAATGTTGCATTTCTTTTTACTGACGCAAACTGGGGAATGCCCTATCTTCAAAAAACTTTTTACGCATCGATAGTCAGCAATCAATACATACTCAGCACAAATATTGACGAGCTGTCCGAAGCAATTGAATTATCAGGCATTATTTTCTGTGCTGTTTACGCCGTAATTGCCCTTGTTTTTGGTGCTGTTGCATTCAGCAAGCGCAAGGCTGAAAACATCGGTACATGGGGAAAATCAAGACTGTTAACTGAAATATGTGCAGTCATTACAGGCATTAACCTGATAAACCTTTTCCCTTTTTATTTAATAGAATCAAAGCTTAATCAGCCTGTTTTTACTTTTGTAATCCTCCTAATATGCTTTGCTGTCGGTTATCTGGTATTTAAATTGATTTTTAACAAAGCGGGTAAGAAAAATATTTTACGGTCATTCAAACGGCTTGCAATTTACGCTGTTGCTCTTGCATTATGCTTCTGTGTTACGGCTACAGGATTTTTCGGCATTGCCATACCGAAGTTAAGCGTTGATGAGATTTCAATGATACAATTAAGGTCACCGTTTTTTGATTATACCGAGCAACATATCTATTACTCTTCATTTTTAGGTCTGCAGTCACAAGGTCTGCCGCACGAATCCAAATATGCACAGGTAACTTTCACGCAGACTGATGAAATAAGCACTGTTTTTGAAATATACAACAGCTTATCGGATGAAATTTCAAAAATCAAAGCCACAGATTCTGCAAACTGCTATGCCGAATTTATAATACATCTTAATAACGGCAGACAGATAAAGAAAAGTTTTGCTATAGCTTCGGACGAAAGCATCACAGATTTGCTACGGTTGAACGACCTTAAGCTGTTCAAGGATAATCTTGCAGAAAAATTTGACAAACCGGAGGAAACAGGCGGAGGATATTCATCATATACTGACAGGCTGATGGAAGATCCTGCATACCTCTTCAGCACGGATATGACCTTTGCCAAAAAAATAGGTACGGGTGACAAAAAACTTCTTGAGGCTCTGAAAAAGGACCTTGTTGACCAGAGTGTTCAGGAAAAGTTTTTCCATACCGCTGACGATGAGTTGGGTGTTATTGTCTTCGGTCTGCCGAGTGAATACAGCGGATTTATTGATTACGATGAAATTGAGGATAACAGCACGGGATTAAGCAGTAGCTTTTCTTCGTCATACTACTATAATGACTATTCCGATGACGGATATGATTACGAAGTGGAAGAATATATCCCTCCCGAGGAGTTTGACGGACTTGAAAAATCCTCATGGAGTATCCACCGCACAAACCGTTATATTGTAATAACCAAGGATATGAAAAACACCGTTGCCTACCTCAAAGAACACGGGCTTGACAAGTATCTTGAAAACACAAGAGATGTTCATACAATCAAATCCGTTAAACTCGCAACACGTAACGAGCTTTCCGACGCAATAGCGTTGCCGATTTTCAGTGCGGCATATTGGTCCGCCGATATGGTGCAGGACGGACACAAAGAGCTGCAGAAATACGACCACCACGAATATCTTTTCGGAAAAATTGATGATATCATTACGGATAAAGACGAAATCGCCCGTCTGGTTTCGGAATCAGTTATTTTCGGCTACTGTGCAAGCGACAGCAGGATTATGGAAATCACATATGAAGACGGTTCTGTTGCGACGGTGATGGTTTCTGATTCGCAGTAAATAATCAAGGGTTGTCAAAAGCCGAGGTGAGGTTTTGCAAAAAATCAAAATATTCATCATCGCATTATTGGTTGCAGTTGTCAGCTTTGTGTTTATGCTTACTGCAGTACCTATATATCACCGTATATATCCGTTCAGCAGATTTACGATTAACTATTCGATTATGTTAAACGGTGAAAATGTTGAATGTTCTGAACAGTATTATTACTTTGAAGAGGATGAAAAAACTGTTCTTGATAATGACAAGGGAAAGTTTAAGATAAAAGGCGGCGATTACGGAATATACAACTTCGGTTTAGTTGCAGATAACGAAGAGATGTATAATAAAACCAATGATGAATATTTTATGGGTGCAGATGACCTTGATTTTAAATTTGTATTTTTCAACACAAACAGCTGGCACATTGCGGATATAGATGTTGACATTCAGATCAAAGAAACAGACGGCGAATGGTATGCCATTTGTTATGTAGAGTACACTTATCCGCACATCGACGAAACGGGCAAACGTGTTACTGAAAGCACAGAAGAAAAAATCAAACTTGACAATTTGAAGGAAACAGAAATTCATTTTGAAATTTAAGGAGGTGAAAACATATGGCAAAAAGGACGAAGAAAAAAAGCAAATTTAAGTTTTATGCTTTGCTGGTTTTTCTAGCTTTTGCCGTGTCGTTTGCTGTGGCGGCAAGCGGTGTGTTTTCGCCCGAAAATCTGTCGGCTTTTTCGGGTACGGGACAGAATGTTGCATCAACCGAGCACGGGTGGAATCTTATACTGATAAACAAGGATAATTACATACCCGAGGATTATGAGGTTGAACTGCTTAAGCTTTCCAACGGTGAAAAGGTGGACGAGCGTATTTACCCCGAGCTGCAGGCAATGTTTGACGATGCACGCTCGACGGGGCTTGAGCTTTTTGTGGCACAGGGTTACAGGACGGCAACCGAACAGCAAAAGCTGCTTGACCAAAAGCAGGAGGCTTACGAAAAAGAAGGAAACTCCCCTGCCGAAGCAAAGGAGCTTGCTGAAAAGTGGGTTGCCGTGCCCGGCACAAGTGAGCATCAGCTCGGGATTGCAGTTGACATAAACGCTGATACAGAAAAGTGCAAAGCTGAAGATGTTTACAACTGGCTTGCTGAAAACGCTCACAAGTACGGGTTTATAAACCGCTACCCTGCCGACAAAACCGATATTACGGGGATAATTTACGAGCCGTGGCACTACAGATATGTAGGCAAAGAAGCGGCACGGGAAATTTATGAAAAGGGAATTTGTTTAGAAGAATATATAGAACAACTTGATTAAAGCAAAACCACGGCCGATAAACGGTCGTGGTTTTGCTGTTACTTGGAAGGTATTGAATTGATAGTTTCTATCATTGAAATGTAAAACTCCATAACGGCTTCTTCGCTCGAGCCGAGTCCGATTGCAGAGCCGTGGTCACCTATGCTGACGGGCATCACGTTCCAGATACCGCTTTGTATATTTTCGGGATCATAGTCCGTATGCGCATCGTCAAAGGGATAAAGTGCGGATTTGAGATTGACAAGTCCGTCGTTTTCAAACCATGTTTCGTCAATAGGATAATCGGTGATGCGGTTTTCCTTATATGTGCCAATCATTGTGCCGAAAATGCCGAGCAATGCCATTGTTGACGGAATGGGCAAATGGAAGCCCGTGAGTTTTTCCTGTGTGGTGGTTGAAAAGGCATATGAGAAATAGTATGTGTCTTCGCTCAAATCTGCCCTTTCGTTGAGCGTCAAAGCACCCTCTGGTGAAAGGTCGTAGACAACGCTGTCATCTTCTCTTGCAACGAGGTCAGAAACAGCTAAGGTTATATACTGTGAAGCCTTTTCACCGCCCGGAACATCGGTAAGTCCGAAGTGCTCGAGGTGGAAATCGAAATATCCGTTCAAAAATGAACGTCCCATAAAGCCTGCGTAAGTAAAGGCAAGGGTTTTGAGAACATCGGTTAAAAAGAGTTCTTCCGCAAGATATGCAAGTGTTGAGCCGTTATTAGGTGCGCATACTGTAACAACAGCATTTACAAGACCTGTGTTGCCGCCTGCGAAAAGCGGTGAAAGCTCTTCGGCAGGAGTTGCCGCAATTTCAGTGCTGTCACCGTCAGTAAGCAAACTTTCAAGCAAGCGTACTGTCGTGCCGCCGAGGCTATGACCGATGAGGTTGACTTTCTTGTCCTTACCCCAACCCTCAAAAAGCGGTTCCGAGTATGTTCTGCCGTAGCGTGAGTGGTTGTGCTCCGCAGAATGTGCCTCACCGTAGTCAACTGTTGTGCCCGTAAGCTGTGCATAAAGCTCGCAGGCTCTGTCCCAGTTGCTTGACAGAGGTCCGACCGAAGCGGCATAACATTCATAGCCCTCTGCACGGAGATTTTCAATTAAGTCGCACGCAGTTGCACCCCAATACGGGATATCATCGTCAATACCTTCTCCTTCGCCCCATCCCATAAGACCGTGGACAAAAACGTAAGGATAGCTCTCGTTCTGTGCATCTGTGCTTGGCACGGTTGTCGGCACAAGAGAAGCGAAAAGCATTACAAAGGATGTCCACAAAGCAATTAACGATTTAATCATTTGAACGACCTCTCTTTATTTTTAATTATTTTGAATTTTTAATTTCATCAATAAGTCGCAAAACATCAGGTGCGATTTTATCCCTATGCTTTTTGAGCACTCTCTGATACAACGGGTAAGCTATAGCGGCAATAAGAATACCAATAACACCGATAACGATGCCCAAAGCCATCAAATTCCACACCATAGCACAGCTCATACCCAAACCGAGAATAAGTGTGCCGACTGTGCCGACGACCAAAGGAATTACCGTCGCCTTATTTTCTGCGCTCGCATCAAGGCGGCGAAGCTCGTCCATTTTGCTGAGCTGTGTTTCTTTTTTTACATATTTTGAGCGAATAACATCAAGCTCGTCGTTTTCGGGAGCTGAATATTTAAGTTTAAATCTTTCTTTCAATGCAAAAGCCTCCGATTGGTTTATGAGAATAATAAAGCTGTCTTGTTTGTTTCGTGATAAAAATTTGTTAAAGAAATGTTAAATCAGCCTTTTTTTGAAAAGCTTTACGGTAAAAGTTGAGCCCTCGCCTACCGTACTGTCAACAAAAATCTCACTGCCTGTAATATCTATAACACGCTTGACAAGTGCCAGACCCAAGCCATTACCCTTGGTTGCGTGTGAGGAATCACCCTGATAAAACTTTTCAAAGATATGTTCACCGACAGTTGCAGACATTCCGCAACCCGTATCCTTTACCGTAACCAAAACAACGTGTTCCTCATCTTTGAGCGATACGCTCACCTTTCCGCCGTCAGCAGTAAATTTGATTGCATTGGAAATAAGATTATTCCATACAAGACTTAACAACTCACTGTCTGCCCGGATAACAACATCATCAGGAATATCTGTTTCTATTTCAATTTCTTTCTTCTCCAACTCATTTTCAAAGCCGAGTATACATTCCCTCAACTGTTCGCCGAGGTCGTACTTGCCTGCTGTGGGGAAAATCTGCTGATTTTCAAGCTTATTTAATTTAAGTACATTAGTAACCATACTTGCAAGCCTGCCCGAAGCATCGGATATCGCCTTTGCATATTCCAGGCGTTTTTCCTCTTCAAGGTCGGGGCTTTGCAGAATTGTTGCATAATTCTTGATTACGGTAAGCGGAGTTTTCATCTCGTGGGAAACGCTTGAAATAAAGTCGCTTCTTAAATTCTCAAGACCCGAAAGCTCCTCGGTCATCAGATTGATGTCGTTGATTATCGTATTAAGATTTGTTGTGTCGAGAACACTCGGAACGGTAGCGATTTTAACATCAAATTTGCCTGCCGTGATTTCCTTAAGCGATTTGCTTATTTTCTTAACATTTCTTTCTATTGTGAGCTTTCTTCGGATAAAATCCATTGATGTTACAAGAAAGCTTAAGAATATAATATTTAAAAAGGTTACTTTTGCATTTTTGGTAACGAGTGCAACATCAAGATCCATTGATCTTAAAAACAGCAAAAAGCAACAGGTTACAACGAACGAAAGCAACAGAAAAAACGGAACGAAATACAAAATTACTTTAAGTATTTTTTTGATTTTGGGAACTATCATTTTAACACCGCCTTGTAGCCGAGGCCGTGGACGGTGACAATTTCAAAATCTTTACAAGAAGAAATTTTCTCACGGATTTTGGTCATATAGACATCGACCGTTCTCGAGCCCGAAGCAGAATCATAGCTCCAGAATTCATCCATAAGCTGTGAGCGTGTAAATGTCTTCTTGGGATAGGACAGAAGCTTGAAAAGAATGTTGAATTCCCTGACGGTAAGGTTTATTTCCTCGCCGTCGATGTATGCCGTGTGTTCCTCGGAATCGAGAACAAGAGAGCCAACCTCAAGACGCTTGCTTTTTGAAATATTTGAACGGCGAAGAAGTGCGCCGATGCGCAAAAGCATCTCTTCGAGGTCAACAGGCTTTACCATATAGTCGTCTGCTCCGACGCTGTATCCCCTGCGTTTTGAGTTAAAATCGTCCTTTGCGGTCATAAACAGAATCGGTATATCCTGATTGACAGAACGCACCTCACGTGCGAACTCGTAACCGTCAATTTCGGGCATCATAATATCGGTAATAATCAAATCAAACGAATTTGAGTCCATAACATCATAAGCCTCGCCTGCATTAAGGCAACCCGTACATTCATATCCGTTTGCATTAAGGTATGAGCATACGCTTTTGTTAAGCTGTGCATTGTCTTCAACTACAAGAATTTTAACCATACCTACACCTCCATTCTGAATTATAACACAAATTTGTTAAAAAAGTATTATACAAAGAAAAAAACGCACTCGACGAGTGCGTTTTAAAATTATTTCTTGTTGTAATTTCTCTTAATTTTGAGAGTTGTTGTCTTGGGGAATTCTGTGTCACGTGTCTTAACCTTTGTAACCTGCTTGAACACGGGCATAGACTTGTTGAATTCACGGACATCAGCCTTGATTTTTTCCTTTGCATCGGGCTGTTCAACTGTGTCAAGCCAGAATTCAGCGGTGATTGCTCCGTTTTCCTCGTAGACAACGACTTCCTTAACGTATTCGATACCTGAAAGCTTGTCTTCAAGCTCCTCAGGAGAAACGTTTTTGCCGTTGCTCAAAACGATAAGGTTCTTCTTTCTGCCACGGAAGTAGAGGAAACCGTCCTTATCAAGATAGCCGTAGTCACCTGTCTTGAACCATTCGCCGTCAAAAGCCTCTGCTGTTGCTTCGGGGTCGTCGTAGTAGCCCTTCATAACATTTGTACCACGGACATAAACCTCGCCAACTCCGTCCTCGTCGGGGTCGTTGATTTTAATCTCGTTACAGTCAAGTGCCTTACCTGCGCTGCCAAAACGGAAATCGTCAAGTCTGTTACAGGTAACAACGGGTGAACACTCTGTGATTCCGTAGCCGTTTACGACCTGAATACCCATATCGTAGAGACCTTTTTCATACTTTGTATCAAGGTAAGCACCGCCGCAGATAATCATTTCAAGCTCGCCGCCAAGGTTTTCGATAACCTCTTTAAAGAGCTTACGTCTGACGTCAATGCCGAACTTCATAAGGAAGTTGCTGATTTTAAGACCTTTTTTGAGGATTTCATCTCTGCCTGTTTTCTTTGCTGTGTACCAAATCTTTTTATAAATTGTTTCAACGGCAAGAGGAACTGCGGAGAAGTGCTGGGGATGATATTCAACCATATCCTTCTGAATATCCTTAAGACTCTTGCAGATATAGCCCCACTCTGCAAGAAGAGGGCTTGCAATGAGAGCACTTGCCCAAGAAAGTGTGTGGTGGAACGGGAGAAATGCGATTGTGTGGCTTGCTGTCATTGCACGGCAGGTTGCAATTGCATTTGATGCAACATTCTTGTGAGTGAGCATAACGCCCTTGCTCTTACCTGTTGTGCCTGAAGTGTATACAATGAATGCAACATCGTCGGCTTTGACTTCCTCGTCAAGGTAGCTCTTGTTGCCTGCATCAAGGCTTTCGTGGCCTTTTTTGACAAGCTCGTCAAACTCTTCAAATTTGATATACTCTGTGAGAACAACACCGTCTGTTGCTTTCATCATCTTGACAGCACTTTCAAACTCTTTTGTATAAATAATTGCGCTGCATCCGCTTCTTACCATAAGCTCGGTAAGGTCTGCATCAGTAAGCTTCGGGTCAAGCGGAACTGCGGTAAGCTTTGAGGTTGCGCAAGCATAATATACCATTGCCCAGTAAAAGCTGTTTTCGCTGAGGATTGCAACCTTTTTATCCTTCATTCCAAGGTCATAAAGATACTGACCGATACCTGTCAGGTCATAAAAGGTTTCGCTAAAGTTCTTTTCCTGCACTTTGCCTTCAAAGTTGTTGAAAACAAGATGTTTTTTGGTGCCGCCTTTTTTAGCACCGTACAGGACGATTTCCTTGACAGTATCCATATCGGGGAAGTCGCCGTAATTGGTATAATTTACTTTAGTTTTATTCTTCGCCAATTTTTATCTCTCCTAAAAAAACACATACTTTTCTTCATAACATAACAGTATATCAGTTTATATTTTCTTTTTTGCGAAATTGTATAAAAAGTGTGAACAAATTATGAATAGAAATGCAAAAATATTTTCTTGACAATTCCCCTCTTAAGTAATACAATTATATCAATATCAAAATCGTTGATGCAGAAGGCTGTTTCAGGCGGGTTTTGCAGAGAGCCGTACATTTGGTGAAAGTGCGGTATTACTTGCGAGGCAGTTACCACTGCGGAGAGCGTTCCGAAACAAGGAATGACGTTTTGCCACGTTACGGCAGTCAGAGAGGCGGTATTTTATCGCAATTCGGGTGGAACCGTGGAGTTTATGCTTCATCCCAGAAAACTGGGATGAAGCTTTTTTATTTTAAGGAGGAATATTAAATGGTAAAAGTAACACTTAAAGGCGATGTCGTTAAAGAGTTTGACAACGGCATTACAGCCGCAGAGGTTGCAAAAAATCTCGGCATGGGGCTTTATAAAGCCGCTTGTCTTTGCAAGATAAACGGCGAATATGCAGACCTGCGAACACCTATCACCGAGGACTGCAATCTTGAAATTCTTACATTTGATGATGACGAGGAAGCAAAAAAGGCATTCCGCCACACAGCTTCTCATATTATGGCACAGGCAGTTAAAAGACTTTTCCCCGAAGCTAAGCTTGCAATCGGTCCTGCCATTGCAAACGGTTTCTATTACGATTTTGATGTTGACAAGGCTTTCTCACCCGAAGACCTTGAAAAAATTGAAGCAGAGATGAAGAAAATCGTCAAAGAGGCTCTTCCTCTTGAGCGTTTTGAGCTTGACCCCGACGAGGCTATCGCAATGATGGAAGAAAAGGGCGAGATTTACAAGGTTGAGCTTATCAAGGAGCACGCTGACAAGGGCGAGAAGATTTCCTTCTTCAAGCAGGGCGAATTTGTTGAGCTTTGCGCAGGTCCTCATATCCCCGATACAAGCAGAGTAAAGGCTTACAAGCTCACCTCCTGCACAGGTGCATACTGGCGTGGCGACTCAACAAAGAAGATGCTCCAGAGAATTTACGCAACAGCTTTCACAAAGAAGGACGAGATGGAAGAATATCTTGCATCTGTTGAAGAGGCAAAGAAGCGTGACCACAACAAGCTCGGTCGTGAGCTTGAGATTTTCACAACTTCCGAACTCATCGGTCAGGGACTCCCTATTCTTCTGCCGAAGGGTGCAAGAATCATTCAGCTTATGCAGCGCTTCATCGAGGACGAGGAGCAGAGAAGAGGCTGGCTTCTTACAAAGACACCTTATATGGCAAAGAGCGACCTTTACAAGGTTTCGGGTCACTGGGATCACTATCAGGACGGTATGTTCGTTCTTGGTGACGAGGAGAAGGACGACGAAGTATTTGCACTTCGCCCGATGACCTGCCCGTTCCAGTACCAGGCTTACCTTAACAGACCCCGCTCATACCGTGACCTTCCGCTTCGTTATAACGAGACATCTACACTCTTCCGTAACGAGGCTTCGGGCGAGATGCACGGTCTTATCCGTGTTCGTCAGTTCACAATTTCAGAGGGTCATCTTATGTGCCGTCCCGACCAGCTTGAAGAGGAGTTCAAGGGATGTCTTGAGCTCGCAGTTTATTGCCTTAAGACACTCGGTCTTTATGAGGATGTTTCATACAGATTTTCACAGTGGGATCCCGCTGACACAGAAAAATATATCGGTACTCCCGAGCAGTGGGACGAGGCTCAGGGAGTTATGAAGAAAATTCTTGACCACCTTGAGATCCCGTACAAAATCGGTATCGGTGAAGCCGCATTCTACGGTCCGAAGCTTGATATTCAGATTAAAAACGTATTCGGCAAGGAAGATACACTTATCACAATCCAGATCGACCAGATGCTTGCAGAGAAGTTCGGTATGGAATACACAGACTCTGACGGCAGCAAGAAGAACCCGTACATTATTCACCGTACATCTATCGGCTGTTACGAAAGAACACTTGCTCTTCTTATTGAAAAGTATGCAGGTGCATTCCCTGTATGGCTTGCTCCGACACAGGTTAAGCTGCTCCCGATTGCTGACAGACACCACGACTATGCTTACGAGGTTATGGATAAGCTCGAAAAGGCAGGTATTCGCTGTGAGGTTGACACAAGAAGTGAAAAAATCGGTTATAAAATCCGTGAAGCACAGCTCGAAAAGGTACCTTATATGCTCCTTATGGGTGACAAGGACATTGAGGCAGGTTGCGTTTCAGTACGTAAGCGTGGCGAAGGCGACATCGGTGCAATGGGCATTGACGAGTTTGTTAACCTTGTTGTTGAGCAGACAAAGTCAAGAGTTATTTTCTAAAGTGAGGAATTAAAAATGTCCATTCAGGCAGGTAAAGAATATTTAAAGCAGTTCGGACTTGAAGATAAAGTTCTTGAATTTGAGGTTTCGAGTGCGACTGTTGAGCTTGCGGCTCAGGCTGTGGGCGTTGAGGGCAAGCGAATTGCCAAAACTCTTTCTTTCAAAATCGACAAGGATGCTATACTCATCCTTGCCGCAGGAGATGCAAAGGTTGACAACAAAAAGTACAAGGCAACATTTTCTGCCAAAGCAAAGATGTTGAGCCCAGACGAAGTGGTCGAGCTTATCGGTCACGCTATCGGAGGTGTTTGCCCGTTCGGTATCAAGGAAAATGTTAAGACATACCTTGACGAGTCGCTTAAGAGATTTGAGACTGTTTTCCCTGCTGTCGGCAGCTCTAACAGCGCAATTGAAATGACTATCCCCGACCTTGAAAAATATGCCCAGAATTATGTCGGCTGGGTTGATGTTTGCAAGGGCTGGCAGGACGAGTAATGTCGTTAAACTACGACATTACAATAAAATCCGACCTCAAAATGTAATAGCAATGGAGATGAATAAAATGTCTGATTTTCGTTTTGGTTTTACAAGATGGTTTGACAATGCTGAAATTGTTAAAAATACAGGTGCAGATTTTCAGGAGGTTAACCTCGGTAAACTGTCTGATTTTTCTGACGAAGAAATTGATGCTTTGATTGCAGAAGCAAAAGAAAAAGGATACTCTTACGAGGCGGCTAACTGTATGATTCCCGGTGAATATAAGCTCACGGTTGACAATGCAGACTATGCGGAGGTTGACAAATACCTCGAAAATGCACTTTCAAAAGCACAACGTCTCGGAATAAAGGTTGTTGTTATGGGCTCTTCAGGTGCAAGAAATTACCCCGATGGAGTAAGCCACGAAACAGCTACCGAAAGACTAGTTTGCTTTTTGAAAAATCACGTTGCTCCTGCTTGTGAGAAATACGGCATTGTATGCGCACTTGAAAACCTTTCATACGGTGAGAGCAATATTCTCAACACTATTGACGAATCGTTGGCGGTGGTAGAGGCTGTTGACAGCCCGTGGGTAAAAATCCTTGTTGATTTCTACCACTTCGGCTTTAACAAGGATAGTCTTGATTCCGTAAGAAAAGCAAAAGACCACATTGTTCACATCCATGTTGCAAGTGTGGTAAACAAACGCCAGTACCCTGCACCGAATGACGGAGAGGATTACAGCGTAATAACTGATTTACTCCGTGAAATCGGCTATGACAAGCGTGAGGGTCGCATAAGCTTTGAGGCTCATATGGTTGACGGTCAGAATTTCCCCGACTGTGCGGCAGGCAGTATGGAAGCGTTTAAAAATCTTTAATCCAAGGTGATTACTATGAAATATGCAGTAATTTTATATGACGGAATGGCTGACTATCCCGTTCCTGTTTTTGACGGCAAAACGCCGATGATGATGGCTGACAAGCCGAACTTTGACCGCCTTGCACAGAAAGGCGAAGTCGGACTTGTGCGCACGGTTGCTGAGGGTCTCAAGCCCGGCAGTGACGTTGCAAACCTGAGTGTTATGGGTTACGACCCGATGAAATATTACACAGGTCGTTCACCCCTTGAGGCTGTGAGCATCGGTGTTAAAATGGCTGATGACGACATTGCACTTCGCTGCAATCTTGTCACACTTTCTGACGAAGAAAATTATGAAGATAAAACGATGATTGACTACTCCGCAGGTGATATTTCAAGTGCGGATGCGGCTGAAATCATCAAAACAGTTCAGGAGAATTTCGGTAACGATGAATTTACTTTCTACAACGGCGTAAGCTATCGCCATTGTCTTATTCACCACGGCGGTACTGTTGAGCTTGGCAATATGACTCCTCCGCACGATATTTCAGACAGAGTTGTAGGCCCGTATCTTTCAGATGCCAAAACAGCTGAAAAGCTGGTTGAGCTTATGAAAAAAAGCTATGATTTGCTCAAAGACCACCCCGTAAACAAGAGAAGAATTGCAGAGGGCAAGCGTCCTGCAAACTCAATCTGGCTCTGGGGTGAGGGCAAAAAGCCGATGCTTCCCCTCTTTTCAGACCTTTACGGCATCAAGGGTTCGGTTATCTCCGCAGTTGACCTTTTAAAGGGTATCGGTATTGCGGCAGGTATGAACACTCCCGAGGTTGAGGGTGCAACAGGCTACATCGATACAAACTTCGAGGGCAAGGCAAATGCGGCCGTAGATGAGCTTAAGAACGGTGCAGACCTGGTTTATGTTCACATTGAAGCTCCCGACGAGTGCGGACACAGAAACGAGCCCGAAAACAAGGTAAGAGCGATTGAGCTTATTGATGAAAAGGTGCTTCCGATTATTCTTTCAGGTCTCGAGGAAATCGGCGAGGATTACAAGATTATGATACTCCCCGACCACCCGACACCGATTGTTACAAAGACACACGCAAGCGACCCTGTCCCCTATATGATTTATAAAAAATCGGCAGAAAAGGACAGCGGCATTGAGTCTATAAACGAAGAAACAGCAAAAGCAACGGGTATTTATGTTGACTTCGGCCCGTCGATGATGAAAAAATTTATTGAGGAATAAAACTATGCAGATGAGAATGCCCTCTATACCGCTTATTACGGTTGATCCGTATTTTTCGGTATGGACAGATAATATTAACAAAAAACCCACAACACATTGGACAGCGGCTGAAAATAACATTATCGGTCACGTCTGTGTTGACGGTAAGGTTTACCGCTTTCTCGGTGACGATGACAAAAAAGCAATGAATGTTGTTTCGGTTGATGCTGATACATTTTCAACAACTGTTGTTTATGAGGATGCAGGTGTTCGTCTTACTGCGAAATTCACCTCGCCCATGCTTGTGACAGATTTGTATTACGCTTCACGTCCCGTTTCTTACCTTAAGCTTTCTTATGAGAGCATTGACGGCAAAGAGCACAGGGTAACTGCAAAGATTTTTGTCAGCGAGGAGCTTGTACTTAACAAAGCCGGTGAAGGCAGAGCGTGGTCGGAGGATGTTGACATTGACGGTCTTTCCTGCGTTAAAATCGGCAGCGGCGAACAAAAGGTGCTCTGGCGAAGCGGCGATGATGTGCGTATTGACTGGGGTTATTGCTACCTCGCCGTTAACGGCGAAGCAAAGACAGGCAACGGCGTTATTGAAGGTCTTTACGCTGTTTATGCAGAAAAGGAAATCGAAAATGATGCTCTTTTTCTTTTTGCTTATGACGACATTGAAAGTATAGTTTACTTCGGTGAGAACATCAAGGCATATTGGAAAAACGGCGGTAAGACGATTGAAGAGGCTATTCAAGAAGCGGCAGACGAATATGACGTGCTTCTTGAAAAGTGTAACGCTTTTTCACAAAAGCTCTTTGCTGACGCTACAGCAAAAGGCGGCGAGAAGTATGCCGAGCTTCTGATGCTTGCATACCGTCAGGTTATGGCGGCACACAAGCTTGTTGTTGACAAAGACGGCAATAACCTTTACATCTCAAAGGAGTGCTTCTCAAACGGCTGTGCGGCTACGGTTGACGTTACATATCCGAGCGCACCGATGTATCTGCTTTACAACACGGAGCTTCTTAAGGGTATGTTAAGACCTATTTTCCGCTACGCAAACACGGATGAGTGGAAATTTGACTTTGCACCGCACGATGCAGGACAGTACCCGTTGGTTAACGGTCAGGTATACGGCGAAAACGCTCTTAAATGGCAGATGCCCGTTGAGGAATGCGGTAATATGATTATACTTGTTTCCGCAATCTGCAAGGCTGACGGTGATTACACCTTTGCAAAAGAGAATTTTGACATTCTTGAAAAGTGGAGCAAATACCTTGTGAAATACGGCAAAGACCCCGAGCATCAGCTTTGTACGGACGACTTTGCAGGTCACCTTGCACACAACTGCAACCTTTCGTTAAAGGCGATTATGGGTATGACGGGATTTGCAGAAACACTTAAAAATCTCGGCAAAAACGACGAGGCTGAAAAGCTCCTTGCAACAGCAAAGGAATATGCCGACTCCTTTATTGAAAATGCAGAAAATCCGGACGGAAGTTACCGCCTTGCGTATGACAGAGAGGGCACATTCAGCCTGAAGTACAATGCAGTATGGGATAAAATCTGGAATACGGGACTTTTCCCCGAAAAGTTTTTCAAGAACGAAATTGAACGATACAAAAAAGAGGCTCTCCCTTACGGTGTGCCGCTTGATTCAAGAGAAAAATATACAAAGTCCGACTGGCTTATCTGGGCGGCTTGCCTTGCAGACAGTAAAGAGGATTTTGAATTTTTTGCAGAGCTTTTGTGGAATGCATACAACACAATGCGCACAAGAGTGCCGATGACAGACTGGTACTATGCAGACACGTCGGAAATGGTAGGCTTCCGCCACCGCACAGTTCAAGGCGGACTTTTTATAAAACTGATGATGGAATAAAAACACAGCGTGCTTTACGAAAAAAGTAAAGCACGCTGATTTTTTATTAACCTGATTATGCCATTCCAACGCTCTTCTGGAGAATTTTGAGAGCATCGATGCTGTTGACCTTGCCGTCAGAATTCATATCTGCAACTTTCTTCTGGTCAGCAGTAAGTGTTATTAACTGAACCGAGGACTGCAAAACCTTAAGTGCGTCTGTTGAGTTAACCTTGCCGTTGCCGTCAACATCGCCCATAATGATGTCGAGAATGTTGATTTTGTAAGTTGTGTAGACATTGATATTCTCTGAAAAATAAATCTCAATTGTGTTCTCGCCAAGGCTATACTCGCCGCCCTGGGGTGAAGCAAGAATGTTCTGTGATACAACGCCGTTTGAATTAAGAGTTTCTTTATATGTTATTTTTCTTGTTGTACCGTTTGAATAAGTTACCTTAACAACAAGACCGTTCATATCGAGCATTCCTCTGTCCTGATACATTGAGAAATAGCCGCCCTGATGCATAAAGGTAATGATGCCGTCTCTCGGGACGAATGTTCCGAGACCGTCACCTTCGGGGAACTGCCAATAGCCGTAGTCCCAATCGTCTCCACGGTAAAAGGTTGTCTGTGTCGGGAGCTCGACGATTTCGATTTTTGTGATTGTTGCGGCAAATCCGTTAACTGCAAAAAGTGACATCATCATAACGAGTGCCAGCAAAACAGCTGTTGATTTTTTTAAAATTTTCATCTTAAGTTTCCTCCTAAATTCAACTATAGATATTATAATATTTATATGCTCAATTGTCAAATACAATTATATTCCGGTTAAATTAAAGTCCGGGATAAAATCGGTTGATGATGAATCCCTTTCCTGAATAAAAACATTTTCAAGGTCAAGCTTTTCGGCATGATTAAGGACAATGTTGTATTCACGCTCGCTTAAAGTTCGGTTAATTGTCGGGTACTCGCCGGCTTTACCACAGGGAGTGTATTGGCTCATAAGGCTGATTATTGTATCCTCGGGAAGATTTACTTTGACCCAATCCATAACTTTAATTGCCTGGCTTACGTTACCTGGCAGGACAAGATGACGAACAATGAGTCCTTTTTGCATTATGCCGTTACCGTCAAATATGTTTTCTTTTACCTGATTTTGCATTTCAAGTACCGCTTTTGAAGCAACAGAAAAATAATCCTCTGCACCGCTGTACTTTTTTGAAACAGAGTCGCTTACATATTTAATATCGGTAAGATAAATGTCAACGAGACCCTCACCTTTTTTGAGAGTTTCAACGCTGTCGTAGCCGCCCGTGTTCCAGACTATGGGAATGGTGGGCTTATATTTTGTGAGTGTTTCAAAAAGCTGTAGTGAGTAATGAGTGGGGTTTACAAGGTTTATGTTGTGTGCGCCCTGCGCTTTGAGTTCTTTGAAGATTTCGATAAGTCGGTCTTCAGAAACCGTTTTGCCGAAAGCGTTTTTGCTTATTTCATAATTCTGACAATAAACACACTTCAGTGAGCAGCCCGAAAAGAAAACCGTTCCGCTTCCTCTGTCACCGCTGATGCAAGGCTCTTCCCAAAAATGAAGTGCCGCACGTGCAATTTTATATTCCGCAGGAACACCGCAGACACCGAGCTTTTTATCACGGTTAATATTGCACTGCCTCGGGCAGGAATTACAGACAAACATTTTTACTCACCTCGGTTTATAATTATAACACAAAAAATTTTCTTGTCTATGACTTGTCGTTATGTTATAATGATATTTAATGAATTTATGAGGTGTACAATTATGAAAAAAGTTATTTGTTCTTTATTATGCTTACTTTTGATTTTTACAGGTTTTACTGCTTGTAATTCTGACAAAAATAATGATGACACAAAAAATCCTGTTGCTGACACAGTGAGCGGATTGCATCACGTTGAAATGGTTATCAAGGATTACGGCACAGTTAAGCTTGAGCTTAACGCTGACGAGGCACCGATCACTGTTGAAAACTTCCTTTCGCTTGCAGAAAGCGGATTTTATGACGGTGTGCCGTTCCACAGACTTGACAAGGATTTTGTGCTTCAGGGCGGCGACCCCGACGGTGACGGTTACGGCGGCTCCGACAACCCCATTAAGGGTGAATTCGAAAGCAATGGCGTACAGAATAACATCAAGCACAAGCGTGGTGTAATTTCCATGGCTCGTACACAGGATTACAACAGCGCATCATCACAGTTCTTCATCTGCCTTGACGATACAACAGCAGGTATTCTTGACGGAAACTATGCCGCTTTCGGCTACATCACAGAGGGTATGGAGGTTATTGACGAAATCTGCAACACCACTCCCGAATCTGACAAGCTTCCGAAGGCTGAACAACCGATTATTGAGACAATTAAAGTAATAGATTAAGAGGTGCTTTTTTTGAGCAGTCTGGATTATCTTAACAGAGTTTATCTTAAAATTGATTTGGACCAAATCTGCAAAAACACGCAGGAGATTATTAAAAAGGTCGGTAAGGACACTCGTGTTATGCCCGTTGTCAAGGCTGATGCTTACGGTCACGGTGCGATTGAGGTTACAAAGGCTTTGAGTGAAATCGGCACTTACGGTTTTGCGGTTGCAACCGTTGGTGAGGCTCTTGCACTTCGCCGTGCCGGCATTACAAAGCCGATACTTATACTCGACTTTGTGTTCCCGAATCAGTTTGAGACTATTATACGAAACGACATTATGCTGACCGTGTTCCAGTACGGTATTGCAAAAAGCCTTAACGAGGCGGCAATTCAGATGGGCACAACAGCTCATATCCACCTTAAGGTTGACACAGGTATGGGCAGAATCGGCTATATTCCAAATGACGATAGTGTGGAGGAGATAAGAAAAATCTCCGAGCTTTCCAACATTGAGATTGACGGTATCTTCACCCACTTTGCGTGTGCCGACTCGGCTGACAAGACTTCGATGAACAATCAGCTTGTACGGTTTAAGGATTTTGTTGATAAGATAGAAAAATTGGGTATAAACATTCCGATCAAACACGTTTGCAACAGTGCGGCAATTATTGATATGCAGGACGGCTTTCTTAATATGGTCAGAAGCGGTATTATCACCTACGGTCTTTTCCCCTCTGACGAGGTTAACAAGGAAAGTCTTGACGTGAAGCCTGCAATGGAATTGCACAGCGTTGTTATCAACGTCAAAACAATTAACAAGGGTGACACCGTTAGCTACGGCTCGACTTATGTTGCCGAGAAACCGACAGTTATTGCAACAATACCCGTCGGTTACGCAGACGGATACCCACGTCAGCTTTCTAACAAAGGCTGTGTGCTCATACACGGCAAGCGTGCAAAAATCGTCGGCAGGGTTTGTATGGATCAGTTTATGGTCGATGTTACCGACATTCCCGACGTTTCAATCGGCGACAATGTTACGCTCGTCGGCAAGGATGGCGACGAGTGCATCACCTGTGAGAAAATCGGTGAAATCTCGGGCAGATTTAACTATGAATTCCTCTGTTGTATTACAAGACGAGTGCCGAGAGTTTACATCCGCAACGGCAAGACGAAGAAAATTGTTGACTATTTAGAGTGATTTTTATGGCACAGAAAAGCGAAAAAACAAATGTTATGCGGATTTTAGAGCAGAAAAAAATACCCTACACACCGCATTTTTATCCGCACGGCGAGGGTATTCCGACAGACGGTGTAACTGTTGCTAATTTTGTAAAAAAAGACGTTAAATCCGTTTACAAAACGTTGGTTACACGTGCTGCGAGCAAGAGCTATTATGTTTTTGTCATCCCTGTTGCCGAGCATCTTGACTTAAAGAAAGCGGCAAGAGCGGTTAACGAGAAATCAATTGAAATGATAAGGCAGGATGAGCTTTTACCGCTGACTGGGTACATTCACGGCGGATGCAGTCCCGTGGGAATGAAAAAGCTTTTTAAAACCACATTTCATTCGGACATAACCGAGCTTGAAACCGTAGCGGTCAGCGCAGGTAAGGTAGGGGCACAGATTGAAGTAAGCCCCGAGGCGCTGATAAAGCTTGTTAACGGAAGAACTGCAAACCTTATTTTTTCAGAACAAACGAATTAAGAAAATATCCTACAACGGCACCTGCAAGGGTGCCGATTATCATATCTATAACAATATTGCCGTCGATTATAAAAGACATAACCGCACCGACAATTAAACCGACGACAGCAAAAATAAGGCTGAATTTTGTTGTGTTGCTCATATAATCACCTCACAAAAATATTATAACATATTTGTGCAAAACATACAATCTTGTAAAATTGAACAAAAAGCATTTTTTCAGATTGAATTTTTTGTATTGATATGATATAATTGTGGAAATTATATTTGAAAGGAGTGGCATGATGGCAGAAAGTGCTGTATCCGTACAAAATGCAGTTACGGAGCAGGATGAAATCAAAGCCGGACGCACCATATCAAATAACCGACGCTATGTTGGCTCAAAAGAAACCATTGCTTATGTTGTTTATGACATTGCACAAAGCTTTAACATAAACAAGTATCAGGATGTTTTCATTACAGATATTGTACAGGTCGGTCTCAGATTCCAGACAATTGTTACCTTTATCAACGGTATATGGGACGTTATAAATGACGTTTTTCTTGCGGCTATTGTTGACAGAACAAGAACCCGTTTTGGTAAATTCAGACCGTGGTTGCTTTTTGGCGCCGGTCCGGGATTTTTCTTATCCATAATATATTGGCTTCTTCCGATTATCTTTGCGAATACAAGCCCGTACCATATGGGTAAGTTAGTTTTCTACCTTCTTTTCCATATTGTGAATGAGGTTATCGGAACTATCAATAGTATTTCAAGAACCGGTATGCTTTCGACGATTACGCCAAACGTAATTGAACGAACCCGACTGATTACGCAGGCAAATCTTTTGTCCGGATTTATAGAAAAGGCTCCCGAAATTTTGATGGGTCTTCTTATTGACCTTGTAAACCACGGAGCTATAAAAATCCCGATGAAGAGTTTATATGTTTCTGCAGGTGTTTTCACGTCGGCGGTTGTAAGCGTTATGGGTCTGTTCTTTGTATTTGTTACAAAAGAAAGAGTTCTTCAACGCACAGAAAAGCCGAGTATCCTTCAGGGCTTCAAGTCAATCTTCAACAACAAACCGTTGTTGATTCTCACGTTGACTGAATTCTTTAGTGCTTTCAGTATGGGCACAGGTATGAACTACTACTACATAAATGTTCTTGGTTTTGCTTCAATGAGTACAATCGTTGGTATCCCCGGCGCATTTGTTTCTCCGACAAGCTATGCTTTTGTTACAAAAGCCAGAGAGAAATTCTCAACAAGAACATTGTGGATTGCAAGCTCCCACTTTGGCGATTTCTTAATGCTTATAGTTTTCCTTATTGGTTCTATCAACAAGAATTACAAGAAGCTCGCAGTTATGATTCCCACGTTGATGATCAGAGAAACATTGTGGATGACAATATGGGGTATCAAAAACGTTATACCTGAAGAAATGCGTAACGAAACAATCGACTACGGTGAGTGGAAGAACGGTTACAGAACCGAGGGTATTACAGGTGTTGCAAAGGACCTTTCCAAGAAGCTTGTCAGCACTCTTGGTGCTACAATCAAATCGTACATCCTCAGTAAGATTGGCTATAAGGAAGGCGCCGGCTTCGGCAATCAGTCCGCAAAGACAGAGTACTATCTCTTTATGATGTGCACATTGCTACCTGTTGCAACAGGTATTTTCGGTCTTGTTCCCAAGTTCTTCTATGACCTTTCAGGTGAGAAGAAAGAGCGTATGTACCGTGAGCTTGCTGAACGCAGACAGGCAGTTGTTGACCAAATGAAAGAAATTAACGAAAAGCCTTTAGAGGACAAAACAGAAGATTAAAAAATTAACCCTCGCTTCAAAAGCGAGGGTTTTGTTATGCCTTTTTTCGTGCTAAAACCTTGATAGTGATTATCATAGTCAAAGGGAAAATTACTGCAATTAAAAGTCCGAACTTGAGTGGGTCAAATTCGAGTGCAGAGGCTCTGACTGAGTCGGAAACAACACCTGCAAGCCACGGACCGAACGCACAGCCGAAGTCACCGAAAACAGCAAGCATTGCAAAAAGTGCCGTACCTCCACGTGGGAATATTTTTGCCGCAAAGCTGAAAACTCCCGGCCACATTGTTGCAACTGAAAGTCCGCACAAACCGCAACCGATAAGCGAAGCTATCGGTGAACTTGACAGCGTTGCCAGAAGATAAGCGGCAACACAAAGGGCGGCGCTCAAGGTAAGTACTTTTTTGATGTCAATTTTATCGCCCACCAGACCAAAAACAACTCTTGCCGAAGCCATTAAAAATGCAAAGAGACAAGGGCCGAGGAGGTCACCCGTCAGTTTATCAACACCAAGGCTTTTCTCCGCAAAGGTTGATGCCCACTGCGACATTGCCAACTCACTTGCACCCGAGCAGAGCATAAGAAGTGCAAGCAAAATGAAGGTTCCGCTTTTAAAAAGCTCGCTTACCTTCATTTCGTCCTGACCCTCGGGCACGGGCGGAAAAATCGGCACACGCATAAAGGCGAACATATTTATAAACGGGATTATTGCCCAAAGCATTGGTGCATAGACCCAATTTTCGCCGCCTGCGAATTTGATTGCAATTGTTGTGAGCAAGACAACCGACATCTGACCCCAGCAATAAAAGGAGTGGAGCAGGCTCATCTCGCCCGACTTGTTTTCGAGAGGCAGACCCTCGACAATTGGGCTGACAAGCACTTCGATAAGTCCCGAGCCGGTTGCGTAAATGATGATAGGTATTACTAGTCCGAGATAGTGGTTGTCCATTGCTCTGGGCAGGTTGCCGAGCAGGAAAAGTCCGACCGCACTGAAGACATGTGCAAGGACAATCGAGGTGCGATAGCCGAGCTTCGCAATAACCTTTACAGATGCAATATCCACCGCCAGCTGCGTGACGAAGTTGAGCATTATCAGCCAGCTTATTTTTGTGTAATTTATGCCGAATTCCTCTTGAAAAATGACATAAAATAGGGGCGCTAAATTATTGATAATCGCCTGCACGAAGTACCCCGTGTAGCAGGCGATTTTTGTTGAAGTGTATTTTTTATTCATCGTCTACGTCCTGATTTGCTATTGTGTCTTTCCAGAACCACCAGCGAAGCTTTTTCTCGTCGGGCTTTGCAGTATTGGCAAAGTAGACTGCCGCACGCATTTCGTAAAGAATTACACGGTCGGCAACTCCCCCGCTCTCAACGCAGTAGTCAAGATAAAAGTTGTCCGCTTCCTTGTCACGAAGCTGAGCCGTTTCCTCAATTTCAAGAACACGGAAAGCTTCCTTTGCTTCGGGTGTGAGGAAGGTAAGGTCAGCAATTTTTACGTTTTTAGGTTCTTTTGGTTTTCTTTTAAAAAGCATAAAATCACCTGTTCAAGTTGGCAACAGTTGAACCCTGCACGCCTAAAATTTAAACCTTTCGGCGCTTTCGGGCAGGTTCAGATTATTACCGTCACCCTAGTTTTTAATATGCTACCACATTTAAAAAATAAAGTAAATAGCAACAGAAAGATTTTTGTTGAACGAATTATTACAATGTGGTATAATCGGTTTGGGTGATAATATGTTTAAATTAAAGGACAATGACGTTATACTTTTTCAAGGTGATTCGATAACTGACGGAAACCGTGTCAGAAACAACGACCCCAACCACATCCACGGTCACGGATACCAGTACATTCTGGCTTCTGAAATGTATGCAGACAATTTGGGTAAGAGCATTGAGGTTATAAACAGAGGCATCAGTGCAAACCGTATATCTGACCTTTACGGCAGATGGAAAGAGGATTGCCTTAACCTGAAGCCTACGGTTTTGAGTATCCTTATCGGGATAAACGACTTGCATTTCTTAAGAGAAAACGGCGGCGGTTCCGAGCCTGAAAGATTTGAAAAGGTTTACCGGCTTTTACTTGACGAAGTGCTGGAGCAGAACCCAGACACATTGATTGTTGTTATGGAGCCGTTTTTCGGTGTTGCGGAAAACGAAGAATACACTAAGTATATGAAAGAAAACCTCGGCGAATATGCCGCCGTGGCAAGAAAAATTGCAGAGGAATACAAGGCTGTTTTTGTTCCGTTGCAGGATGTTTTTGACGAATACGCAAAGGTAACAGACATTAAAAATCTGCTTTGGGACGGAGTTCACCCGACAACGGGAGGACATCAGCTTATTGCACGGCGTTGGAAAGAATGTGTGTCGGATAAACTTAATAACAGATAAAAAATCCCGTTGAACTGTAAAAAGTGTTCAACGGGATTTTGTTAATCTTCAAGCATTGAGACTATTTCTTTGAATTCGGGAGTTGACTTAAAGTCGTCGGTAAGCGGGTATTGATCTGTCATAAGCTCTTTCATCCAGCTTTTGGCAACAAAGGTGCTGCCTAAAGTATCTTTGTCAAACGGTTTTCCCTCAAACAAAGTTGAATGTAAGGTTGTGGTTTTGTCAAGATTATCAAACTTGACGGCAAGTTCAGCACTTTTTCTTAAGTTGAGCAAGGCTTTTTCTGTGTCGCCCTTTTCAAAGTAAAACCAACCGAGAATTCCGTAGCAACAGTTTGTGACTATTCTCCACATTCGGCTGTAATTACCGTCATCGTAAACGAAGTTGAAAAAATCCTTCATTTTTTCGATAATTTCAATCTGATAGGCACGTGAGAATTTCTCCGAGCAAAAATAATAATTGGACAAGGTCTGATAAAACAAAAACAATTCCTCTTCGATTGCCTCTTGTATTTTCTCGTAACAATCACTTCGGCTGTGCATTTTGTAGTTAAAGCAATACATTTCTCTGCCGTCTCTCATTAGTGGCATTTCTTCAATAATTTTCTCACAATCTTCAAAAGAAACCCCGCTACCCTCTGTGTGAGCAAGAGTCTCCAGATAGTATATATAATATCTTTTGGCACATATGCGGACAGAATCAACTGTGCAGTTTTTCTGAATATTTTGATATATGGAATTTATTATCGACTTGTTATCGGTAATTTTATTATAAAATATCAGATTTCCCATATACCTGAGCTGAACACGGAAATCGTTCGGATATTTTTCTTTTAAATTATTTATAGATTCCCATATCAAATTTTCATCCGTAAGGTTATCGTGTTCCTTTAAAAGCTTGTCAATTTGCTCCTCGTCTTCAACCCTGTTAACACCGAGCAATTCGTCAACACTTACATTTAAAAACTTGGATATAACAGGAAGCATCGAAATATCGGGATAGCCCTCTCCCCGCTCCCATCTGCTGACGCTTTGAAAGGTTACACCCAAAAAATCAGCCAGCGTTTCTTGCGTGAGACCTCTTTCAAGTCGCAGTTTTTTTATATTTTCTCCGAGATAAAGTTCCATTCTGTCACCTCCGATTAGATTAACAATATAATAATCTACTATTCTCACAAAAGCAATAACATATCTCTTGAATAAAATTCAAGTAATGCAAGAATTTTTCAACTGCAGAAAAGGTGTGCTTAAGAAATTGAATAACAGATAAAAATCTCCGTTGGCGAGACAAAAACTCACCAACGGATTTTGGTTATAATATAAATTCTTTTGTAATTCTTTGATTTTTGCAACCAAGCGAATCATAAAACTTTTGTGCTGACTCATTCACTTGCCATACGTCAAACTCAATAATAAAACAATCATTTCTTTTAGCTATTTCTTGAAGCTCCATAAAAATTTTCGTACCATAACCCAAACGGCGATATTCGGGGCAAATGAACAATTCATCTATCCAAAGACTTTTACTTTTGTCATTATCCTTTGATTTGAAACTTTTTATTCTGCAAAAGCAATAGCCAACTAATACATTGTTTTCATACGCAGCTACGCCAATGAAACCTTTAATTTTTATTCTTTTTCTGAAATCCTTTTTAGACATTAAGGATGGTTCAAAAAACAAATCAGTTCTGTTTCTTGCGTGATACATCGCTAATTCCAGGCTTTTCGGAGCGATTTCATCGTAAAGATTTTTATCTATAAATTTAAACTCCATAAATTATTACCTCGATTGGTATTTACACAATTATTCTGAAAGTTCTTACCTGGTTTGGTGTGATGTCGAATTCGAATTCGTTGTTATTAAAGTTGAGTTCGGTTTCGTCAACCTCCATAAGGTTACATTCGATAACCTTTTTAACATCGGCAAAGTTCAGTTTAACCTTGACATTACCTCTTGACTTGCCTGCCTCGTACATACGGACGATAATTCCGTTGCCATCCTGTGCCGGCTTGACTGCATCAACAGCGATATTTCTGCGGCTGACCTCAACGAACGACTTTTCGCTGCCGAATTCACCGTTCTGTGCGGTTGCACAGTAGCCCTTGAGCGGCTGATTGAGCTCGAAGGCATACTTGACTGTATCTGCCTGTGACCAGTTGCCTGCGTGCGGATAAAGGCGGTATTTGAAAGTGCTGACGCCCTTATCACCGACGGGGTCGGGACAAATTGGAGCACGCATAAGCGTGATACGCATAAGGCTGTCCTTGATATCATAGCCGTACTTGCAGTCGTTAATAAGGCTTACACCGTAGTCACCCTCGGAAAGGTCTGCCCACTTGTGACCGCAAACCTCAAAGCGAACGAGGTCTGTGCTGTAGTTCCAATGGGTCGGACGCTCAATTGAGCCGTGTGCAATCTCGTAGGTTGCGTGGCTGCTGATTACGCTGACAGGGAATGCTGCCTTGAGCACCTTTTCTGTTTCGTACCAGTTAACTGTTGTGTCAAAGTCGATGTAATCTGCATCTGCATAAAGGATGATATCCTGTGTGATTGTTGACTTATTAAAGCTTCTTACAACTCTTACAACGCCCTTGACCTCGTCAGCGGTAACAACCTCAATGCTGTCTGCTGTGTTGAGATCCCAACGCTTCTTCTGATAGTTAAGCTCAAGGTTCCATGCACTCTCGTGAATGGGCTTATCCTGGAAGATTGAAAGAGTGTTGCCCTTATCAGTAAGCACTTCACGGTCGTTGACCTTATCATAAATGCGGTCGATGTTTCCGTTTTCGTCAAGAACAACCTTGAGCTTTGCGTTTTCAAGGAGAGTTTTTTCTGCGATGACCTTATCGAAGCTTGCTTCGCCTTTTTCAATTTTATAAACTCTGAAGCCCATCTGCGGAACGTCTTTTGCAATGAACATTGCACGCTCGCCGTCGAGTGCAACACGGCACTCGTTGCCGTTTTCGTCAACTATTTTTGCATTTTCGAGGTTTGATTCAACACTTACTGTACCTGTAATCGGCATTGAGTTGAAGTTCCAGACGATGATGCCGTCGGTTGTAACATTGACATTCTTGTTAAGATGCTCGACGGCTGTACCGAGAAGCCCGTTGCCGATTTCATTCATCTCTTTATATTCCTCACGGGTCATCTCCATTGCCTCGTGAATTGAGGTGCCGGGAAGAATGTCGTGGAACTGATTTGTAAGAAGGAGCTTCCAACCCTCTTCCATTTTCTCGGACGGATAGCTGTCCCCGAGAAGACGCTCGGAAAGAACGTTAGCAAACTCGGCATTTCTGAAAAGGAACTCGCCCATACGGTTGTTTTTCTTTATAAATGCCTGGCTTGTAAATGTGCCACGGTGGTTTTCATAAACAAGCTCGTCGTTGAATGTGGGAAGCTCGTCCTTAAGCTCTTCTGTGCCACGGAAGAAGTCTGAAACAAATGTATTCTGTGCCTTTGGCATACCCGGCATATCCCCGTAACGCTTTGAGCGCTCAATCTGTCCGATTGTGACACCGCCGCCACCGTCGCCGTAGCCGAATGAGCCGATAGACTTGCCTGTGAGATTTTTCTGGTTTGTACGCTCCCAGTTATCCTTGATGTAATGTGCATCATACTCGCCCTGATAGTGCTGCTGCTGAACGCAGGCTACAATCTCGTCGCCTGAGTGTGAACGCCAATTGAATACAGAATACGGGAACTTGTGAGTTGCATTATAGTAAAGCTTTGCGGTATAAAAATACTTCATACCCGAACGCTTGATAACCTGCGGAAGCGCCCAAGTGAAGCCGAAGCAGTCGGGTAGCCAATAAACGTCTGACGACACACCGAATTCCTTTAAGAAATACTCTCTGCCGTAGAGAAGCTGACGGACAAGAGATTCACCGCTTGCAAGGTTTGTATCTGCTTCGCACCATGTATTACCGACGATTTCCCAACGACCCTCTTTAACTGCCTTTTTGACCTCAGCAAAAATATCGGGATAATATTTTTTCATATAATCGTAAACAATAGCCTGACTCTGTGTAAACTTGAAGTCGGGATATTCACGCATCATAGCAAGGTTGTTTGAGAATGTTCTTGCAGTTTTTCTGACAAGCTCACGGGTTGTCCACAACCATGCAACGTCAAGGTGCGAGTGACCGATCATACACAGTGTGCCCTGCTTTGCATCGGGAATTTCACCGAGCATCTTTGTGAGAAGCTCGTTTGCCGCAGGAACACTCTTGTAGAAGGTTTCGTCATCAAAGTCAAAATCAAGAACGTGGAGTGACTCGTCGATTGCTCTGTAAACCATATCGTAGATAACCTTGTTGTCGATTTGCTCAAGGCTGTCGTAGGCACTCTTTATATCGTACCAATACTTCTGCGTTTCGACATTGATAGCAGAAAGGTGTGCATACTTCATTGTATACATATGATCCTTTTTGCCTGCCATTGCCTCGTCACAGAACATACCACAGTTAACCGTTGCTTCAAGTTCAATGTCAAGCTCCTCGCCTGCCTTGTTGTTCTCAACGATTACAACTGTACGGTCTGCCCAGCCTGCTTCGTCAGAAAAAGCACCGATTATTTTGCCGTTAATTCTGACAAGTGCCTCACCGCCAAAGCCTGCATAAAGGTAAAGCTTTTTGCCGTCCATACTTTCGGGAACAGTTACCTTTGCCCTGAACCATCTTGTCGCATCATAGCCGACACTCCAGCGGTCGCCGATTTTCATAATCTGACGGGGCATATTGTCGTATGTAAACTCACCCGGCTTGTGGTGCCAGCCTGTGTAGCTTTCCCACTCCGTAATGGGTAATGATTCCATAATAATTTTGCGTTCAACCTGCTTTATGAGGTTGCCCATAATTGCTGCCATTGTTGTCTGCATAAAGACCCTCCTTTTGCACCAAAGATGCTAACTTGATTTTATAAAAATACAAAATCTTTGTCAATAATTGTAGCAAAAAAATACGGACTTTCCGAAGAAAGTCCGTAAGAATTTTTATCAATACCAAATCCAGCCGAAGAGGAGAATAACGATAATCCACTGGAGTACGGTGTAGGTAACCTCAACCTCTACAGTTTCGTTAACAAGTCCGTCTGCGCTTGTTACTGTGATTGTTGCACTGCCCGTACCTGAAGCGTAGATGTTGCCGCTTTCGTCAACCTGTGCTACATTTTCGTTTGAAGAAGTCCATGTAAGCTCTTCGGGTGCGTAGTTTGTCTCGTAGTTTACAGTTACTGTTTCTTTATAATTAGTAGCAATCGAAGTTTCGCCCAGTGTAAAGCTCTTAAAGCTGACAGTTATCTTTACAAGGTCTGTTACGTCAACGTTCTGCAAGCCGTTTGATGAATTAACCGTAGCCGCACAGCTGTCGAAAACAAGCTTGATGTCGGACTCGGTAACCTTTGCCGAGGTTTTCTTTGCAAAGGTTGCTGTGCAGACGAGCGTTCCGTCGGGAACATCTGACATTGCAACAGCCGTGATTTTTTTGGTCTGTGCGTTGCCCATATTTAAGCTGAAGCCTGCGGCAGATGATTCAATTGCTGTACAGCCTGTGATTGCAGACGAGGTTACGAACGTTGCGTCAAAAGCGTTGAAATCACCTTTTACAAAAGTAACTCTGATAACTGCCTCTTTATCTGTTTCCGAAACAAGGGTGAGATTGAACTCCGGTGCTGTTACGGCTGATGCTGAAAAAGCACATACCGACAAGAGCATTAAAGCTGAAAGTAAAACTGCCAATAATCTTTTTGCAATACGCATTTTGTTATCTCCTTTTCAAGATAAATCTTTTATGAAATAATTTTAAACTTTTTGCGTTTGTATGTCAACAATTATTTGTTTTTTCTGTACATTTGAAGCTTGATTTGCTATAATGTAGAATGAATAAGTTTAAAATGAGGAATAATCAATGGCAAAACGCAGATACAGTATAGATATGACAACAGGTAAACTGTTCCCGAAAATTGTAAGCTTTGCAGTTCCGATTATGCTGACGGGACTTTTACAGCTTGTTTACAATGCCGCTGACGTTATGGTGGTCGGCAGGTTTGCGGGTAGTGATTCTCTCGCCGCAGTCGGAGCAACCACAAGTCTTGTACATCTTTCGCTCAATCTCTTTCTCGGAATTGCGACCGGTGCAGGTGTTGTTGCCGCAAAGCACATCGGCGCAAATGACGGAGCCGCCGTTCACCGCACAGTTCATTCCGCAATGCTTCTTGCGCTAATCTGCGGCATAGGTATCGGCGTTGTCGGCTTTGCCTTTTCATCTTTAGCCCTTGAAGCTATGAGTATCCCGGAAGATGTTTTGCCGCTCTCCGCAACTTATTTGAGAATATTTTTCCTCGGAACACCTGCAAGCATGATATTCAACTTCGGTGCGGCAATTTTAAGAGCAACAGGCGACAGCAAAAGACCGCTTTACATTCTGACGGTTACCGGTGTTATAAATGTGCTGTTAAACCTTTTGTTTGTAATTCAATTCAAAATGAATGTTGCAGGTGTGGCACTCGCAACGATTATTTCGCAATTTATCTCCGCTGTTCTTGTGATTTATATTCTTCTTAATATAAACAGCATTGTTCACCTTTCAATAAAAAAGATGCGTTTTTATAAAGCTGAACTGCTTGATATTGTTAAAATCGGAATTCCGTCAGGAATCCATGCATCGCTTTTTTCACTTTCAAATGTCATTATACAGTCCTCTATAAACAGCTTTGGCGCCGCCGTAATCGCAGGTAACACAGCATCAAGCAATGTGGACAGCATTATCCAAACCTGTTGCAGTGCAGTCTCACAGACAGCAACCACATTTACATCACAGAATTACGGTGCAGGGCAGATTAAGAGAATCCGCCGCATATACTTTAACTGCGTGGGTGTTACCGTTATGATAGCGGCAGTTTGTTGCGTATTTTTGCTGACTTTCGGTGAACAGGTGCTCGGAATTTTCTCAACCGATCCCGAAGTTATTGAAATGGGTCTTGTGAGAATGAGACTTTTTGCCGTGACTTATGTGCTCAACAGCCTGCTTGATGTTACAACAGGACAGATGCGTGGACTCGGAAAGTCCGTTATTCCGATGATTGTTACCATGGTAGGTGTATGCGGACTGCGTGTTGTCTGGATTTTTACCGTATTTCAGATGTACCGTTCGATGGAGGTGCTTTACCTTTCCTACCCCGTTTCGTGGGCTGTGACGGGTGCAGTTCTGCTTGTGATGTATATGATAACTTTCCGCAAAATTTTAAAAAGGGGTGTACGTGATGAAGTTACTTGCGCTGGGTGATATTGTCGGCAGCAGCGGTTGCGATTTTGTGCGCAAAAAGCTGTCGGGAATTAAAAAGCTTTATAACATTGACATATGCATAGCAAACGGCGAAAATTCGGCGGCAGGTAACGGGATTCTGCCATATTCGGCCGACCACCTTTTTGCAAGCGGTGTTGATTTTATTACAACGGGTAATCACGTTTTTCGCAGAAGTGAAATTCACGATTACATTGACGAAAGAGACGATATAATCCGCCCGTACAATATGCACACAAGTGTGCCAGGAAGCGGTGTGGGCATTATTGATATGTGTTCGTATAAAATTGGTGTCGTTAACCTTATCGGCACGGCATACCAGAACGCAAGCTATGCTAACCCTTTTGACAGCCTTGACAAGGCACTTGAAGAGATTAAGGACTGCAAGGTTAAAATTGTGGATTTCCATGCAGAATCAACGGGTGAAAAGCGTGCATTGGGTATCTATGCAGATTCAAGGGTTTCCGTATTTTTCGGCACGCACACCCATGTTCAGACGGCTGATGCACAGGTTTTGCCGAATGGCACCGGCTACATCACCGACCTTGGAATGTGCGGTTCGGTAAACTCTGTTCTCGGAGTTGAGAGTGAGTGCGTTATCAAGGCATTGAAAACGGGACTGCCCACAAGATTTAAAACAGCTGAAAGCGACATCAAGCTCGACGGCTGTGTATTTGAAATTGACGAAAAAACGGGGCTTTGCCTGTCGGCAGAGCCGATATCCGTGATGTGAACGGGGTGAGACAATGAGCTGTGCAAAAAGAATATTGACTTTACTTTTGTGCGTGATTATGATTATTGGTTGCTTTGCAGGCTGTGATGTGACCGACAAGGTGAAGGACACCATTGGCGAAATACAGAAAACCGAGCCGGACCCGGGTATTGACGAGGTCGGTTATACTCTACCCTATCTGCGTACAGATTCGCTCGACCCTTATGAATGTGAATCGGAAACTAACCGAAACATCTCTGTGCTTCTTTATGATGCACTTTTCAGCGTGAACAACGAATACCGTGCCGAGTCACAGATTGCTCACAACTATGAGCTTGACGGCAAGACACTTACCGTCGGGCTTAAGGCTGACGTGACATTCACAGACGGCACAGCCATAACCGCAGAGGACGTTGTTTACTCTTTTGTTCTTGCAAAAAACAGCAGTTATTACTCCGCTTATCTTAAGAACATTGCAGAAGCAAATGAATCGGGCAACGGTACGGTTGTTTTTGAACTGAAAAGTGAAAATCCCTATGAGGTGAATAACCTTATTTTCCCGATTATAAAAAAGGACAGCGACAAGGATTCCGACAGTTCCGACGACTATTCGGCAGACATTCCCGTCGGCAGCGGAAGATACTTGATTAAAGAGGAAAACGGCACAAAGGTGCTGACTGTTAATAAACAGAGGCTTGACGGCTATCACCCGAAATATAACAACATCGGTCTTAAGGACATTACCGAGGTTTCTTCAATCCCCAACCTTTTCTCTCTGAATGAAATTGACTTTTACACAGATAGTTTTTCTGACGGAGTTTACAAGCGTTACTCGGGTGAAAGCGGAGATTTTGAGACAACCAACTTCACCTACCTCGGAATTAACTCGAACACGAAGGTGTTACAGGAGAGCAAGGTTCGCCGTGCAATTGCACTTCTTATCAACAGACCTGACCTTGCATCGGTTTCGTTTGCGGGCTTCGGAACAGCAACTTCAACACCTTTTAACCCATCTTTCTACGAACTTGAGGGTTGTACGCTTCCGCCGATAAAATATGACAAGAACTCTGCAATTGAGCTTCTTGAAGAAGCCGGCTACGACATTGTGAGCGAAATAGGAATAAGATACTCGCCCGAAAAGGGCAAGCTCGAATTAAGGCTTCTTGTAAACAAGGACAACAGCTTTAAGCTTGCGATGGCAAGAAATATTCAACAGTCATTGGCACAGGCGGACATCCGTGTTGTGCTTAAGGAGTACAGCTATTCAAAATATGTTTCCGCTGTTGAGTCGGGCGCTTACGACCTTTATATAGGCGAAGCAAAGCTTTCCAACAGCTTTGACCTGAGCATATTCTTTGCAGAAAAAGGTACACTCGGTTACGGAATTGACCCCGAATGTGAATCCGCTACAGATTACAAGAGCTTTGAAAACGGTGAGAAAACAATGCAGGAATTTCTCGACACATTTGCCGATGACTTGCCGTTTATACCTCTTGCATACCGCAAGGGTCTGACCGTCAGAAACGAAAAAATTACAACACAGGCCAAAACAATTGTCAGCGACTATTACTTTAACATTGACGAATGGGCGGTTGAATAATGGATATCAACACCAATATTCAATATCTTAAGGGTGTCGGTGAAAAGCGGGCGAAGATACTTAACAAGCTCGATATTTTCACCGTCGGTGACCTTTTGCGCTTTTATCCCCGTGACTATATGGATTGGAGCAAAACCACTTCAATCACAGCCGCTCCGTTTGACCAAAACTGCTGTATCAGGGCGATTGTCAACCACAAGCCGAAGGGCGCAAAAATCCGCAAGGGTATGACGATTTACAAAACCGTTGCGACCGACGGCGAAGCGTTGATGGACATTACGATATTCAACAATAAATATGCCGCAGAGGCTTTGGAGGCAGGCGAAGAATATCTTTTTTACGGCAAGGTCGGAGGTAATTTACGCCGCCGTGAAATGACATCGCCGATGATCTCTCCCGTTGAAAACGGTTTGAGAATTCGTCCGATTTACCACCAGAGTGCAGGCATAAATTCAAAGGCTATTGAAAAGCTCGTTCGTCAGGCTTATGAGCAGAGAAAGGACTATTTTGTTGACTGTATTCCGCAGTCACTCCGGGACAAGCTATGCCTTATGGAGGTTAACCGTGCTGTCTATGAGCTGCACTTCCCGACAAGCGAGGATATGGTTGCTGAAGCCAGACGCAGGCTGATTTTTGAGGAATTATTTATATTCCAGCTCGGTCTTATGAAATTGAAGGGCAACAGAAAAGAAAGTACGCCCGTTACAATACAAACGGATTTTACCGATGAATTCCTTGCTACTCTCCCCTTTACCCTTACGGGTGCACAAAGCCGTGCGGTGAGAGAAAGCATTACACAGATGACCTCGCAATTCACAATGAACAGACTTTTGCAGGGTGATGTCGGCTCGGGTAAAACGGCGGTTGCCGCCGCACTTATTTACACCGTTGCTAAAAACGGCTACCAGAGTGCGTTTATGGCTCCGACAGAAATACTCGCACAACAGCATTATAAAACCTGCCTTAAGTTTTTTGAAAACACGGGTATCAGGGTAGGATTGCTGACGGGCTCGGTTACAGCCGCAAAGAAGCGTGAGATTAAAGCACAGCTCAAAAGCGGTGAAATCCGCCTTATTATCGGCACACACGCTCTTATTCAGGACGATGTTGAGTTCGATAAGCTCGGACTTGTTATAACGGACGAGCAACACCGATTTGGCGTTAAGCACAGGGGTGCTTTGAGCAGTAAGGGAGACAGACCGCACACGCTCGTTATGTCGGCAACACCTATCCCCCGAACTCTTGCGCTGATGCTTTACGGCGACCTTGACGTTTCAATTCTTGACGAACTGCCGCCCGGCAGACAGCCGATTGAAACATATGCAATTGACACACAGAAAAGGCACCGTGCTTTTAATTACGTGAAAAAGCATCTTGACGAAGGAAGGCAGGGTTACATTGTCTGTCCGCTTGTTGAGGAGGGCGAAACTGACCTTGCCGCCGCACAGGAGTATTCGGAGAATATATCAAGAGGATTTTTCAGCGGATACAGCGTAGGTCTCTTGCACGGCAAAATGAAGCCGAAGGACAAGGAAGAGGTTATGGCTCGGTTTGTTTCGGGCGAGATTAAGCTCCTTGTTTCGACAACTGTTATCGAGGTCGGTGTGGATGTGCCGAACTCGGTTATTATGGTTATTGAAAATGCAGAGCGTTTCGGGCTTTCACAGCTTCACCAGCTTCGTGGCAGAATAGGCAGAGGACAGTACAAGTCCACTTGTATTCTTATAACCGATGCACAAAACGAAGCGGCACAGCGCCGAATGAAGGTTATGACAAGCACGACCGACGGCTTCAAAATTGCAGACGAGGACCTTAAGATGAGAGGCCCCGGTGACTTTTTCGGCTCACGTCAGCACGGTCTGCCCGAAATGAAAATTGCAATGCTGACGGACACGGCTCTGCTTAACGAAGCTAACCGTTTTGCACGGGAGATTATTATTGACGACCCAGATTTTAAAAAGGAAGAAAACAAAAACCTGCGTGAGGGTATCGCACATCTTTTCTCGGGCGAATATGTGATGAATTAGGATGTTGATTATGAAAAAAATTGTTGTTGCCGGTGCGGGTATCGGCGGCCTGGTTGCCGCAATTAACCTTGCGAAAAAAGGTTTTGACATAACGATTTACGAATCTAAGGACAGAAGCGAGCTTGGTCACGACTGGTGCGATACTGTTTATAAACCGTCGTTCCCCGAAGCAGGAATTCCCCTACCCACGCCCGAGCACTTTACACCGTACAGGGTTATGAGCTGCAGAGGCCCGAAGAAAAACATCAAGGTTGTTGCAAAGCGAAGCGACCGCATCTTTGAAGAAGTTGCTTACATTGACCGCAAATTCCTCGCTGAATATCTTGCTGATTTGGCGGAGAAAAACGGTGTTAAATTCATTTTCGGTGTAAGGGTGCTGTCGCCTGTTATTGAAAATGGATTTGTTACAGGACTAAAGGTTTTACTTTACGGAAAAGAAAAGGAAATCCGTGCTGACCTTGTTATTGATGCGGCAGGAATTGACTCGCCCGTGAGAAAAAATCTGCCGAAAAGCTTTGGTATAGAAAACGAGGTTAAAGCCGAGGAAACGCTTTTTACCTACCGTGCGTATTTTGCAAGAAAAAGTGACGAAGTCACCGACCCAAGGTACAACACATATTTTTACCATTGCAGACGTGCCAGTATTGACTGGGTTATAACAGAGGACGAACACATTGATGTGCTTGTTACAGGCTTCGGCAGTCTTACAAAAAGTGCAATTGAAGCTGCTGTTGCCGATTTTCAAAAAGATTACCCTTATATTGACACAGATAAAATCCTGCGTGGCGGGACAACATCAAGAATACCGCTTCGTAAGAGCTTACCGCTTTTTGTCGGTAATGGCTACGCCGCCGTCGGCGACTCGGCAATTATGATTGAGCCCTTGAGCGGTTCGGGTGTGCGTCTGAGCTTTGGCGGAGGAAAAATCCTTGCAGACACAGTTACTGAAATTGACGGAAAGTATTCATTAGAAAAGCTTTGGAAATACCAATACAGATATTTCAAGGAATGCGGTGAAGACCAGATAAGCGTTGATATCATCAAGAGTGTACTGACCTCGATTGATGCTGACGATATGGATTATCTGTTTGAAACAGAGGTTCTTGGCGCAAAGGAATTTGCCGAAACAGGCTCTGCAAAGTACACCGCAAACGAGCTTTTACAAAAGGTCGCCGCTATAGCCAAAAGACCGAAACTCTTAAAGCCGCTTGCAAATGCAGGAATGAGTATTATTAACAGTACGCTTGCCTGTAACGCAATGCCCGAAAATTACAGCGTACAGGCGGTTGAAAATTGGATAAAGCTTTATAAAAAGATATAAAAATTGCAAGCCGATTTTAACAAAAAGTTCACATCGGCTTGCATATTTTTTAATATCGTTGAACTATACTCTGTTTGTAGGTTGAACCTACGAAAATTGTCTTTTTCATACATCCACCCCTTTAAAAAGTGAAAGAGCTGTCGCAAGGCAGCTCTTTTGCTTTTTATTCATTCATAAACGCAATCAATTCGTCCATTCTGTTTTCGGCGTCAACCTTGCCCTCATTGTAGAGGGTTATAAGCTGTTCCTTGTTTCTTGTGATAAGATTTACACCGTCAGGATTGTCGGGACAGAAGAGAAAAGCTCTGCCCTCCTCTTCGAGCTTATAAAGATACTCCAGTGTATGATTGTAGACATAATGACGGACGTTGAGTGCCTTGGTGATTACGGGATAATCACGCAGGATTTCGGAATAAATCTTCTTGCCTGCTTCCGGCTTTTTGACATAGCCTTTTGGTCGTGTGAGGACGGCGACAATTTTATCGCAGCCGTCATTCAAAGCACGCTTGACTGGTATTGAATCTGCAACACCGCCATCAAAGTACATCTTGCCGTCAATTTCAACCGGTCTGCACATTGCAGGGACGGCACTTGATGCCTTAAAAATTGTTCCCTTATACTTTGCGACATCTTCTTTGCCGAAATAAACAGGCTTGCCCGTTACCGCCTCAACGGCAACAACGTAATATTCCATATCTGTGTTGACAAGTTTTTCAAAATTTATTGGGTCAACGGTTTCAGTAAGCTCGGTGTAGATGTAATCCATACCGAAAAATGAGCCTGTTGTGACAAAATTTTTAAGGCTCATATATCTTTCATCAAAGGAATAGTTTGTGTAAAATCTGTAATTTCTGCCGTGCTGTTCTGAAATGAACGAAGCCATATTTGCTGAGCCTGCCGAGACCCCGATGCTGTAAGGGAATGTGATTGAATTTTCAAGAAAAGCATCAAGAACACCGCAACCGTATACGCCACGCATTCCTCCGCCTTCAACCACTAATCCGATTTTCGACATAATGCTATCACCTCTTGGGATAAAATATTAACATTATAAAATATCTTATTCAAGCGAATTGGCACGAATTTACAATTTGTTGATTTTTTCTTTACAAACTGTATTTCCTTTTTCCTTGACAAAAAAATTGCTTTGTGTGATAATTTCAATGAATAAAATTTGTATAAAAAGGTAAAATTTAGATAACAGATATTTATCCTTTTACAGGGAGGTATTTTTATGAAAAATAACGAATATCCGCTTTACGAGGTACAGCCGTTTTCTTCAATTAAGGAGATGATGGAGCTTGCCGTTAAGGATGCAGGCGACAAGATTGCGTACAAATACAAGGTCGGCGAAGAAATCCGTGAGGTTACTTTTTCAAAGTTTGTTGACACAGTAACGGCACTTGGTGCTTTTCTTAATTCGGAAGAGCTTTCAGACAAGCATATTGCGTGTATCGGTGCAAACTCGTACAACTGGATTGTAGCTTATATGACAGCACTAAGAAGCAAGGGCGTTTTTGTTCCGATTGACAAGGAAATGCCCGAAAACGACATAATCAACATTTTAAAGGACAGCGAAACAAGCATTGTTTTTTACGATGCAAAGTATGAGGAAATATTTAAAAATCACGCTGATGAGCTTGAAAACATCAAATATTTCATCGGGTTTGACAGACTTGACAACGAGGGTAAGTTCCGCTCCTTCCATTGGGCATTGACCACAGGTCAGACTCTTGACCCTGCCGCTTTTCTTGCAGAGGAGAGCGACCCGAACTCTCTTAAACTGCTTGTTTACACCTCGGGTACAACAGGTGCTTCAAAGGGTGTTATGCTTTCAGAACACAATCTCGTTTCGAGTGTTTATTACGGACTGATGGTTTCCACCGTTTATGACACGGGACTTTCGCTACTCCCCTATCACCACACTTATGAGGCGGTAAGTGACATTCTTGTCTCCTTCCACCACCACTCTACACTTTGCATTAACGAGAGCCTTTCAACAATACTTAAAAATCTTGTTATTTACAAGCCGTCTTATGTTTATGTTGTGCCTGCGATTGCAGAGTCAATTTACAAGCGTATTATGAGAAACATACGCAAGGAAGGTATGGAAGAGCAGTTCAATGCAATGATTGAAAAGAGCAACGCTCTGCGTGAACAAGGAATTGACAAAAGACGAGACTATTTCGGTTTTATCCACGAAACTTTCGGCGGAAAGCTCAAGAAAATCGTTTGCGGCGGTGCTCCGATAAGACCCGAGGTTGCAAAGTTTTTTGACGACATCGGCTTTGACCTTATCAACGGTTACGGCATAACAGAATGTTCACCGCTTGTGTGTGCTAACCACGATATGTACAACGATTTCAGAACAGTCGGTATCAAACTCCCGTGTATTGAGTGGAGAATTGATGAGCCGAACGAAGAGGGAATCGGTGAAATCTGCGTTAAGGGTGACATCGTTATGATGGGCTATTACAAGAAGCCCGAATTAACAGCAGAAGTGCTCAAGGACGGTTGGTTCTACACGGGTGATTACGGTTACATCAACGAAAATGACCAGCTTACAATCTCGGGCAGAAAGAAGAACGTGATTGTCCTTAACAACGGTAAAAACGTTTATCCCGAGGAAATTGAAGGATATATCCAGGACATTGAATATGTCAATGAGGTTGTTGTTAGCGGAGAAACGGACGAAAACGGCAACGAAAGCTCACTTAAGGCGGAGGTTTTCCTTGAAGAAAAGAAAACACCTGCCGAGGTGCTTAAGAGCATTAAAAACGCTTGTGTTGAGCTTCCGATTTACAAGCAGATTTCAAAGGTTATCATCCGTGAGAGTGAGTTCCCGAAAACAAGCTCAAACAAAATTAAACGCTTTATAAAGGAAACAACCGAAAGTGTTGTAGACACCGTAACAGAAAAGATTAACGAATATAAAAATACAGACAAATAAAAAATACGGTCAGTTCACTCGGAACTGACCGTAAATTATTTTTGGTGATTTTATTTAACGATTGTAACGTTTTCAACCGGAGTGTCAACGCTGATTGTGAAAGTAAGTGTTCCGTTTGCAATAGCGTCTGCGGCTGTGTTCACAGCTTCCTGTGTGCCTTCAGCTACTGTGTTCTCGTTAAGGTCTGCAAGGTAAGTTGCACCTGTTGCATAGCCACCCTCAAAAGCGGCAGGCTCTTTGTTATCAACAACAGCCTTGATTGCGTCAATGTATATCTGTGCAAAATTGTAGACCGGTGCACAAAGGAATGTTTCAGCATCCTTGTATGTCTCTGAACCGAAGCCACAGAAGAACACCTTACCGTCTGCACAAGCTGTTGCGATTGCTTCGTCCTCATAGTCTGATGCGATTACAACTGCACCCTCTTTGATGAGAGCTGCAACACCTGCGGCAGCATCTGTGCCAACGATTGCAGAAACAGTTGCGCCACCGTTAACAGACTTAACACCCATTGCGAAAGCGTTGAGGTTTGTAAGGTCGTTTTCGCTCTTAACAAGATAGCCGAGTTTCGGAACATTGAGTTCCGCAGCCTTCATACCTGCAACGATACCTGCAAGGTAGTCTGCGCCTGTGATGTTTGCGCTGTATCCGTAAATGTTCTTACCGTCATTTTCAGCATCAAGAACAAGGAACTTTACATCAGCATTATCGCCTGCCATCTTCTGAACATCGTCAAGGTAAGCTGACTCGGAAGCAATGATGAGGTTACACTCGAAGTTGAGCAAGGACTGGAGAGAGTCTGCAACAGCATCTGCATTGTTGGGGTCAACATTCTCTGCATACTTAAATCTCTCGCCGTTAATTCCGTAACCGATGCTTGTAAGCTCGTTGATAGCGTTAAGAGTTGCACCTGACATACCTGTAGTTGCATCCTGTGCGCCGCTCAAGAGGACACCGATTTTGATATTGTCGTTTGTGATATCTGTTTCACTCTCGTCAACGAGTGAACATGAAGCAAGGCTCATAAGCATAACTGCCGCAAGCACAATAGCAAAAATTCTCTTAAACTTTTTCATTGTATAGGCCTCCTTGACCACAATATTATGAATATAATTATAGTGTATTTTAAAAGGAAAATCAAGGCATTTTTAAAAATAGAGGTAAAGAAGGACGTTTTTTATTTGCATTTGGTAAAATATGTGTTAAAATTGTCTTAAAATAACCATTGATTAGAGGATTGATAGTATGAAAAAGACTTCAAAGAAATTTTTAAGTATTCTCTTATCCGTTGTAATGCTTTTTGCAGTTTGTCTCCCTGCTTTTGCGGCAGAGGAAAAAACCGCATTCATCGTAGTGAGCGGCATGAACACTTTTCCGCTTAAATACAGCGACGGTGAGCAGGCTTTCCCTCCGTCATCAGACAGCATAACAAATATGGTTTTTGAACTTCTTCCGCCCGTGCTTGCATTTATGGCAACAAATGATTATGATGCACTTGCTGACGGAATCTTCCCTCCACTCACAGACGTTTTCGGTCCACTTGCTTTTGACGAGAACGGCGATTCAATCGAGGACATTGACGGCACACTTTTTGACTGCTCACTCGTAGGTAAGGAAGAGCCTTTTGTTGCAGGTGAGTCAAATGAATTTGCAACTGTTCGTGCAGGTATTGACACCTTTGGTCTTGAAAATACATATTTCTTTAACTACGACTGGCGTAAAGACCCTCTTGTTCACGCCGACAGGCTTAACACATTTATTGAGAACATTAAGGCAGAGGGCGACTATGACCGAATTGCTCTTGCCGCTTTCAGCATGGGCGGTACTGTTACCTGCTCGTACCTTTACAAATACGGCAGTGATGACCTTGACACAATTATTATGTGTTCAACCGCTTTTCAGGGTACATCTTGCGTAGGCAGTCTTTTCTCGGCTGATTTCAGCCTTACACTTTCTGCTCTCTGGCACCGTCTTGCACTCCTTACACGTGACAACACATGGGAGAATGTTATAGATTACCTTGACGTTCTGCTTGAAGAATCGGGTGTTAACGGAGGTCTTGAAAGCTTTGCAAACGGTATTACTGACACACTCAAGGACAGAATTTATGACGAGCTTCTTATTCCGATTTTCGGTCATATGCCGGGACTCTGGGCTCTTGTTCCCGATATAAACTACGAGGCTGCAAAGGCTTGTATGCTTAACGGAACAGAAAGTGGCAAGCTCGTTGCAAGAATTGACGAGTACCACTACAATGTTCAGCAGAACGCTGAAACGCTTTTGAAGGACGCTATGGCGAACGATACCAACGTTTACATCCTTGCACAGTACAACTGGCCGTCATTGCCGATAAGCGAATCTGTTTCCGTAAGCAACACAGACAACCTTATTGACGTTGAGTATGCAAGCGGCGGTGCAACCTGCGCTCTCCTTGGCGAAACACTCGGAGAGGATTATGTGCAGAAAGTTCCGTCAGAACACAACCACATTTCCCCCGACAATCAGATTGATGCTTCAACCTGTATGTTACCCGACCAGACTTGGTTCTTCCGTGATATGGGTCACGTTGACTATCCTTACGGCGAGAGCACAGACTTCATCATGTGGCTTGCAACAAGTGAAGAACAGCTTACTGTTTTTGACAACGAGCAGTATCCGCAGTTTATGACATATGACTACGACAACGCAAAGCTTATGCCGCTGACTCAAGATGCCGTTTCTCCTACAACAGCAGACATAATCTTTGACGTGCTTGAAAAGATTACGGAAATTCTTTTCAGAATTGCAAATACGGTTGTATCGAATATACTTAAATAAAAACATCAAGTCCAACTTCATAACCGGAAGTTGGGCTTGAATTGTAGTAGGAGTAATATAAATGAATGTAATTGAACATTACGACAAGCTGATTGAAGAAAACAATGACCCTGTACACGACCCGAAGCCACTTAAGGATTATATGAACCAATGGGACGGTCAGGAGTTTGTTGACAAAATGAAACTGACCGACAAAAAGAGTGTCCTTGAAATAGGTGTAGGCACCGGACGGATTGCATTAAAAACAGCACCATTGTGCAAATGCTTTTGCGGTATAGACATCTCGCCCAAAACTATTGAACGTGCAAGGGACAATCTTTCAAAACACCAAAACATCAAACTGATTTGTGATGATTTTTTAACACATAACTTTGACACTTGTTTTGATGTTATTTACTCATCACTTACATTTATGCACATAAAGGAAAAGCAGGCTTGCATAAATAAAATTGCATCTTTGCTGAATTGTGGCGGTTGCTTTGTTTTATCAATTGATAAAAACCAAGAAAAATATATTGATATGGGTGAAAGAAAACTGGAGATTTACCCCGATAATGTAGCAGATATAAAAAACTATGTTCTTAACGCAGGTTTAAAAACAGTTGAAATAACTCAAACGGAGTTTGCATATATCCTTGTTGTTCTACAATAATCATAACCACTAGTAAACTAGTGGTTTGCACAGGCCCTATAAGGGCCGCCTACTGGCTAAGCCCCTGAAAGGGGCATAGAAGTTTGACAACGCATTACTATCACAAGCAGCCGCTCACGTGCGGCTGTTTATTTTTG
>JAFUPA010000020.1 GCA_017481575.1 Clostridia bacterium | reverse complement strand
TAATTTTAATAAAACTTGCTGTGTGCGTTGCCTCCCTTGCCCTAAAGGGAGGGGGACCACGAAGTGGTGGAGGGATATTATAAAGAATAGATTATGTTTACATTATAGGTCTGCGACGCAGAATATCCTCCCGTCACAGCTTACGCCGTGCTACCCTCCTTTAGGCAAGGAGGGCTGAGCTCCTGCTAAACTTTAATTATCCCGTCAAATTAATTTTACCCATACAAAAAGCAGGGCAAGCGCCCTGCTTTAAAGTTTATTGATATTTTTCTTTCAGATACTCCATTGCCATGATGTAACCGTCAAAGCCGAAGCCGGCAAGAGTTTTTTCAGCATACATTCCGACGTAGGAAATCTTGCGGAAATCCTCACGGGAATTTACGTCCGAAATGTGTACCTCGCAGGTCGGAATTGCAACCGCCTTGAGTGCGTCAAGTATGGCAACGCTTGTGTGAGTGTAAGCCGCAGGGTTGATAACAATGCCGTCCGTCTTGCCAAGGGATTCCTGAATTTTATCAACAATTGAGCCCTCGTGGTTACTCTGGAAAAGCTCAACCTCAACATTCATTTCGTCAGCCTTTGTTTTAATCAGCTCGCAAAGGTCTGCATAGGTGCTCTTGCCGTAAATGTCAGGCTCTCTGATGCCGAGCATATTTATGTTCGGACCGTTGATTACTAAAATATGCATTTTATCACCCTTTCGGTTGTTATTTCTGCATCGGGACTTACCTCAATGGTAAAGTCAGCAAATGCTTCATAAGTGTCTTTTCGTGCTTCGTAAATTTTCTTCACGGCATCCTCGTCCTTGGAAAGCGGTCTGCCGTCGAGCGCCAGAAGCGATAAATCCTTTTTAAGATAAACCACCGTGCCGTTTTGTTTAAGAGCGTCACGGTTTTCCTTTTTCATAACCGCACCGCCGCCCGTGGCAATGATTTTTGCAAGGCACTTGCCCACATTTTTGCAGGCTTCGGTTTCAAGTGAACGGAAAAACGGCTCACCCTCTGCGGTGAAAATTTCGGGAATGGTGCGTCCGTCAGCCTTTACAATCTCGCTGTCCGTGTCAAGCAACTCTCTTCCGAGTTTTTCTGCAAGGAGTTTACCGACGGTTGATTTTCCGCAGCCGGGCATACCGATAAGAACAATGTTTTTTTGCTCGTTAAGTATTGCGTTGTAAACCCGCTCAATTGTTTCGTCACCGAGCTTTTGGTCAATGAATTGCTCTGCGGAACGCAAAGCCTGAGCTACAAGCATTGTCAGCCCGTTTGCGTGGGGAATTCCCAGTTCTTCGGCATCAAGCAAAAAGCGTGTTTTACAGGGGTTATAAATCAAATCAAGAGCACATTCAAGGCTTTTGAAAGCGGAAAGGTCAACAAGTCTTTCACCGTTGTTCGGGTACATACCGACGGGAGTTGTGTTGACGATAATATCCGCATCGTAGTGCTTTGAAATGTTTTCGTAGTTATTTTCACCGTTACGGCTGACAACTATAATCTCTCTTGCACCGCAATCCTTTGCAACCGTGCAGACGGTAAGACTTGCGCCGCCGCTGCCGAGGACAAGAACTTTTTTGCCCTTATAGTCCGCGCCGCAGCTTTTTGACATATAGTCAAAGCCGAAATAGTCGGTATTGTCGCCGTAAAGCGTGCCGTCAGCACGACGGATTACCGTGTTAACGCTGCCGATTTTCTTTGCTGTGTCGGAAAGAGTGTCGCAATGGTTGTATGCGTCAACCTTGTATGGAATTGTAACGTTGTATGCTTTAAGACTTTTGTCCGCAAAAAATTCATCAAGCTCTTCGGGTTCACGGCAAAAAAGCTCGTAAGGATAATCCCCGAAGTGGGCGTGAATCTGCGGCGAAAGGCTGTGTGAAAGCTTGCGACCGAGTAAACCGTACATTTTTAGTCCTCCGTGTAGCTGCCGAGGTAGGTGAATGCTTCACAGTCATTTTCAAGCTCGGCAATAAGCTCCTTGAACTCGGGCGAGTAGACAGAAGCGTCAATGTCGAAGTAGAACATAAACTCAAAATTACTGCCCGAAATCGGTCGGCTTTCAAGCTTTGTCAGGTTAAGTCCGAGTGCCGCAAAACGTGCGATTATATTGTAAAGTGAGCCCGGCTTGTGCTGAACTGTGAGCATAAGACTCGTCTTTTTTGCACCGGGGTAAATTTCGGGTGTTTTGGAAATAAGGATAAATCTTGTGTAGTTGTTCTGCGTGTTCTGCACATTGCCCGAAAGCACACGCAAGCCGTAAAGCTCGACACAGTCCTTTGAGCCGATAGCCGCAATGTCTGTTCTGCCTGATTCAGAGACGATTTTTGCCGCCTCTGCGGTGTTTTTGCAAACGTGAGCCTTAACACCAAGCTCGCTTATAAATGCGGAGCACTGGTTGAGTGCCTGCTCGTGAGAATAAATCTCTTTAATCGAGCTTATGCTTGTTCCGCTGTTTGCAAGGAGCTTGTGCTCAATGCAAAGCTTCATACTGTGTGTGATGTAGAAATTGTATTTCGACATAAGGTCATAGACCTGGTTAACCGAACCTGCGGAGCTGTTTTCAACAGGAAGCACGCCGTAACGGCAAAGTCCGCTGTCAACTGCCTTGAAAACGTCCTCAAAGCCGCCGAAATACATAATGCTCGGGTAGGTGAACATCTTTTCGCAAGCGTGCTGTGAGTATGCACCCTCAACACCCTGACAAGCAACAATTGCACGGCTTGTGCGCTCTTTGGGAGTTTCTTCTGTTACTTTTTCGATTTTTTCAAGCAGCTTTGAAGCCTTTGAGTTAATGCTACGCTGATAGGAACAGCTAACATCAAAAATTGTCTGGTAAAGCACACGGGTGTATCCGCTGAATTCGGGGCTTACCTTTGAAGTAACCTTGTTTATTACCTCACGCTCACGTCCCTTGTCGGAGACAGCCAAGCCGTTTGCACGCTTGTAATCCGCAATTGCAGAAGCGGTGCGCATACGCTTTTCAAAAAGCTCAACGAGCTGATTGTCGATTGAATCTATTTCATTACGAAGGTCTTTTATGTCCATTTTAATCACCTTAAATCAAATTTATAAGTGCAATTGCTGTTGCCGCCTCGATACACGGAACGGCACGTGGTACGATGCAGGGGTCGTGTCTGCCCTCAATAACAAGCTCTTCGGGCTTGTTGGTTTCGAGGTTGACAGTCATCTGCGGTTTGGAGATTGACGGGGTCGGCTTCACCGCAACACGGAAAATGAGTGGCATACCCGAGGTAAGTCCGCCGAGGATACCGCCGTGGTTGTTGGTCACGGTTGTGATTTTGCCGTCGTTCACCGTGAATTCGTCGTTGTTTTCACTGCCCTTAAGGTCGGCGCAGTCAAAGCCGTTGCCGAATTCAATACCTTTAATTGCAGGTACGGCAAACATCGCCTGACTTAAAACATTCTCAACACCGCCGAACATCGGCTCACCGAGACCGACGGGCAGACCCGTAACGGCACATTCAATAACACCGCCGACGGAGTCGCAGTCAAGTCTTGCGGCTTCGATTTTTGCGAGCATTTCGTCTTTAACGCTGTCGTTAATAAGCGGAAAATCCTTGCCGTCAAGCGTAGAAATATCAGGGTTAACGGGGTCAAAGCGTGTGTCGCAAACTCCTGCGATTTTTTCAATATGAGCACCGATTTTAATTCCTTTTTTCTCAAGAATCTGCATTGCAACAGCACCTGCAAAGCACATCGGAGCAGTCATTCTGCCCGAGAAGTTGCCGCCGCCACGAATGTCGTTGAAACCGCCGTGCTTCATATAAGCCGCAAAGTCGGAATGTGACGGGCGGGGGAGGATTTTCAGCTTTGAATAATCCTTTGAGTGCTGGTCACTGTTTCTGATAATTGCACAAATCGGAGTTCCGCAGGTGATGCCGTCCACAACACCCGAAACAATTTCGGGGCAGTCGGCTTCCTTGCGTTTGGTCGAATAAGCGTTCTTTCCGGGTGCACGGCGAGCCATAAAGCTTGCAATTTTTTCGCCGTCAAGCGTAATGCCTGCAGGCACACCGTCAATCACAACGCCTATTGCCTCGGAGTGAGACTGACCGAAAATCGTTATTTTGAATTTTTCACCAAAGTTACAGGACATTTGCGTCACCTCCGAGTGAGTTGTATTCGTTAAAGAATTCGGGGTAGGATTTGTTGACAGCCTGTGCGCCCGTGATGATAACGGGATTTTTGCACCTGAGTGCTGCAACTGCCGAGGACATCACAATTCTGTGGTCGCCGCAACCGTCAACCGTACCGCCCGAAAGCTGTTGTTTTCCTTTTATTATAAGACCGTCGTCTGTCGGATATGCCTCGCCACCGAGCGAATTTACCATACTGACGGTGGTTTCAATTCTGTCACTTTCCTTAAGACGAAGACGTGAAGCGTTGTATATCCTTGTTTCTCCGTCTGCTGTTGCCGCAAGTGCGGAGATTACGGGCACGAGGTCGGGAATATCCGAAGCGTCAACATCGGTAGAATGAAGTGACGAAAGGTTTGCCTGGAGTGTGCCGTTTTCTTCGTTAATTTCAGCACCAAAAGCGGTCAGGACATCAAGGATTTTTCTGTCACCCTGAACGGAATTAAGGTCAAGTCCGCTCACTTTTACACCGAGTGCGAGCAAAAATGCGGCATTCGACCAGTCACCCTCTGCGGTAAAATCACCTGAACAGGGGATTTGGTGAGGAACGGTGTAGATGTTACCGCTTTCCTCAACCGCAACACCGAAATCTGCAAGCACGGATGTTGTAATATCAATGTACGGCTTTGACTCAACGGGAGGAATAACCTCAATTTCGCTCTCGCCGTCACAAAGCGGAAGTGCGAGCAGAAGTCCCGTTATAAACTGTGAGCTGATGTTGCCTGCAATTTTATATTTGCCGCCTGTCAGCTTGCCCGAAACCTTTACGGGGAAGCCGTCGCCACACTCAACACCGTGACTTTTCATCTCGTCAAGCAGCGGTGCAATCGGTCGGGAGGGGAGTCTGCCGTGACCTGTGAGCATTGCAGTTACTCCGAGTGCGGAAACAACCGGTAGCATAAAGCGAAGCGTCGAGCCGCTCTCACCGCAGTCCAGCGTTGCCTCGTCGGGATAGCTGTCCGGCGGTGTGACCGTCCATAGCTCACCGTTTTTTTCTATTGTAACTCCAAGGCTTTTCAGGCAGCTTGCGGTTGCCTCTATGTCCTCGGAGGTTTTGTTAATTTTAATTGTGCTCGGCTTCTTTGCGAGTGCCGCACAGATTAACATTCGGTGTGCGACGGATTTTGAAGCAGGTGCTTCTGCCATGCCCGAAAGAGCCGAAGGTAGTATTTTAATATCCATTATTTCAAAAGCTCCTTAAATTCAGCAAGGGCTATGTTCATAATCTTGCAAGTGCCGATTTCTTCGGGAACAATAATCGAAATTCTGCCCGAGGCACTCTTTTTATCGTTTTCAGCAGCGTAGTAAAGCTCGCTGTTTTTGTAGGGGCAGGAGATAGGGAGATTGTTTTCAAGCAAAGCATCGATGATTTCGTCCTGACAGCGTTCCTTGGAGATGCCGTTTTGCCACGCAATTTCGGAGATTATAACCATACCCATTGCTACGGCACTGCCGTGCGAAATTTCAAATCCGCTTTCCTTTTCAATCGAGTGGGCGAGCGTGTGGCCGAAGTTTAGAAGCTGACGCTTGCCTGTGTCGAATTCGTCCTCATTCACAACGTCACGCTTAATGGCAACGCAACGTGCAATGATTGTTTCAAGGTTTTCTTCAATATGACCGTTTTTGACGACCTCAAAAAGCTCTCTGTCGGCAATCACACCGTACTTTATAACCTCTGCCATACCGTCTGCAAAATACTCGGCAGGCAGGGTCGAAAGCATATTTGTATCGCAAAGCACAAGCTCGGGCTGGTTGAATACACCTGCGAGGTTTTTGCCCGCTTTAAGGTTAACGGCCGTTTTGCCGCCCACGGAGGAGTCAACCATTGCAAGAAGAGTTGTAGGAATCTGAACAAGGTGCATACCACGCATATACATTGCCGCCGCAAGACCTGTCAGGTCACCCGTAACTCCGCCGCCGAGTGCAACAAGAACATCCTTTCTGGAAAAATGCTTTTTCGCAAGGAATTCGAGCAATTCAAAAAGCACCTCGGGGGATTTTGAGCTTTCACCGTGCGGAAAAACAAAAGCATCGTTTTTGATGTGATTCTCATTAAGACAAGCCTTGATTTTATCAAGATGATAGGAGGCAACCGTGTCGTCTGTTACAACGCACACCGCCACATCACCGAAAAGCTCTTTTACCTTTTCGGCAAGAAGCAAAGCAGTATTGCCGCCGATGATTACATCATATTTTTTTGAAGCATTAACCTTAACTGTTTCCATAATCAACCCGCCTGTTTCTTTGTATCTTTACCGTCCTTGAGAAGCTGTCTTAACTTTGCTTCATCATTTACTGAAAGTGCATCTCTGTATTTTGTAAGGTTTTCTATAAGTAAGTCAATTTCCTCGACAAGATAATCACTGTTTTCAAGGAAAAGCTCTGTCCACATATTTTCGTTGAGCTTTGCAACTCTTGTCATATCCTTGTAGCTTCCTGCCGAAAAGCCTTTTCGGTCAAGTGCCGTCGGGCTTTTGACATAAGCGTTTGATACAACGTGGGCAAGCTGTGAGGTGTAAGCGATAATTCTGTCGTGGTCTTCGGGAGTAGTAAATGTGATGTCCGCAAAGCCGATTGAAACAAAAAGCTTTTTGATGTTTTCAAGCATAGGAATATCCGAAATTCCGTGCGGTGCAAGAATCATTGAAGCACCCTTGAAAAGACTTGACCTTGAATAATCAAAGCCCCAGAACTGTGTACCTGCCATCGGGTGACCGCCGATGAAGGTGAAGCCGTTTGCCTTTGCAATCGGATTTAAGGTTTCGCAAATGTTTCTTTTAACGCCACTGCAGTCTATAACGACCGAGCCTTTTTTGAAGCTGTCGGCATTTTTTTTAACATATTCAACCGTAGCCTGCGGATAGAGCGAAATGATGACCGTGTCGCACTCGGGAAGGGTGGTGCTGTCGAGCGTGCCGTCAATGGAATTTACAAGCTGTGCGGCAAGCATTGTGCTTTCGAGAATATCGTAACCGTAGACCTTGTGCTCGGTCATTTCTTTAATTGCTTTTGCCATAGAACCGCCGATGAGACCAAGACCGACTATTCCAATATTCATTGTCATCATTTCCTTTCTTCAGATATATTTTATTCCTGAACACCGTGGAGAACCTTGCGGACAACCTCTGCCTCTTTAACAACCTGAGCGAACTGCTCGGGAGTGAGAGCCTGCGGACCGTCGCAAAGAGCGTGAGCAGGGTCGTTGTGAACTTCAATCATAAGACCGTCTGCACCTGCCGCAACAGCGGAGAGAGCAAGCGGACGAACAAGTCTTGAAAGACCTGCGGCATGGCTCGGGTCTGCAATAACGGGAAGGTGTGATTTTTCCTTAAGAAGAGCAATTGCAGAAACGTCCATAGTGTTTCTTGTGTACTTTTCAAATGTTCTGATACCACGTTCGCAAAGGATAACCTTTTCGTTACCGCCTGCCATAATGTATTCGGCGCTCATAAGCAGCTCTTCCATTGTGCTGGAAAGTCCACGCTTGAGGAGAATGGGCTTATCTGTGTGACCAAGCTCCTTAAGAAGCTCGAAGTTCTGCATATTTCTTGCGCCGACCTGGATAACGTCAACATTCTCGAAAAGGTTAAGGTGAGAAAGGTCCATAATCTCTGTTACGATAGGCATACCTGTTTCTGCTTTTGCTTTTTCAAGGAGTTTAAGACCTTCTGCACGCATACCCTGGAAAGCGTAGGGGGATGTTCTGGGCTTGAAAGCACCGCCACGAAGAAGCATTGCGCCTGCCGCCTTTGTTTCTCTTGCGATTGAGCAAATCTGCTCGGGTGACTCAACAGAGCAAGGACCTGCAATGTACTGGAAGTTGCCGCCGCCGATTTTGAAACCGCCGATGTCGATTACTGTATCGTCGGGGTGGAATTTTCTGTTTGCATTTTTGAACGGCTCACTGATTCGTGTAACACGCTCAACGATGTCAAGACCGTTAATAAGGTCGATATCAACGTGGCTTGTGTCACCGATAAGACCGAGGATTGTCTGATATTCACCGACTGTCTCGTGAACATCAATGTTCATTGACTTGAGCCATTCAACAAGGCGATCCTGCTGACCCTTGTCAATACCGTTTTTGATTACTACTACCATAATAAAACCTCCATACAAAGCAAATGAAGAAGCCCCGCAGTTAATTTTACTGCGGGACTTTAAAAATCCTGTTATAACCGACTTTACAGCAAAACCAACTGACTCTATTAACTTTTGTTAATAAAGTAAAAGAAAAAGTATCCAGCTGCAAAGTTGTTTCGCTTCATCGCTTTAATCTCCTAAAATTTTCACTAATTATAACACCACAGAAAAGCGTTGTCAACAGCTTTTAAGGATTTTTTTAAAAATTATCGTAACCCACTTTTAACGTGAGCTCATATTTTTCGCCGTCGGCAAGGGGAGTTTCATCGGCACCTGTCATAACGGTCTCACCGTTTTTGGTGATGCTCCACCACTCTTCGCTTGAGCTGTCAGCCGTGCGGCCGCCCTCAAACGGACCGTAAACCGTCTGAATGTAAAGTCCGTAATCGCCCCGGTCGTTTTTAACATAACCCTCTTCAACCAGCATTTTACCGAGCATCTGTGCACCCGTGGTTACTTCGTAGGTTTCGCTCGTGCCGTCAGCAGAAATTTCGAGCGTGATGTTTTTCTCTCCGCCCTTTGGCTCGTCTGCGGGGTTAAAATGAATATAAAGTCCGACACCTGCCGCAATAACGGCAACAACGGCGATTATCGCAATAATCTTTTTCATACTATCACCTTATAAAAGATTTCTTAGGTTGCTTTTACCTGTTGCTATGTTAAAGCGAAGAGTCTTTTTCTTGCCGTCCTCAATGTAGCAGATTTTAACGTCATCCTTTGTAACATATTCAGCCGATAGGATTTCAGCCTCGCTCGGCTTAAAGAAGAGCTTTAAGTATTCCATAGTTTCGTCGTTGTAATCACCGGCATTGTCCGAAACGAAAAGAACGCTTCCGAAAAGGTTGTTGATTTTTGCAAGCAGAAGCTTCTGGTCGAGCGTGAACTTAAGGTTGTTGTCACGCAGGAAGAAAACGTCGGGGTCGTTGCAGAAAACTCTCTGGTCAAGGTGACGGCGCAGGAATGTGTTGTTCATTGCGTGTCTTGTATTGACGATTTCCATGTTAAGAAGAAGCTTGTCAATGAAGTTGAACTCAAAGTGAGGTGAAACGTCACAGCCGATACGGCAGGCATCAACAACACCAAATGACGGACCGAGAGGTACACCGCAACCGAGAATGAGCTTATCCTCGCCCACACATTCACGCAGGAAGTCCATAGCCTCGCACATAATTGTGCCTCGTGTTTTGCCGTTTCTCGGGTACATAGCCTCGGAATAAAGGAAGTCGAGCTTAACCATATCAAAGCCCCACTCGTTTACAATAACGTCAAAGTAGTGCTTGATGTATTCTCTGGCTTCGGGGTGGTAGAAGTCGAGTGTGTAAGCACCGCCCCAGCCCTGACAGCCGAGAAGAGGCTTGCCCTTTTCGTTCTTAATGAGCCAATCGGGGTGTTCCTTTGCAACTCTTGAAACACGCTGTGCGCTGAACGGAGCAATCCAGATACCTGCAAGGTAGCCCTTGTCGTGGATTTTGTCAGCAATGTATTTCATACCGTTGGGGAATTTTGCAGGGTTCGGGTCGAGCCAGTCACCGACAAATGTCTCGTAACCGTCGTCAATCTGGAAGATTGAAACGCTGTCCTTTGCTCTGTCAAGTCCGTCAAGGTCACGAAGGATGATTTCTTCGTTAATCTTCTGATAGTAGTTGTACCATGAGGTGTAGCCTGCAAGGTAATTTATCTTCGGCTTTCTCAAATCCATTGAGCCGAAATACTTGTCAAATACATCGTCATACTTGCCCTTGAAGCTGACAACATCAACAAGCACGGTTTCGCTGTCAAGAGTACAGCCTACGATATCCTTTGTGATGCTGAAACGCTTGTCGTCGCACTCCATTTCAAAAATGGTGTAGCCGTTACGCTCTGAAAGTGAGCCGAAAAGCTCGAGGTCTTCGCCGTCTCTGAAGTAGGTGTATGTATAGGAGTGGAATTCGCCCTCTTTTTCGTACTCGGTGAAGTGGTAGTCGCCCTGCACACCGGCAAAGAACTTTGTAAAGTCGCTTATCTGTGTGATTTTGCCGAGACCGATAATCTTGTCATCAGCGTGGCACTCGTAGCACTTTGTCCACGACTGGAATCCGTTAGCAAAGAAAACCTCTTTTTTGCCGAGCTTCTTGTCGGCATCAAGACGGAATTCAAGCATTTCCATCGGAACCTTCGGGCGGAGAACACATTTAACAGCGTTTTCGCTCACCTCAAGGTCCATAGAGTAGTGCTTGTTTTCAAGGTCATCACTTTTGCAGGTTTTGCCGTTTACCTTGTATTTGATATAGGGTTCAAATCTGAACATAATTTTGCCGCCTCCGTGTGTTATTTTATGAATAATATTCTATCATATAAAGGGTAACAAATCAAGGATTTTGCAAATTAGGTTTGACATAACGGTACTGCGGTGTTAAAATGTCGGTTGTCAAAGAAAGGAAGAAATTAAAATGCTTGGTGTAATTGTAAATATGATAGCGGCGGTTGTCGGCGGAGCGCTCGGCACGCTGTTTAAAAAGGGTATACCCGAAAAAATTACAAACTCAATAATGATTGCTGTCGGCTTGTGTGTGGTTTACATCGGAATTGACGGCGCACTCAAGGGCGAAAACACGCTTGTGCTCATCATCTCAATGCTTGTCGGCACGGCAATCGGCTCACTCATAGACATTGACGACAAGATAAACCGCCTCGGCAAATGGGTTGAAAAAAAGTTCAACAAGGGCGACAAAAAGGTGTCGATTGCAGAGGGCTTTGTTACTGCTACGCTCCTTTTTTGTGTCGGCTCAATGACGGTTGTCGGCTCGCTTAATGCAGGACTTCTCGGCGATAATCAGATGCTTTACACAAAGTCGCTTCTTGACCTTATCTCGGGCACAATGATTGCCGCAAGCTGTGGTATCGGTGTTGTTTTTTCGGCAATTCCCATTCTTGTTTTTCAGGGCGGAATCGTTCTTCTTGCAGAGCTTTTAAGCGGTATTCTCACGACATCGGCAATCAACGAGATGACCTGTGTCGGCTCGGTCATAATCATAGCACTCGGTCTTAACCTTGTGGGCATTTCAAAATTCAAGGTTGCAAACTTTATGCCTGCAATTGTGCTTGCACCGCTTGTATGTATGCTTTTTGATTTGTTACCGTTTTCTATATAATGTATGTTGAAATATATTGAAAACAATGTCGAATTTTGATATAATTGTCCCGAAGAAATAAAACAAGAGGATGTATATAAAAATGAAAGCTAAAAAGAGCAATAAAAAAGTTATCATAATTGCACTTGTTGTGATTGCAATTATCGGTGCGGTTGTGGCACTTGTAGTTCACCAGGCAACAAAGCTTACAAATGACTCCTACGCAAACTGTGCCTTGGGTGATGTTAACGGTGACGGATACATCAACTCCAACGACGCTTTGATTGTTTCAAGCTTTGTGAATTCCGGTACGGAGCTTTTTGAAACACAGCAGAAAAATGCAGATGTCAACCTGGACGGCAAGGTGGACAAGGCGGATTACGAGATAATCCTTTCTTACACAACGGGCAGAATCCGCAAGCTTCCTGTAACGGGAGAGGCTGACACAAACACTCCTGTTTCCGACAATGACAAGCTTATTCAGCACACTTCCAAAGAGGCTGAAACAACAGTAAAGGTTGTGAACACCTGGTCAAACGGTGACGGCACATATTCATATCAGCTCAATGTCAGCGTCCGCAATCTTAAAGAGTCACGCTTGAGAGGCTGGAAAACAACAATCACAGCCGGCGACAGCGTTGAAAAATCAAAGAGCTGGGACTGCGACTGTGAGGTTGAGGATAAAACGATTATAATTGAGGGTGAAACAATCCCGACCGAAACTGTTGGTGTTTGCGGTGTGATTGTAACAGGCCCCGAAAATCTTAAGTTTGAAAGCGTAGTTACAGAGGAATAAATTTAACGGCTTGCAGAAATTTTCTGCAAGCCGTTTTTCATTCTTCCATCTGACGTCCGAGGAAAGATGCCGCAACCTGTGCGAGCTTGGTTTCTGTCGGCGAAATTTTTGTTCCGTCACTGAAGAGGAAAACCACAGCGCCGAGGATGTCGCCGTTGCTGATAATCGGCGCAACGATAGATGCGGCATAAGAGATGCCCTCAATCGGGTAGAGCATATTGTCAACGTCACCTGTGTAAATCTTGCGTTCTTCCATAACGTTTTCAAGCTCTTCGCTGATGTGTCTGTCCATAAAATCCTTTTTGGAAACACCTGCGCACGAGATAACGTGGTCACGGTCGCAGATAAGAATGGGAGTGTTGACACTTCTGTAAAGCACATCTGCGTAATGCTCGGTCACGTCGGAAAGTTCACCGACGGGTGAATATTTTTTAAAGATGACACCGCCCTGCGTGTCAGTAAAAATTTCAAGAGGCGCACCCTCACGGATGTGCATTGTGCGGCGGATTTCCTTCGGAATAACCACACGTCCAAGGTCGTCAATTCTTCTGACAATTCCTGTTGCTTTCATGTTATATAAATCTCCTTCTCAACAAAGGCCCCCTTGCCTAAAGGGGGCTGGCGCCGCAAGGCGACTGGGGGATATATCCCTCCACCGCAAGCGGTCCCCCTCCCTCTAGGCGAGGGAGGCTTTATTTCTTAAATTTTCAATTTGTGATGTTAGTATCTGTAATTGTGGGAGAAATATACTGCAAGATTTACTTTTTAAGTTGGTTGTGTTATAATCAATTGGAGGAGATGATAATATGAAAAGTAAAAAAATATTTTTAGTAATTGTAACCGGTTTTTTGCTTGTTTTATTGCTTATGGGTTGTGTCAATGAGCCGGAAGATAAAGAGTTCAAAGACATAACCGACTTATATACTTTAACAGAAAACGCTGATAATACATATTCTTACAGTCTTACAGATGTAGACGGAAATTTGCTTTTTGAAAAACAAAATTCTGTAAAGGAGCCGAAGATTGAAACAATTACACCCGATGTTTATGGTCTTGTTACGCAAACAGGAACCGGACTTTCTACAAATTGGGCTGTATATTGCGATGTAAAAAATAGCAAGGTGTCTGAAACTTTTTATTATGTTTTAGCGGCACAAGGTGACTATGTTATTTGTGCTGATTATGAAAATGGTAAGCACAGTATTATTGTTCAAAATATGTTTGATAAATCGGCATATTTTAAAACTTACGAGCTTGAAAACGTTTCACCTGTCGCCGCAGATTTTATTATTGATTGTAAATTTGATGTTGCCGGAAACGCAACGGTCACCTATCTTACAGGTGAAGATTATACCGAAGCTGAAATAACTATAAACATTTCGTAATACCCATAGTACAAAGCAAAAGCGAGGTGAATTTCACCTCGCTTTTGCTGTTCATAATTAAGGATTAAGTGTTTTTCATAATAACGGTGCTGATGCATTCGCTTGCGTGTTCACAAGCATCTGCACAAGCCTCAAAGCAGTCGTAAATCTTGCACAAAGAAATTGCTGTATAAGCATCGGCAGGATTTTTGGATATTTCTCGCATTGAAGTAAGGAAAAGCTTGTCACATTCTTCTTCAACATCGTTCAGGCTGACAATAAGAGACTGGATTTTTTTGGAATGCTTAAAGTTTTCAAATTCGTTCATCAATTCACAAAGAAGCTCGCACGATTCAACAATTTTCTTTGCAAACTCGATTGCAGACGGTTCAACGCTCTGAATATTGTAAATGTAAAATTTCTGAATGGTTTCTTCTATTTTGTCGGTGACCTGGTCAAGATTGTGACTCAACATATCAAGGTCTTCACGGTCAACAGGAGTAACAAAAGCTTTTGCAAGCGCCGCATGCATTTCATGCTTCTTTATATCAGCGCTATGCTCGATTTTGTGCATCTCGCTGAGCATAACTTCGATGTTGTCCGGGCTGTAATTTTCAAGGCACTCTACAAGGTAAAGTGCTGCTTTTTTAGAAAGTGCGGTACACTCTTTGAAATTTTCAAAATAAAATTTATCACCTTTAGCCATTTTCAAGATCCTTTCTATCAGTTAAAAATTGACAAGAATATTTTTGTTACCACAAAAGCGAGAAGTCCGCATCCGGGGAAAGTAAGTATCCATGTCAGCACCATTTCTTTTACAACTCCGAAATTGATTGCAGAAACTCTTTTTACTGCACCAACACCCATAATGGAAGTGGTTTTTACATGAGTTGTGGAAACAGGGAGACCGAATACCGAACAGAACACAAGTGAAATCGAGGAAGCAATATCTGCCGAAAAGCCTTGATATTTTTCAAGCTTTACCATGTCCATACCAACTGACTTTATAATCTTTTTGCCGCCCATTGCAGTGCCTAAGCCCATAATAACAGAGCAAAGAATCATAAGCCATGTAGGTATCTCAAATGTAGAACCTGTAGCTCCCGTGCCCTGCAATGTAAATACACACAGAAGAATAATGCCCATAAATTTTTGTCCGTCTTGAGCACCGTGCATAAAAGCCATTGATGCCGCACCTATAATCTGTGCCACTCTGAAAAACGGTTCCGTTTTCGGACGGTTTGCATTATAAAAGATTTTTGTTACAAGCTTGCAGATAATCCAAGCAAATCCGAAGCCCAGTACAACTGAAATAACAATTCCGTAAACAACCTTAAGCCATTGACTCCAGACGATAGCATCAAGACCGCAAAGAGCCATAGCGCCACCTGTAAGACCTGCAATAAGTGCGTGGCTTTCACTTGTCGGGATGCCGAACAGCCATGCGAGTGTTGCCCATATAACGATAGCAAGCATTGCCGCACACAGAACAATAATTATGGTGCGTCCGGAATTTTCTCCGAAGTTTACCATACTTGTAATTGTAACAGCGACCTCGTTGCTGATTTTGGTCATTATAAAAACACCGAGGAAATTAAAAACTGCTGCCATAAGTATTGCGGCTTTAGGTGCCATGCACCGTGTTACAACGCAGGTAGCAATAGCATTCGGTGCGTCCGTCCAACCGTTTACCAAGATGACACCGAGAGTTAAAGCTACTGCGATAAAAAGCAGCGGATTTGCCGTCATCTGGTGCCAGAAATCCAAGATTGAATCCATAAGCAACCTCCTTTAAACGATATTATTATGATAAATAAAAGCAACTATATTATATTTAATAAAACTAATACTGTCAAGTTATGTTTGCTGTGTGAAATGTTTTTAAACGGCTGAAAACTTTGAAATGTTGAGTTATGTTTGGATTTACTTTTTTACGCAGTTGTGTTACAATCAGTTAAAGTTGGTGAGAATATGAGAAACACAAAAACAACGAAAGATTTATACACACGTTTAATTCAAATGTCTGATTTGCACTCTGTCCCTGAAATTGACGGCAAATATCTAATTTGGAAGTTATACAAAAACGCATATATCCGAGCCTACTGTGACAGTTATGATACTTGTATAGAAATTATCAGCACATCGTTATTTTGCCCGTCAACTCATTGGCATCCTGATGAAGATGATATGCTTGATGAACTCTATTCTCTTGGCAAAAAAGGAAATATCCTTGTGTTCAAAAAATCTCTAATGAGTACAGACATTTTTTATATAGGTGAAGCTGATAACTTTAGGTTGACTCAAAAAAAGAAAATGCATTGGAGTAAGCTTATTTACCTTGAACAGAAGTGAATATATTAAGATTTGAGGCAAATGTTATGGAAAAATATATCGGCATTGATATTGGCGGTACAAAATGTGCCGTGATTGTCGGTGAATATGAAAATGAAAAAATCAAAATAATTTCACGCACGGCTTTTGCCACGGATACAAACGAAGAGCCGACGGATATTATAGAAAAATTTTGCGAAATAATTTCAAAAGAAAACGGTTTTAAGGCTATCGGTATTTCCTGTGGAGGTCCGCTTGACAGCAAGTCGGGCGTTGTGCTTTGCCCGCCTAATCTGCCTAAATGGACAGATGTTCCGATTGTTGAAATCCTTTCTTCACGCTTCGGTGTGCCTGTTTTTTTGCAGAACGATGCCAATGCCTGCGCACTTGCCGAGTGGAAGCTCGGTGCAGGCAAGGGTACACGCAATATGGTTTTTCTCACATTCGGCACGGGCTTCGGTGCAGGGCTTATCCTTGATGGCAGACTTTATGTCGGCACGTCGGATATGGCAGGTGAGGTCGGTCACATCCGCCTGACGGATGACGGCCCCGAGGGCTATGGCAAATTCGGCTCTGCCGAGGGCTATTGCTCGGGCGGCGGAATAAGAAATATCGGCAAGCTTTTCGGTATTGACAAAAGCGCAAAGGACATTGCAATTGATGCAAAAAACGGTGACCCGACAGCGATTGAAATTTACAGAACAAGCGGCAAATATCTTGGCAGAACGCTTGCGATTCTGGCGGATATTCTCAATCCCGAATGTGTTGTAATCGGCAGTGTTTTTGCCCGAAGCGAGGAGCTTCTGCGCCCTGCAATGCTCGAAGAGCTAGAAAAAGAGGCTCTTTTCTTCACATCAAAGTGCTGTGAGGTAAGACCTGCTTTGCTCGGGGACGAAATCGGCGACTATGCCGCACTTATGACCGCCGTTTACGGTGTGTCGGGTTGACAAAAAACAGAAAACGGAGTACCTTATGAAAATACAGGATGAGCTGGTAAAGCTATTTAAAGATAACGGCGTTGCGGATGTCGGCTTCACACATGTCAGCGACGGACCTTTTGGTGAAAACTCTTATGCCGTGAGCATTGTTGTAAAGCTCTCGGATGCAGTTGTTGACGAGATAACCGATGAGCCGACACACACTTATTTTCACCATTACAGAACAGTTAATGCGTTCATTGACCGTGTGATTCTTCAGGCAGGCTTTTTGCTTGAACAGAACGGTTATAAATACATTCCTGTCGGCGCATCGCAGAGTATCAACAAGGACGGCTGGAATTACCACGGCAGATATTCGCACAAAAAGGTTGCTTCAATGGCAGGACTGGGCGGTATCGGCAAAAACAGTCTTTTTCTGCACAGGGAATACGGCGCAAGGGTGCGTCTCGGTACGCTGTTTACCGATTGCCCGTTTGAAACCGAGAAAAAGCCATATACTTCACCGTGTACGGAATGTAATCTGTGCGTCGAGCATTGCCCGTCGGGCGCAATAAACGGCACACTCTGGCAGGAGGGTATGGATCGTGCCGAGGTTTTTGACCCCGAAAAGTGCAGTGAATATATGAAAAAGAATTTCAAACACATCGGCAGAGGCGCAGTCTGCGGAATTTGTATGAAGGTTTGCCCGAAAAAGTGACAAGGCTTTATTTGGGGACACAGAACTGTTACTTGTCCTTAAGCTGTATTTTACGAATTTACGTTTTATCTTTTTATGGTATTATAAATATAGGAGTTGTGCAAATGGACATTTTATTTTTAATTATTTTAATATTTATTCTTGTGGTATCGTTGATTTTAGGATTGAAATGTCTTATGGGTAAAAATATTATACTTGATGATACTTACATAAAAGCACCGAAAGAAGAAAAGGAAAAGATGGATATAAAAGCCTATCGCACACAAAGTGCCGTTACTTTTCTTTTGGTTTTTGTAATGACTTTATTTAACTTGCTACGTGGGTTAACGCACATTGTTTGGTTTAGTTATATTGCAGCCGGTGTTTCTGTGTTTGCGATTGTTTATTTTATTGTTTCCCACTTTGTGCTCAAGAAAAAATCAAAACACTAAAATGGGCTGTGCGGTATAGAAAACAGGAGGAACTATAAATGGATCAGAAGAAAATTGACAGAATAAACGAGCTTGCACGCAAGGCGAAGGTACAGGAATTGACACCCGAGGAAGTTGAGGAGCGTGCACAGCTTCGCAATGAGTACATCGCTTCTTACAAACGCAACCTTGTGGCGGCGCTAGAGAGTGTGCGTGTTGTGGACGATAAGGGCAACAAATCACCGCTCAAAAAGAAAGATATTCAGTAATTTAAAGAAGAAATAACGGACTTGGCAGATTTTTTTGTAAAAATTTTTCTGCCGGGTCTTTATTTTTCTGTTTCTGACGGTTTTTGTGAGTTTTGTCCATAAGAAATCAAAATATTGTGTTCAAAAAGAGTTTTCAACCGAAAAACTCACAATAAATGGTGATTTTACACAAAAGAAATTGAACGGAAAAACAAGGTAATATTTGTAACTTTTTTATAAAATCCACGGCTAAAAAAGCGTTTTTTGAAAAAATTTTTCAAAAAACAGCTCAAAAGACTTGCAAAACAGCCGTAAATTGTGTAAAATGTCTATGTTTAGATTGGCATTTTGTATAAATCACCGTTTGCTTCGTCATTTTGGACAAGCAACGGTAAACATTGATGTTAATTATTCATAAGTGAGGAGTTTTTATATGTCAAACAGACTTTTCCAGGGCGTTATCCACCAGATGAAGAGCGCCATCGACAGAACAATCGGTATTATAGATGAGTCCGGCACAATCATCTCGTGCAGTGAGCTCGGCAGAATCGGTGAGGTTAATTCCATTGCGGCGGCTACAACCTTTATGGATTCCGATGTTTGTGTTGTAAACGGTTGTACATACAAAACTTTTGGCAACCAGGTTCATCCCGAATATGCTGTTTTTGTTGACGGTGACGACGAGCTTGCTGAAAAGTACGTCAATATCAGCGCAGTTGCTTTGAGCAACCTCAAGCAGTATTTTGACGAAAAGTATGACAGAAACAATTTTATAAAGAACGTTATTCTTGATAACATCCTTCCCGGTGATATCTACCTGAAGGCTCGTGAGCTTCGCTTTAACAACGACGCTTCAAGAGTAGTTCTTCTTATCAGAATTCCCGAGCAGTCAGATGCTTCTGCATACGATGTTATCCAGAATCTTTTCCCCGACAAGTCAAAGGACTTTATCGTAAATGTAAGCGAAACAGACATCGCTCTCATTAAGGAAGTTAAGAGCAACATCGAGTCAAAAGACCTTGAAAAGCTTTCACGCTCAATTGTTGACTCACTTTCAACAGAGCTTTATGTTCACGCTCAGGTCGGTATCGGTACTGCTGTTGTCGGCATCAAGGAGCTTGCACGTTCCTTTAAAGAGGCTCAGGTTTCTCTCGAGGTCGGCAAGGTGTTTGATACAGAGAAGGCTATTGTAAGATACGACAGTCTCGGTATCGCACGTCTTATCTATCAGCTTCCGACAACTCTTTGCGAAATGTTCCTTCACGAGGTGTTCAAGCGTGGCTCAATCGAGAGCCTCGATCAGGAAACTCTCTTCACAATCCAGAAGTTCTTCGAGAACAACCTCAATGTCAGCGAAACTTCAAGAAAGCTCTTTGTTCACCGTAACACCCTCGTCTACCGTCTTGAGAAAATCAAGAAGCTCACAGGTCTTGACCTTCGTGAGTTTGACGATGCAATCGTGTTCAAAGTAGCACTTATGGTTAAGAAATATCTTGACGCCAATCCAATCAAATATTAATTTTCAGAGGCAATAAGTATGATTGACTTTAAAAACGTGTCAAAGGTGTACGACAACGGCACGAAGGCTCTCAGCAATGTCAATATACATATTGATAAAGGCGAGTTTGTTTTTGTTGTCGGTGCATCCGGCGCAGGTAAGAGTACCTTCCTCAAGCTTATGATGCGTGAAGAAGTACCTTCCTCGGGCACAATCAAAATCAAGGACTACAATCTCGGCGAAATGAAAAAACGTAAAATCCCATATTTCAGACGAAATATGGGTATCGTTTTTCAGGACTTTCGCCTTATCCCCAACATGACGGTTTACGACAACGTTGCGTTTGCAATGCGTGTTGTCGGTGCCAAGGAAAAGGATATCCGCAAAAGGGTACCTTATGTTATCAACATCGTCGGTCTTCCGCAAAAGGCAAAATGCTATCCGAGCGAGCTTTCGGGCGGTGAACAGCAGCGAGTTGCTCTTGCACGAGCACTTGTAAACAATGCTGACATCATCATTGCCGACGAGCCGACAGGTAACGTTGACCCGCAGATGTCGCTTGAAATTGTGGAGCTTTTAAAGCGTCTTAACGAAACAGGCACAACCGTTATTATGGTAACTCACGCCCATGACCTTGTTAAAAAGTTTGATAACCGTGTTATCGTGCTTGACAGCGGCGAGGTTGTTTCGGACGGTATGGTGGAGGACGGAGAAATTCCGATTCACTCTTCATCACACCTTAATCACGAAGCAAAGGGCAAAATCAAAAATAAATTTACAAAGAAATTCGGCAAGAAAAACAAGGTTGAAGAGCCCGAAAAAGAACCGCAGAAGGAAAATCCCGACGAAGGCTTCCTGAACGCTCTTATCGGTGACACCGATACCTACCGAGTTTATCTTGAAGATGAAGAAACCCCTGCGGCTTCTGTGACTGCCGACGAAGAGAAAGGCGGTGACGCAGAATGAAAAAGGGAGGAAGCTTAAGCTACCTTACAAAAGAGGGTTTCCGCAATGTGTGGATGAACCGACTGATGTCTATTGCGTCCATTGCCGTTCTTATGGCGTGTCTTGTTATGATGGGCTCTGCGTTTATGGTGCTTGTCAATGTTGAAGGCATTATGAAAGAAATCGAGGCAGAAAACGTTGTTATGGTTTACCTCGATATGGACACAACTGACAGCGAGGTCAAGAGGGTAGAGCAGGAAATTTTGGAAACACCTAACGTCCTGCGTTGCAAATACACAAGCAAGGAAACAGCTTTTAACGAGGCTGTTGCAGACCTTGAAACAGATGCAACCTATTTTGAGGGGGTTGAAAATCCGTTACCCGACCTTTTTGAGGTTTCAATTTCGGATATGACAAAGTTTGAAAGCACAGTCGAGGCACTCGAAAGAATAGAGAACGTTGACCTTGTGCGAGACAATAAAGAAATTGCCAATGTTCTTGTTCAGATTCGTTCGTCAATTTCTTATGTAAGCATCGGAATTATCGCAGTTCTTCTCGTAATTTCGTTGTTCATCATTTCGAACACAATCCGCATTACAATGTTCAGTAGAAGACTTGAAATCAACATTATGAAGTCCGTTGGTGCAACCAACTGGTTCATCCGCTGGCCGTTTGTTGTTGAGGGTATGCTTCTCGGCGTGATTTCGGCGGTTGTTTCGCTCGGAGTGGTCTGGGGTATTTATGCTTTGCTTGAGCCGACGGTTTCATCACTCTTCGGCATGATAAGCAAAAACTTTGATGTTGTAAGCTTTACAGGCTATGCACTTTACATTCTTGCGGCGTTTGTGGTAATAGGCATACTTTCCGGCGGAATAGGAAGCCTTATTTCCATTCAGAAATATCTTAAGGAGCGTGGAGGAGTTGTTTACGATGAAGCAGAATAATCTTGCAACAAAAGTATTATCTTTCTTCCTTTGCTTTACGCTGGTGTTTGTGTCCTTTGCGGCATTTGCACCCGAAACGCACGCAAAATCTCTCTCGTCTCTCAAAAACGAGCAGGCGCAGATTAAAGACAAGGTAGAAGAAAGCGAACAGAAAATCAAGGAGCTTGAAAAACAGCAGGCACAGCAAGAGGAAATTATAGCCGAGCTCAACAATCAGATTGCAAGGCTTAACGACCAGCTTGACAATGTCCGTGGTCAGCAGTCTATCATAAACAGCGACATCAAGGACATTGAAAAGAAAATAGCCGAGCTTGACGCAGAAATCAAAGACCTTGACAGACAGATTGCAGAAAAAGACAAGGAAATCGAAGAGACAATCGACATTTTCTGCGAGCGTATCCGAGCAAATTATATGGCGGGCGAGACCTCCGTTCTTGAGATGTTTACCGCATCGTCATCACTTTCAAGCTTTCTTAACCGTCTTGAAATGTTCCGCAGAATTACGCAGAACGACCAGGCACTTGTTGACAAGCTGAACAAGGAAATTGCAGAGATTGAAGAAATGCAGAAGAAGCTTGAAGAGAAGAAGGCTTCCGTTCAGGCAGAAAAGGCGGCACTCGAGGTTAAAAAGGCTGACCTTCAGTCAGCGGAGGATGACCTTAACGCAACACAGGCAACAATCATTGCAAAGTCAACCGAGGTTAACAAGAAGCTCGCTTCTCTTAACTATCAGACAAAGCAGCTTGAAATAAGCCTTGATAAATACAATTCCGAAATGGATTCAATCGAAGCTGAAATTGAGGATTTCCTTAAGCAGCAGGCAGCGGCGAACAACAATTCATCCGGCTCGTCAAACGCAGGCTCTGCCTCCTCTAACATCAGCAAAAAGGGCTGGGCTTGGCCTGTGCCGTATTCGAACTCTTATATCAGCTCACCCTACGGCTACAGAAACGACCCGATTTCGGGTGTTTACAAGTTCCACAGCGGAATTGATATAACAATGGCGAATGCTCACGGCAAAAAGCTTGTTGCAACCAAGTCGGGAACGGTTATCCGTGCTGTTCACAGCAACTCGGGCTACGGCAATTATATTATGATTGACCACGGCGGCGGATACTCGTCACTTTACGGTCACTGCAGTTCGCTTGCAGTTTCGGTTGGCGACAAGGTAAGCCAGGGTCAGGTTGTTGCTTACATCGGCTCTACGGGTTATTCAACAGGACCTCACGTCCACTTTGAAATCCGTTACAACGGTGAAAAGCAGAACCCGTCACATTATGTTTCAAAATAATAATTTAACCGCTTGCTTCGTGCAGGCGGTTTTATTTGTTGGCAAAATACTATGTAATTATTAACTTTTATTAAAACATTGAAAAACTGCTTGCAGTATGTTATTATATAATTGTATAAACCTATTGGAGGTATTAAGATGAACAAGAAGATTTTTGCATTTGTTCTTGCTCTTGTGCTTGTTGTCATTAGCTTTTCGGCTTGCGGCAACTCAAAAACACCGGGCACTAAGAATGACGACGAGCTTGAAAAAGCTCCCGATACACTCGGCATTGTAACGGACGAAGACCTTGTTAAAGCCGAGGACGTTACCGCTATCACAGGTGCAACCGACCCTGACGGCAACGTTACAGACAAAGAGGGTATTTTGGATAAGAAGGGTCACAAGGTTTACTCCACAGGTCAGAAGGACAGCGCAGGCAACCTTATTTACACAACAGGTAAGGTTACCTCAAAGGGTGATGTTCTTTACACCAAAAACCAGCTCGACTCTTTCGGCAATCTTATTTATTACACGGGCAGTTACGATTCAAACGGTAAGCTCAACCTTACACCGACTACCGAAAAGCCCGACTACACAACAAATGAAAAGCCTAACATTAACAAGCAGACAACCACAACAACTACAACCGTAGGTGTTGAAGCAGGTGCTGATTATAAAATCACGGATGTTAAGCGTGACTTTATTCAGTATTTCGGCGGCAGCGGTATGGACCTTTTCTACAAAGTTGATGAGTGTGCCGATGGCGGATTTGTAACTGTCGGTTATTCACAGTCCTACGACGGTGACTACAGCGGCTCCAGCAAGGATTGGGCAGGTCACACCGCAGTTGTTAAGTATGCGGCAGACGGAACACAGAGCTGGAAGTATATTCTCGGCGGTGACTCCGAGGTTTCTCTCACAGACGTTGCAGAGCTTAAGGACAAGTCAATTGTAGCAGTCGGTCACACAATGGCAACGGACATTGATGCTCCGCTTCAGTCACAGGGTGTTTCTGCTTTAATCGTTCGTCTTGACAAGAACGGCAAGCTTATCTGGATGTATTCTTTCCCGGGAGACGAAACACAGAACGGTGAATTTTTGAGTAGTGTTGATGCTACTCCCGACGGCGGATTTGTTGTCGGCGGTAAGGCTGTTTCAAGCGCAGGCTTCTTCAAGAGTGAGGATGACTCAATCAAGGCTTTCATCTTCAAGTTTGATAAAAACTGTAACATCAAATGGCGTCAGACTCTCGCAGGCTCAATGTCAAATAACTTCACAGCAATTTCCGTTAACGATGACGGTGACATCTATGCAACCTGCGTAACAGTTTCAACAGACGGCGATTTTGCAGGCATTACTTACTTCTCATCACTCACAAAGAACACCGTGCTTGTTAAGCTCGACAAGAACGGCAAGCTCCAGTGGTCACACTACCTTGAGGGTACGGGCAACAGCGAATATAACACAGTTTATGCAACCTCGGACGGCGGCTGTATTGTCGGCGGTTCTTACACAGTCAGCAAGAAGGCAGACGGAATTTACAGCAGAACATACGGCAAGTCGGACGGATATGTAATCCGTTACAACGCAAAGGGCGATGTCTGCTGGGCAAGAATTGTCGGCGGCTCGGGTGTTGATTACATCAACGCAATCACAGAGATTGACGGCGGCTTTGTAGTTGTCGGTCAGACAACATCTGCTGACCTTGATTTCAAGGGTGAACAGGCAGGCGGCAAAGAGGACGGCTTTGTAATGTACCTTAACGAAAAGGGTCACACAACCGTTAAAATGCTCCTTGACGGTGAGGAAACAGACAGCGCAACAGGCGTATGTGTTCTCAACGACGGCTCGGTTGTTGTTTCAGGCTGGACGAAGTCTGACGACAGTAACTTCAAAAACTCAAAGGCTGACAAGATGAACCAGGCTTATGTAACAAAGTTCACAGCCGAAAAAGAATAATAGACAAAGAACTATCCCGTCAAATGGGATAGTTCTTTTTTATGTATTTTTGACAATTTACATATCTTTGAAATGGTGATAAAATACTCCTATATTTCTTGAGGAGCTGATGAAATGAAAAAGCTTTTATGTGTTATCCTTTCTGTTATAATGCTCGTTTTGTCGTGCAGTTCTTTTGCTACAGCGGCGGGCGAGGTGAAGGGTGACATTACCGAATATCCGGTAATTATTGTTCCCGGCTACAGCTCGACAAACCTTTACTACGGTGACAGCCTCGAAACGGGCGAAGCTGTGTGGGGACTTGATTTTGACCACGTTCTTGAACGTGTAATGTCCCGAATTGCAGAGCTTGGCATTGGTCTTGGCACATTTGCTTTTGACAATGCAGATTATATCACAGACGTTGTTGCTGAAGAAATGCAGGTGCTTTTTGAAAAGCTCCGTTGCAATCCCGACGGCACAAGCGCTTACGAGCTTCACCTGGACTACACCAAGGCAGAGGACAAGAACAACGCAGTTCTTATGGAACGCTACGACAGCAACATCTACCGGCAGGAGGTTGAAATCTCTGAAGAGATTGCCGAGTATATAGGTCACGAAAACATCTACAACTTTAGCTGTGATTTCAGAATGGGTGCAGAATTCTGCGCAGGTCAGCTCAATGATTTTGTTCAGTCGGTTAAGGAGCACAGCGGTAAGGATAAGGTCAACCTTTTTGCTGTCAGCCACGGCGGTCAGGTTACGGCAACTTATCTTGCACTTTACGGTCACAAGGGTGATGTTGACAACGCAGTTCTCACAATCCCTGCAATCGGTGGTGCAGGAATTGCTTATGATGCAATGATGGCTTGTGTTGAGTTTGACGAGGAATGTCTTGTTCGTTTTGTTGAAAACGGAACAATGACCGAAGAAAACTATAACTGGCTTGTAAAAGCACAGCAGCTCGGTTTTGTAGACACTCTTCTCAATGCACTTTTCCCCAAGATTTTCCCGACAATCGGTTATTGGGGCAGTCTCTGGGACTTTATTCCTATTGACAAATACGAGGAAGCAAAGGCGACTCTTCTTGACGAGGAAGAGAGTGAAAGACTCATCGAAATCAGCGACCGCTTCCATTATGAAATCCTTGCATCTATGCCCGAAAAATTCGCCGAGTGCATCGAAAACGGAATGAATATCTCCATTCTTGCAGGCACAGGCAACAGAGTTGTTACGGGTATGCCGGCAAACTCTGATGCTATTATCACAACTGCCGCTTCAACGGGCGCAACCTGTGCGCCGTACGGCACACGCTTTGCTGACGGATATGTTCAGGTTAATGCTTGCGGCGGCAAGGACAAGGTTTCACCTGCAATGGATATTGATGCTTCAACCGCATACCTGCCCGACAACACCTGGTTTGTTGACGGACTTTTCCACGGTATGACATACAAGGACAACTACACAAGAGTGCTTATGTTCACTCTTCTTCTGACAGACAGAATTACTGACGTTTACTCTGACCCCGAATTCCCGCAGTTCCATTATTCAACAAATGCTTCGCACACCGTACACACCTCATTTTCAGGCTGTGACGAGGGCATAATTTCGGGAGGCGCAAACAGCATTGTTGTGCAGAACACCTGTGCAAACAGCACGGTTAACATTGCAGCGGTTGAGTGTGACGGACTTGACCTCGACTTCAAGGTAAATCCCTTTGTGTCACTTGCACCGGGTGAGAAAATCGAAATTCCGTTCACGGGCGAAATCCCCGAGGTTTCCAACAAGGCTGTGAATGTGACTGTCTATTATGCAATGGACACAGTAACACCGCTCGGTTACAGAACACAAACATTTAAAATCGTCAATGGCGACGCTGTGGAGGAGGAAGAGGGCTTTGTAAGCATTGAGCCTACAACACCGTTTGACAGTCTCCTCGACCACAACCTTAATGTTATTCTCAAAACACTCGGACTTAAAGAAGTGTTCTCAATGCTTTATAACATAATGTTCTTCTGGTATGATTTTCTGACATTTTAAATCTTACTAAAACTTAAATGGACTTGTTCTGCAGAACAAGTCCATTTTTTCGCTCTTATATTTTTTTATTATGAAACTTAATCGGCTTCGCCGGAGCACCGACTGCCGTGCAGTCAGCAGGCAAGTCACGGACAACTACCGAGCCTGCGCCGACGATTGTTTTTTCACCAACTGACACGCCTTGAATAACCTGTGAGCCTGCACCGATTTCACACTCTTGTCCGATGTGTGTTGTTCCCGAAACATTAACGCCCGGGTAGCACGTTACAAAATCCTCAATCCTTGAATCGTGACCGATTGTACCGTCTGCACCGAAATAAACGTGATTGCCGACCTTGACGTCAACAGTTATATAAGTGTTGGCGCAGATTATGCAACCCTCGCCGATTGATGACCTTTCCTTACAGTAAACGCAGGCAGGGTCAATAAGTGTTGCGAATTTAACGGGGTAAATTTTTTTGATTTTTTCAACGGCAGACTTTCTCACTTCAGCCCGTCCGATAGCACAGATATAGTAAGCATCGGGGTAAGTGGCAACATCGACTGAATTGCCGAGAACACGATATCCGTCAATGATTTTACCCTTAAGGCTGGGCTTATCATCAATAAAGCCGAGAATATTCCATTCGTGAGTTACTGCGTTTATTCTTTCGGCAGTCCAGATAGTCTCTCTGCCGAGACCGCCTGCTCCGATGATGATTAAATCTTTCATATTATACCTCCGCTGTGTTTGTTTTTAAGAATTGGTGCAAGCTCGTTAAAAAGGGTTGCACCGAGGATAAGAACCGTTCCGATTGCCTGTAATACTGACATTTGCTGATTTAAAATGAGTGCCGAAAGTATTATTGATGAAACGGGGTCTATGTAGCTGAAAACTGCAGCTGTCTGTGCGGGAATGCGCTGAACAGAACCGAAATAAAGTACATAGGCAATGCCTGTGTGAATTATACCTACAATCAGAACGAAAACAATTGTCTTTGGTTGGAAATCAGCAAGTGTTACATTTTCGGTTATAATGACATACGGCACCATTATAACGGCTGATATTGCAAGCTGTAAAAATGTTGTTTCGGTTGATGATTGGTTTTTGATGAATTTATTTGCGAGCACGATACTGCAATAAAGCACCGCCGCCGCAAGTCCGAAGATAATTCCCTTTATGCTCTGCCCACCACCGACGGTTGCGCCCGAAATCAGCACTGCACCGCCGATTGCCACCAAGGAACAGATTGCCATTGTCGGCGTGAGCTTTTCTTTTAAAACAATCGGAGACAAAAGGATTACAAAAACAGGAGCCATATAGTAGCAAAGGGTTGCTACCGCAATGGTTGTGTAGCGGTACGCTTCAAAAAGCAAAATCCAGTTAAAGCCGAGTGCCACACCCGAAAAAAGCAGGTAAAAGGCATTCTTTTTTATAACCTTAAAATCGAGCTTTTGCTTTGTTACAAGCATAAATCCGCCGATTGACACTGTACCGATTACCGCACGAAGCATCGCTATCACCGACGACGGCAGAGGAATCTGTGAAACGAAAATTCCCAGCGTGCCGAAAATAAGCATTGCGATAATGTTCATTATTCTGTTTTTGTTATTTGAGTGTGACAATGCTTACTCCGTCCTCTCCCTCGCCAAAAGTGCCGAGGCGGTGAGATTTAACAAATGTACTTTTTTTTAGGTATTCACGCACAGCCGCACGCAAAACACCCGTGCCCTTGCCGTGAATAACCGTGAATTCGCCAATACCCATACGAAGTGCGTGGTCGATGTAACGGTCAAGCTCAAGCAGACCCTCGTCAACCGTCATTCCTCTGAGGTCAAGGCTTGTCTGTGCAGACATATTCATTCGGCTTTCCATTTTGCCTGTTGCAACGGTACGCTTACCGACTGTATCCTTTTTCTTGCGCTCAACAAGGCGAAGTGTCTTTTCTTTTACACGGGTTTTCATTGTACCCATCTGGACTGTAACAAGTCCTTTTTTGTCTTTAAGGTTTACAACTGTTGCTTCGTTACCGATATCTGCAATAATAACTGTGTCGCCAACCTTAAGCGGTCGGGGCAGGGTGTAGTCCTCGTCATTGTCGAGCGTGCCGATAATCGGGTCGGCGGCGGAATCAATGGCATCAATACCTTTTTTGACAGCCGCCCTTGCACGGCGAGCCATTTCAGCGGCATCCTTTTCCTTTGCCTGCTGTTTGCGCAGCTCTTCAAGCTCGTTAAGAAGCTGATATGCCTCACGCTTTGCCTGCTCGGTAATGCGCATTGCCTGTGCCTTTGCGTTCTCCATTTCCTTTTCACGCAAGGCTTGCATTTCCGCTTTCATCTGCTTTGCCTTTTCAAGCTCTCTGTCAGCGGCGGCACGGATTTTCATTGCCTCGTCGTGCTCCGCCTCCATTTTCTTGCGGCTTTGCTCAAGTCGGTCAACAACGTCCTCAAAGCGTGTGTTTTCGGTTGAAACAAGCTCCTGTGCGTGTTCAATTATGTCGTCGGAAAGCCCGAGTCTTTGTGAAATTGCAAAAGCATTTGAACGTCCGGGCACACCGATAAGAAGTCGGTATGTAGGACGAAGCGACTGAACGTCGAATTCACAGCTTCCGTTTGTCACTCCGTGAGTCTGGAGTGCGTAAGCCTTAAGTTCGGCATAGTGGGTAGTCGATGCAATCTTTGCACCCTGATTACGAAGCTGTTCAAGTATTGAAATAGCGAGTGCCGCACCCTCAACGGGGTCTGTGCCTGCACCCAATTCGTCAATCAGAACAAGGCTGGAGCCGTCTGCCTCTGCAAGAATTTTTATTATGTTCGTCATATGTGACGAGAATGTTGAAAGTGACTGCTCAATGCTCTGCTCGTCACCGATGTCTGCAAGTACCTTTGAGAAAACAGAAATCTTGCTTCTGTCGTCAACGGGAAGCATAAGACCGCACATTGCCATAAGTGAAAGAAGACCGATAGTCTTAATTGAAACGGTTTTACCGCCCGTGTTCGGACCCGTGATAACAATTGTGTCAAAGTCCTTGCCGAGTTGAATGTCAACGGGCACCACCTTTTTCTTGTCAATGAGCGGATGTCTGGCACGGCGAAGCTCAATGATTCCGTCACCGTTCATTTCGGGAACAGAGGCGTTCATCGCATACGCAAGCTGTGCCTTTGCAAAAATGAGGTTGAGCTCAACCGCACACTCGTAGCTGCTTTTAATCGAGTTTGCAAAGCTGCCGACGGTTGCGGAAAGCTCTGCAAGGATACGGTCAATTTCGTCCTCCTCCTGGTTTTTGAGGAGCTTTATCTGGTTGTTTGCCTCAACAATCGGCATCGGTTCAATAAAGATTGTTGCACCGCTTGCCGACGAGTCGTGAACAAGACCGGGGATTTCGCTTCGGTACTCGTTTTTGACGGGGACAACATAACGTCCGTTACGCATGGTTATGATGTTGTCCTGCAGATATTTTGAATAATTTGAATTGTGTGTGAACTTGCCGAGCTGTTCTCTTACCTTGCCCTCCTGTGCTCTGATTTTTCTTCTTATATCAGCAAGCAGGGGAGAGGCATTGTCTGCAACCTCTTCCTCGGAAATGATTGCATTTGTGATGGTTTCTTCGAGATATTTGTTGGGCACAAGTGCCGAAAAATAAATGTCGAGAATTGTTGCAACGCCCTCGTTGGTGCTTCGCCATTGAACAATGGTGCGGATAACGTGCAGAACTGCGGCAATGTTCAAAAGCTCACGAAGGCTTAAGGTACTGCCTGCATCCGCCCTGAAAAGAGCGTTGTTGACGTTGGTAAGTCCGCCGAAAGACGGACCGCCGAAGCGAGCAAGGAGCATATGTGCGTCCTTTGTCTGGTTCATAAGAGCCTGTGCGCTGTCGAGGTCTGCTTCGGGCGTGAGCTCAAGTGCCGCAAGACGTGCATCCTCACACGAGGTGTGCGTTGCCAGCATCTCAAGCACTTTGTCAAGTTCAAGCGATTTATGATGTTTATTCATATCGCTCATCCTTTCATGGATTTATAAAAATCAAGTGTTTTAAATTTTTTTGATGTCTGGGTTATAAGGAAGTTTTCCGTTACATTTGTCAGGAAGTTCATGCTTTCCTCCTGAAGTGTGAACGAAAAAAGCTTTGAAATATCTGTGTAGCAGATGTGTCGCATTGCGGAAAGCACTCCGTTTGGAAGTGCCGTACAGGTGTGGTCATGCACACATTCACCGCAAAAAATCTGACCCTCCACAGGGCTGAAGAACATTCCGCTGTCAGAAAATTTTCCGCAGTCACCGCAGGCAACAAGGTCAGGCATATAACCCGACAGACTCATCATTCTCAACTCAACAATTGCTTTGAGTTGAGCGTGAGGTCGTTTGTTTTTTGAAAGCATATGTAATGCGTTGAGGATGAGCTTCAGGTATTCGCCTGCGTCGTCCTCAACTGGTGCGAGTTCACCTGCAAGCTCGCAAAAATACTGTGCGAGCGAGAGAGCCTCAATGTCGTTGCGAAGGTCAAAAAAGATTTCTATCGGCTGTGCCTCGTCAATCGAGTAAGCGTCCTTGCCACGGTAAATTGAAAATTTGCCGTAAGCAAAAAGCTGTGTCGCACTCTGCGACTTGCTTTTAATCCTCTTTGCACCTCTCACAAAAGCACGCAACACGCCATAATCACGGGTAAGCAAGGTAACAAGGCGGTCATCCTCGCCCGTCTGTTGCTCCCTTATTATCAGTCCGTCCGTGCTCAACTTCATTTTCTGTCTCCTGTGAAATGTGTTTGTATTGCAGGTAATCGCAAATCTTGCCGCTTTGTGCAAACTTGTCCCATGCGGCAAGCTCTTTGAAATTCGTATTCATAAAATATCCCTCCAAATAGAAGTATTTGCAGGGACACTTTTTTTATTTATTTTTAGTCAAGACCAAAATTATGAATTAAACCTTCACGGTTTCTCCAGCCTTCCTTAACCTTGACCCAGCAACGAAGGTTGATTTTGCACATAAAGAACTTTTCCATATCCTCACGTGCTCTTGTGGAAACACGCTTGAGCATAGCACCGCCCTTGCCGATGATAATGCCCTTGTGGCTCTCTTTTTCGCAGTAAATAACCGCTTCGACATCCATAATGTCAGAGTCTTCACGCTCACGCATTTTTTCAATGCTGACAGCAACACCGTGTGGGATTTCACGGTCAAGGTTGCGAAGCAGCTTTTCACGAATCATCTCTGCGGCAATAACTCTTTCGGGCTGGTCGGTGAGAGTATCCTCGGGGAAGAAGAAAACACTTTCCTCTGCCAGTTTTGAAAGCTCGCCGAGAAGAGCATCCATATTGATGCCTCTCATAGCGGAAACGGGAACTATTGCCTCGAAGTTATAAACCTGCGAAAGCTCCGCAATGCGTGACATAAGCACTTCCTTGTCGGGAAGCGTGTCCACCTTGTTGATGGCAAGGATTACGGGCATTTTTAGTTTTTTGAATTTTTCTATAAGCTCAAGCTCTGCGGGACGCAACTCGCCCTGCGGTTCAACTACAAACAGACAAGCATCAACGCCTGCAACGCTGTCACTTACTGCCTGCACCATTTTTTCGCCGAGCTTTGTTTTCGGTCTGTGAAAGCCGGGTGTGTCGGTGAAAACAAGCTGTGTGTCACCCTCGGTAAGAACACCCATAATCTTTGTGCGTGTTGTCTGCGGTTTTTCCGAAACAATCGCAATTTTCTGACCGAGCAAACGGTTAAGTATTGAGGATTTGCCGACATTCGGGCAACCCACTATCGCAATGAATGCGGTTTTAGTCATCAGTTTTCCTCCGTGTAATAGCTGTCGCTTCTCTTAAGACCGAGCTGTGTAAGTACAGTTTCTTCCTTTTCACGCATACGCACCATTTCAAGTCCGCCGTTCTCGTGGTCATAGCCGAGAAGATGGAACATTGAGTGAACGGTCAGGAATGCTATCTCACGCTGGAGGGAATGGTCATAAAGCTTTGACTGCATAATAGCGTGCTCAATTGAAATAACGATATCGCCAAGCATCTTTGCGCCTGTATCGTGGTTGATGTCATAAACACCGTTTTCGCCGAGAGGGAAGGAAAGCACATCTGTGCTGTTGTCAACGTTGCGGAACTCCTTGTTAAGTTCGTGGATTGTATCGTCGTTTACAAATCTTACGCTGATTTCTGCGGAGCCCTCAAAGCCCTCGTTAACAAGAACGGCATTACAGCAACGTCTGACGAGCATTCTTACTCCCGTCGGGATTCTTATATCTTTCTGGTCATTTGTGATAATTACTTTTATTTTGTCTGTCATTTTCTTTTCCTTGCCTCCTCGTATTTTTCGTACGCCTTGATTATGTCTTGCACAAGCTTATGACGTACGACATCTTTTTCGGAAAAACGTATAATTTTAACATCTTCAACGTCTTTTAGTATCCTTGTAGCCTCCACAAGTCCCGAACGCTTGCCGTCGGGCAGGTCTATCTGGGTAACGTCACCCGTAACAACCATTTTGGAGTTGAAGCCAAGACGTGTCAAAAACATTTTCATCTGTTCAGGTGTGGTGTTCTGTGCCTCGTCAAGGATAACAAAGCTGTCATCAAGCGTTCTGCCTCGCATATAAGCAAGGGGTGCGACCTCAATGCTTCCGCGCTCCTGGTAACGCTGAAAATTCTCTGCACCAAGCATATCAAACAGCGCATCATAAAGCGGGCGAAGATAGGGGTCAACCTTCTGTTGCAAATCGCCGGGCAAAAATCCGAGCTTTTCGCCAGCTTCAACGGCAGGGCGGGTGAGGATGATACGGTTAATCTCCTTTGCACGGAAAGCACTTACAGCCATAGCAACAGCAAGGTAAGTTTTACCTGTACCGGCAGGACCTACACCTATAACAATGGTGTTGTCCTCAATCGCACGGACATATTTTTCCTGCCCGATAGTCTTCGGCTTGACCGGCTTGCCCTTTGTTGTAACGCAGATGCAGTCGCCGCTCATCTGCTTGAGCTTATCCTCCGCACCGTCGTCAACAAGTGATGTTACATAACGCACATTCTGCTCGTTGAGAGCTTCACCCTTGTTGATAAGACCCAGAAGACCGTTGATTGCCCTTACGGCAAGTGCAACGTTTTCTGCTTCGCCGCTGACCTTCAGGTCAGAGCCACGGCAGACAACATTGACCGAATATTTTTTCTCGATGAGTTTAATGTTTTCGTCAAAACTGCCAAACAGGCTGACAGCCTGTTCCATACGGTCAAAATTGATTATTTGCTCAAACAAAAAGACGACCTCGCTTTGTTGTGATTATTTAAAAAACGGCGGATTCTTATAAAATTATTTTCCACCGATTGTTATTATATCATACATCTGTAAAAAAGTCATTTAAAAATAGAAATTTAACAATAAAAATTGCACATAATTTTCAGCTGTCATTTAGATAAAATGTCTATTAAGAATGAAAAAAGACGAAATCAATCTTGACTATGTCAAGCAAATTTGATATGATATTCAAGATAAGGAGGGATAGTTATGAGCAAAAACAATCAGACACATAACGATAATGCTACACTCAAGCAAAAGCTTACCCTTCCGTGGCTTATAATTACAATTGCATCAATGGTATCTTTTATGGCATTTCTGATTGCAATGTTCTTCCAGTTTTACACAGCCGTTTTCTTTGCGGTTTTCATGCTTGTAATAGCTTCTGCAATTTTCCTTGACGGAATTCACAAGAAAAAGCAGAATTACATTTCGGGCAACATCAACTTTATTATTGCAATCCTTTGCGTGATTATTGCAATGGTTGGTATGGGTATGTAAGACGTTTTTAAAAATTTGTATATATTTTTTTCAAAAACTATAGAAATACGGTTTAAAAGGTGATATCATATAATCACCTTGAAATAAAATTTTTACGGGGGTTAATTAAATGAAAGACACCATAATCAAATCGGTTACAGCGCTCATTTGTGTTGTAGTTTTATGCATCACTTCATCAGTAGCCGTAGGCAAATACAGCAATGCTGTAGCAGAAGCTGCAAAGCTCACAGGTTCAATCACAACAGGCGGTGCTGTATCAAACGGTACACAGGACAGCACAGTTGACGGTACTGTAGACGGTACAGTTAATGATGGCACAGTTGACGGCACTGTAGACGGTACTGTTGATGAGGGTACAGTTGACGGAGCAACAGACGGCACAGATGCAACTACACCTGATGCAGGTACAGATGCAACAACTCCTTCCGCAGGCGGCTCAGAGAAGCCCGCAGCACTTACAAAGGCTGACGTTATCAAGCTTATTAACGCAGAAACTGCAAAAGCAGCAAAGGGCTCATACAGTTTCACAAGAACAGGTAAGTTTGTTAATCCTATCGACGTTGGTTCAGCAACAGATGCTCTTAACAAGATTATCCACGGTGTTGACGAGAACGCTTCTCTTGATTCAGTTGTCGGCGGCTTCATCGGCGTTAAGGCTCAGCCGATTACAGGCACAGTTAAAAACGGTAAGGGTGAAGGCTTTGATGGTAAATATATGATCAAGGCTATGAACCTTACAGATGCTGACGTTACATCCTTCAACGTAAGCGGCAACAAGTACACAGTTGTAATCAAGGATTGCACAAACCCGAACGCTTCAAGTGCGATGGCACACGCAACAAACGACTACATTACATTCCAGGAAGTTAACAAGAGCATCGCTAACGAGGTTGGTAGTGCAGTTAAGGTTGTTGAGGGTGAGTCAAAGGCTAACTACAAGAAGATTACCTTCACAGCTACAATCGTTGACGGCAAGATGACAGCTCTTGAGTATTCATACACATTCGATGCAACACTTAAGCTCAAACTTGCAATTATCGGTGCAACAGGCACAGGTTCAGCTTCTATCACAAACAAGTACACAAACATCAAGTATTGATTTGCACTTAATAAATCAGGCATCATCGCAAGATGGTGCCTTTTGTTTTATTTCCCTATGGAAATTTTAAAATAAAAGTGGTATTATATAGTCATATCAGAAGTATATGGGGGTAATATCAATGAAAGATACGGTTCTCAAGTCGGTTACAGCACTCATCTGTGTCGTGATTTTGTGTATCACATCGTCAGTAGCAGTCGGCAATTACAGCGATGCTTTGAAAGATGCGGCAAAACTCGGCGGTGAGACCTCTGCGTTTGACGGAACTGTTGATAATGACAATGTTCAGATAACACCTGACAACAGTTCTGACTTAACGTCAGACGAAACACCCGACATCACGTACACAACAACTCCTGCCGATGACACACAGACATCGACTCCCGATTCGGACGAAAATGCAACTGTACCCACATCGCAGGGCGGTGCAAACGACCCGACGGCTTACTCAAAAGAACAGGTTGTTAAGTATTACACGGAGAGTGTGACAAAGTCATATAACGCTCAAAAAGTGACAATCAAGAGAACAGAGACAATTGCTATCAGCGTGGACTCAATGACGCCCGGCGGAAAGGGTGCGTTGGCTCTTGCGAACAAGATTGTTGAAGCCTATGCAAAGACAACCGAAAGCACAAAAGCTTTTTCAAAGGGTGTTGCAACAGACGATGGCACTTACAAGGCAAATGATTTCGGTTTCCCCGTGGCACTTGACCCGAAAGGTGCAAAAACCGCAACCGTAACAAAGAAAGGCAACAACTACGAAATCAACATTCAGGTTGTTGCAGAGGATGCAACTCTTCAAAAATTCCCCGTTTACAACAAGCAGTGCTCATTCCCGCTTGACCTTGGAGCGGTTGACCTCTTCGGTCTTAAAGTTACTCAGGGAGATTTCAGCTATACGGGCACAAAGTTAAAGGCAACAGTCGGTGCTGACGGCTATGTCAAGCAGGCAGAGGTTTATATGCCCCTTGCAGGTAAAGGCGGCGGAAACTTTATCGGCATTTCGGGTGCCGCAGAGGTTTCAGGCTCAATGAAGAGAACACTTACCTTTACTTACTGATAAATCAACATAAGAGGTGACAATATGATTCTTTACATAATCCGCCACGGCGAGCCCGATTATTCCACGGGCGCACTTACAGAAAAAGGCTGGCTTCAGGCAGAGGCTGTGGGCAAAAGAATGAGCAAGCTTAAGGTTAATAAGATTTTCGCTTCGCCCATACTCCGTGCACAGCAAACAGCGGAGCCTGCTTGCAGAATGTTAGGTCTTGAAAAGCAAACAGAAGAGTGGTCGCACGAAATCGGTGACGAAAGACTTACATCTTTCCCCGACGGCAAAATGAAATCCATTTCATTTGTGCAGAACACATATTTCAGACAAAACGGTAATATCGATCTGCCTTTTGAAAGAGCATATGAATGTGATGGCATCAAGCAGTCAGAAATGAAAAAGGCTGTGGATTATATTGAGAAAAACGGCAACGATTTCCTTGAAAGATTAGGCTACAAGGAAGAAAGCGGAGTGTACCGTATTCTGAATGCAAACAGCGACAGGGTTGCTTTATTTTGCCATGCGGCGTTTGCAAGGGCTTGGGTTTCTGTTCTGTTGCACATTCCGTTGCATATTATGTGGTCAGGCTTTGATTACGATTACACGGGTGTGACGGTTATTGAATTTGAAAATAACGAAAACGGAATAACTGCACCGAAGTGTCTGGGATATTCGGACCTTTCGCACCTCTACGCCGAGGGGCTTGATGCGTCGGTGAACGACATTTCACAAATGTAATAAAAAATGTATCTTGACCGTAGGGTTAAGATACATTTTTTATTTATATAATTTCTACTTTTATAAGGTTTGTGTTTCCCGAGCGTCCGTTTGTTATTCCGCCTGTGATGATAATTTTTTCACCGTCAGTAAGTGAGAAAGTGCTCTTTGCAAGATTTTTTGCAGTGTAAAATAGAACGTCTGTTGAGTTGAAGGTTTCGCATATAACGGGAGTAACACCCCATGAAAGCGAAAGTTTGCGCCATGTCCTTATGTCCGTCGTAACACCCAGAATGTCGGCAGGGGATCTGAAACGTGACACCATTCGGGCAGTCATACCCGAAAGAGAACAAACAGCAATTACACTTGCGTCGATGTCGATTGCCATACCGCAGGTTGCGTGTGAAATGGCATCAACAGTATTTTTAATACTGAAGCTGGAGTTTTTGAAGCGATTGCTGTAATTGATATTCTTTTCTGTTTCTTCCGCAATTTTTGCCATTGTTTCAACAGCAAGGACGGGGTAAGCGCCTGCTGCGGTTTCGCCTGAAAGCATAATTGCACTTGTACCGTCATAAACAGCATTAGCAACATCGGAAATTTCGGCTCTGGTCGGTCTGATATTGTGAATCATCGACTCGAGCATTTCGGTTGCGGTAATTACACGCTTGCCAAGCAAACGACATTTTGTAATGAGTTTTTTCTGAATTGCAGGCAGTTCTTCAAACGGAATTTCAACACCCATATCGCCTCGTGCAATCATAATACCGTCGCAAGCGGTACAGATGTCTTCAATATTATCAACACCCGAACGATTTTCAATTTTTGCAATCAGGTCAATGTCCTTGCCGCCGTTTTCGTGGAGGAAAGTGCGAACGTCAATCAAGTCCTGCTTACACGAAACAAAAGAACAGGCAATGAAATCAACATCGTTCTGTATGCCAAAAAGCAAATCTTTTTTATCCTGCTCGCTCAGGTAAGGCTGGTTCAGCACCTTGCCGGGGAAGCTCATACTCTTGCGGTCGGAAAGCTCACCACCGACAATTACCTTACAGATAACATCATCCTCGGTAAAATCTTCAACTTTAAAAGAAATAAGACCGTTGTTGAGTAAAATTATATCGCCCTTGTTAAGCTCATTGACAATGTTTTTGTAAGTGACCGACACACAATTTTCGTTACCGACAATTTCACGGCGGGTAAAAGAGAACGTGCCGCCTGCGTTGAGAGTGATCTTACCATTTTCAAAGGATTTTATTCGGTATTCAGGTCCTTTTGTGTCAAGCATGATTGCAATGGGCATATCAAGCTCTTCTCGAACCTGTTTGATCATATCTATATTCTTGCGGTGTGTTGAATGGTCACCGTGCGAAAAGTTAAGTCTGGCAACATTCAAACCTGCCTTGCAAAGTTTTGTAAATGTATCCTTATCGGAACAGGCAGGGCCAACTGTTCCGACTATCTTTGTTTTTCTCAAAAAAAGCACCTCTGACAAAATTATGTGGACAAGTATACCACATTTTTATAAAAAGTGGTATAGTTTTATTGAATATTAAAAAAAGACTGTATCTTTAACCGTAAAAAACAGAGAAGATACAGTCTTTCTTATGCTTAATAATTATGCAGCAAAGTTAGCAAAAAAGTTCTCGATGATGTCGATGATGCCTGCTGCTTCGAACTCGCCAAGGAAAGCAAGGAGCTCTTCAACCATTGCAAGAATCTGTGCTACGAAATCCATTCTTTTGTTCCTCCTCAAAATTGTCGGATTACTCCGCACGAAAATAATAACATAAATCTTATGTCACAATCAATTCGCACTTTAGCAGAAAAAGGAAGATGAAAAATAGACAGAGTTGTGATTTTGTATAAGACTATCTCACAATGTCGTTAAGTTTTTCTCTCATAGCCTCGGCTGTATCACGGTAATACTGCGTTTTTGGGTTGGGATGCTTGTTATCTGCCCAGAGCTTGTCCGCCACGGGCTGCCATTCCTTTGCAAATTTATCGCATTTTGCACAAAGATTTTCAACGCCCTCCTGGTTGACAAGGTCGGTTGACTTTGCACCTGTGATTTTTATAATTTTGCGCAGATACTCGGGATTTTCGAGCATCGGGCAAGGACGCAGGTGGTTGTCATTAAAGGGTTGGTTGTGGTGGAAAGCCATAAAGAGGGGACTCTTGAGCGCTTCAAGCAATGTGTGTGTTCTGATGTTGGCATCGGAGAAGTGAACAAAAACACACGGCTCCATATCGCCTGCGGAGTTGATGTGGAAATAGTTTCTGCCGCCTGCAATGCAACCTCCGACGTATTCGCCGTCGTTCTGGAAATCCATAACAAACATCGGCTTGCCTGTTTTGCTGTTACGCACTCTTTTGAGCCAGTTGTACATAAAGGTTCTCTGCTCGGGTGAGGGGATAAGCTCCACATCGGCATTTGTGCCGACGGGCATATAGTTAAAGTAAAGTCCGAATTTAACGCCCTTTGAAATCATAAGGTCGAGGAATTCGTCGCTTGTAACCTCGTCAATATTTTTGGCTGTGTAGCAAACGGAAATACCGTAAAGGCAACCGTTTTTCTGAAGCAGGTCAAGCGCTTTGATAGATGTTTCATAAGCACCGTTACCACGGCGGTAGTCGTTTGTTTCCTCCGAGCCCTCAATGCTGATTGCAAGGGCAAGGTTGCCGACCTCTTTCATATCGTCGCAGAACTTCTGGTCAACAAGCGTAGCGTTGGTGTAAGCGAGGAATGTGCAGTTGAGGTGCTTGCGGCACAGCTTTAAAATGTCGTTTTTACGGATAAGCGGCTCGCCGCCCGTGAACATATAAAGGTGAGTACCAAGCTCAACACCCTGCGTTACAATGCTGTCAAGCTCCTCGTAGGAAAGGTTGAACTTGTGACCGTATTCGGCAGACCAACAGCCCTTACACTTAAGGTTGCAGGCACTTGTAGGGTCAAGCAGAATGATGAACGGAATGTTGCACTTGTATTTTTCACGGTTTTCACGAACAGCCTTTGTGCCGTGGTAGCCTGCACCAAGTGCAAAGGAGAGAAACATCTTTTTAAGATTTTCACGGTCAACGTCGTTTACAAATTTCATTGCGTAGTCAAACCAGACGTTGCTTTCATCGTTCAAAGCGGCACGGAATGAGTCGAAAACTTTTTTCGGGAAAGTTTTGCCCGAAAGCTTTTCAGCCATATTAACAAGTTTGATGATGTTTGCAGCGGGATCCTTGTCAATGTACTTAAGCGTTTTGTCAAGTACAAGTCCCGTTACAAATCTCAAAGCCCTTTCTTTGCTCAATTCCGTCACCTCCTAAAATAATAGTACCATTTATTTTCGCACATTTCACTTTTAAAGTCAACCTTAAAAAATGGAGTATACACATATTTTTGACAGTTAAAAGAAAATATACAAAAGCAATTGCTTGTTTTATTGACTTTAATGTGTCTTTGGTATATAATTATTAGGCAATTAAACTATTTTTGGAGGTTTTGCTATGAAAAAGTTTTTAAGCATTCTTTTGGCAGTCGTAATGTGCATTGCTGTTGCTGTTCCTGCTTTTGCGGCTAACACAACAAGCTCGCTTCAGTTCGGCGCAGACGGCAAATTCAAAATTATGCAGATTAACGACACACAGGATATGATTCTCACAGACGTTGCAGAAATTGCTTTGCTTGAAAAGGCAATTGAGCAGGAAAATCCTGACCTTCTTGTGTTCAACGGTGACCAGCTTACAGACTTCTTCCCCGGTGCAGATGTTGACGGTCTTAAGAAGTGTCTTTCAAACCTGTTTGATGTTATCAATGAAAAAGGCATTCCGTTCCTTGTAACATTCGGAAACCATGACCACGACTATGAAGACATCTTCCCGCTTGAGGAGCAGATGGCTTTCTACAAGCAGTACGAAAACTGCATTGTTCCGGATAACGGTTGTGACCCCGGTACATACAATGTGCCCATTATGTCCTCAAAGGGCGATAAGATGGCATTCAACGTTTACGTTATGGACTCAAACAACAAGGCTCCTGACGGACTTATCACAGGCTATGAAGGTCTCAGACCTTACCAGGTAGAGTGGTACAAGCAGACAAGCGACGAGCTTAAGGCTGCAAACGGCGGCAAGGTTGTTCCGTCACTTCTCTTCCAGCATATCCCTGTTAAGGAAATCTACCAGTTCCTTGACGAAATTCCGTTCACAGACGACGTAACAGACGCTGTATTCAGCCTTGACGAGGTTAAGTGGTATACACTTAACGACAAGGTTATTGATGGTGCGCTCGGTGAAGTTCCTTGTTCAGAGTCACTCGAGAGCAACACAGGCGAATATCAGGCTTGGGTTGAAAAGGGCGACATCGTTGGCGCTTGGTTCGGTCACGACCACGTTAACAGCTTCTACGGCGTAACAGACGAAGGCATCAAGATGGGTTACAATGGCGGTACAGGCTTCAGCACATACGGCAGAGCAGGCGACCGTTCAGTAAGAGTTTTTGTAATTGACGAAAAAGACCCTGAAAACTATGAGACTTATGAAGTAACATTCAACGAGATGGTATTTGAAATTCCCGTTTATCCGTTGGATCTCTTCTCACCCACAATTGCAACAACAATTGCAAAGCTTCTCCGCTCTCTTATTCCGAGCTTCCTGATGCCGATTATCGCATCTTTTATGTAATTAAAAGCTAAAAACCAAGGCACTCTCTGCGGAGAGTGCCTTTTGCTTGTCTGGCAACGGATGAAAACCCCCGGTTCTACCGGGGGAAAAAGAACGCTTTAGTAAAAAAAGAAAGCACCACGCAAATGAGTGGTGTAAAAAATAATAACCTCCTAGTATAATAGAAGCGGTTTGGCGACTG
>JAFUPA010000003.1 GCA_017481575.1 Clostridia bacterium | reverse complement strand
TTCAGCCTTGCGATTTTCGGTGGACTTTCGGGCCCCGGAATTTTCGGGGCACAGTTTTTCGGTCAGGGGAACACAGAGGGAATAAAGAACAGTTTTCGTATGAAAATGATAATCGCAGTCGTTTGTTCCGTTATAGGAATGGCGATTTTTGCTCTTTTCGGTGAGGAACTTATAAACCTTTATCTTCGTGGCGAAAGTGGTGATATAGATAAAGAACTAACGCTATATTACGCGAAAGAATACCTTACCATTATGCTGATTCAGATGCTACCCTTTGCGCTGATACAAGTCTATGCGACAACGCTTCGTGAAACGGGCGACAGTGTTAAGCCTATGGTCGGCGGAATTGCCTCGGTAGTAGTCGATGTTGTTTTCAACTATATTCTCATCTACGGAAAATTCGGTGCTCCCGCGCTTGGTGTAAAGGGTGCAGCTATCGCAACAGTTCTCGCAAGATTTGTTGAATTCGCTGTTGTTATTATATGGGCACACGCACGAAAGAAAAAACATACCTTTCTTCAGAAAGTTTTCAGAACTATCAAGGTGCCCCGTGACCTTGCAGGAAAAATTCTCATAAAAGGATTACCCATATTCTCAAACGAACTTTTATGGGCAGGAGGACTCGCTGCACTCACACAGTGCTACTCGGTAAGAGGGCTTGACATAATAGCAGGTCTTAATATATCAAACGCATTATGTAATCTTTTAAATGTAGTTTTCGTTTCTTTAGGCTCTGCCGTCGGAATACTCACAGGGCAGACGCTCGGCGCTATGGAATACGAAAAGGCCGAAAAGGACGCTTTCTCGCTTATGAAATTCTCTTGTGGGATATGTGTTCTTCTGACTGCTATACTTATTCTTCTTTCGGGCATCTTCCCGAAATTCTATGACACCACAGAAGAAATACGCAGTTACGGACAGTTCTTTATAATAATAACGGCTTGTTTCTTCCCTGTCCAAGGGTTTTTGAATGCGCTTTATTTCACGCTCCGTTCGGGAGGAAAAACTCTGATAACATTCCTTTTCGACAGCGTTTATTCATGGGTTATATGCGTTCCCGTTGCCGTTATTCTTTGTGAATATACACCACTTGATGTATTTCTCATCTACGCGATAATTCAGGCACTCGACATCATAAAGATAGTAATCGGCTATACACTTGTAAAAAGCAGAATATGGATAAGCAATATAGTAAATGAAGAGAGTAAGGCTTAAGTAGTATAAAAATAAATCGGGAGTATCTTTTTTATTGATACTTCCAGTTTTTATATTGCTTATAAAGCAATTATGTGATACTATATTATAGATGGATTTTTTATCTTTAAAGGAGAATATATTATGCACGAACTGATTTTCAACGGGCAGGCAATGAATCTTTACAACGAAGCCAAAACAATGACTCCCGATGCTTCCTGTGGAAGAGGAGATGTTTTATGTGCAAACGGAAATCATGTAGATGCTCTTCCGTTTTACTATTCAGCGGCTGAAAGAGGACATTCAAGAGGTCAGCTTTGTATGGGAAATGCTTTCAGTCAGGGAAACGGCATTGCACAAAACTATCAGGAAGCCCTTGAATATTATCAACTTGCCGCAAACGGAACAGAAAAAGCATTTGCATATTATAATATTGCAGATCTTTATGAAAATGGTCTGGGCGTTGAAAGAAACTTATTTTCAGCCGAAAACTACTTTATTCTTGCGCATAAAAACGGACACTGCGGCGCTCTGGAAAGACTTAATCAGATTGCGAACGCTCACGAAAACGGTATCGGAATAGAAGTAAACCCTCTCAACGCCGCGAAGGTCTATGAAAAATCTGCATCTTTAGGAAACACCAGAGGGCTTGAAAACTTCTTCAGACTTGTTGCCGAAGAAGGAAAAGCCGCAGATTACTATGACTATGACATCTTCGGTTCTGTTGAAACAGCAGATGACCTTTATAACCGAAGATTATATGCTATGGCTTTAAGACACTACATAAATGTATGTCTTCACGGAAAAACAGACGACGAAATAGAAAAGGCCGCCTATAACGCAGGGTGTATGCTTTTTAACGGAACAGGATATTTCATCTTCCCCGTTCCTGCACTTTGTTTTTACTGTTATGCCGCTGAAAGACACAACGAAGATGCAAAGATAGCGATAGGAAAAATGCTTGAATCGGGATTTTCTATGCCAAGGGATTATGACGCCGCAAGAAAGTTTTACTGTGAATCATCTGCCGCTACTGCCTCTAAACATCTTAATCATCTTATTATGGAGATGCGTCTTGAAGGCACAGGCGAAATTATAACCCTCGACGGTAAAACCCCCGAAGAATACAAAAGACTTGCTATGAAATACGAAAAGGAATGTAATTTTTACCCTGCGGGAGTATGCTATGAAAAAGCAGGTCTTTTAACGGGAAACAGAGATGATATTTTAAATGCCGGACTGATTTTCCGTTCACCCGAAAAATCAATCGACTCACCGAAAGCAATAAAGCTTTTCGAACAGGCTGCCGAAAAGGGAAGTATCCCTGCTTGTATCGAACTCGGTATGGCATACGAATTCGGTGTTTTCTTTGACGCCGATTTCGATAATGCTATGCATTACTACACAATGGCAAAGAATCTGGTTGAAAAATTTGACCCTATGGATATCGACCGTATGCTTTATGAAAACACTGTAAATGCTCACATTAATAACCTTTCTGTGTTTATGAGAAATCCTGTGGCTTACAAGAAATTTGCATACAGCGGTATTATGTATAATCTTGACCATATCAAGAACTTCTTTAAACTTATAGATGAAGATGTCGATGTTGAGATAATAAACGATGAATCGGGAGTGAGAATTACATTTGAAAGAGAACAGGAACTTTCACCTGCCGATTTCGCAGTAAATAAATCTGCTCCTAAAAATTCATCTGAAAGAAACAATAACGAAACAAAGCCTTTACAGGCACCCGAGGATGTTCCCGATAATACCGACAAGTATTTCGACGGAATAATAGGTATGGAATCGGTAAAGGACCAGCTCAACAAAATCTGTAACAATATCAGAATTCAGAAAAAGAGAAACGAACTTCTTAAAGAACGCGGTATGGATATTCCCGAAACGGGCAGAAGATACAATTTCGTCATAACGGGAAATACAGGAACAGGAAAAACTCTTGTTGCGAGAATTATAGCACAGATACTTTATGATATAGGTATCCGCGAAAACAACTCTGTTATAGAAACCGACCGTTCGGGTCTTGTCGGAGAGCATATAGGTTCCACACCGATAAGAACAAAGGAGCTTATCGCAAAAGCAAGCGGAGGAGTTCTGTTTATCGATGAAGCATATAATCTTTACAGAGAAGACGATGACAAGGATTTCGGTGTTGAAGCTATTGACACTCTTGTAAAGGATATGGAAGACAACGGCGATAATTATTCTGTTATCATAGCAGGATACAAAGAGCCTTTGCAGAATATGATGAAAAATGCAAACACAGGTCTTTCTTCAAGATTTACATACTCGATAGATATCCCCGATTATACAGATGACGAACTTATAGAAATAGCTTCGGAATTTATAAAATCACAGCATTATACAGCTGATGAAGAAGTTTTCTCTGCTATCAGAAAATGTATATCACACGACAGAATAGACGAAACTTTCGGAAACGCAAGATATATAAGAGAACTCGTAAACCGTGCTGTTGATAATATGTCAGACAGAATATCATCGGCAGAAACCCTTAACGAAGATGATTATTTCGCACTCAAACCCGAAGATTTCTGGCAGGGCGGAAACGATGAGAAATCGACAGCGGAATATCTTGATGAACTGAATAAACTTATCGGTCTTTCATCGGTAAAGACAGAAGTAAACGAAATCATCACACGCCTTGAAATCGAAGCTGAAAAGGAAAAGCGCGGTCTTGATGTTTCAGGAAATATGGGAACTCTTCATATGACCTTCAAGGGAAATGCAGGAACGGGAAAAACCACTATCGCAAGACTTTTAGGAAAGTTATATGCTTCTCTCGGAATACTCAAAAGAGGCGATGTTTTTGTAGAATGTTCGCGTGCTGACCTTGTAGGAAGATATCAGGGACATACCGCAGCAATGGTCAAAAAGGTTGTAAATTCAGCATTGGGTGGTGTTCTCTTTATCGACGAAGCATACTCTCTCGTTCAGGGCGAGGGTGATACTTTCGGTATGGAAGCACTCGATACACTCGTTGCTTTAATGGAAAACAACCGTGATAATCTTATCGTTATCTTTGCGGGATACGGTGATGATATCGACGAATTCCTCAATAACAATCAGGGGCTTAAAAGCCGTGTTCCGATAGAGCTTCATTTTGAAGACTATTCAGAAAATGAACTTCTTGAAATTATGAACCTTATGATTGAAGACAAGAATATGAAGATGAGCTCTTCTGCTGTTGACGCGGCAAGAAATATCATATTCACAAAATCAAGAGAAAAGGATTTCGGAAACGCGAGAGGCATAAGAAATCTTGTTGACGGCTTTATAAGACGACAGACTATGAGAATAGCGGAACTTATCCGAAAAGGAGAAGATATATCCGATGAAACACTCATAACTATTGAAGCAGAAGATATTATGTAACAAAAATGACTTGCCCCTTGGGGCACCCTCCGTAAGGAAGGTGCTCCAAGGGGTGGCTCTTGTATCTAAACTGAATAATTGATTTCGTTAAGCGGTGTAGCCATTGGCTATTCCTGTTTTGAAAGAATATTAGCAACGGTATCTGCACACCAATTATACGGAACGGTAGGAGGTTTACTGCAATTCCTGCCGATACTAACCCAATATTCCGTAGGTGTCAGCACCTTTGCGGCTTTGAGCCGCTTTGCGATCTGTGTCGGTCCAAGTCCTTCAACACATAGGGCGAAGATTTGTCTGACGGTCTTTGCCGCTTCTTCATCAATGATCCATTCCTTTGTGTTATCGGGATTTTTCATATACCCGAAAGGCGGATTTGTTGTAAGCGGTACACCCGACATACCTTTGTTTTTGAAAACATTGCGGACTTTTTGGCTTGTGTTTTTAGCGTGCCATTCGTTGAATAGGTCTTGCATCGGAACAAGGTCGCTGATACCTTTTGCGGTGTCGATATTATCCATAATAGCGATATACCGAACACCTAAACTGTCAAACCCTTCTTCCAACAACTGTCCGACAACCAAGCGGTTACGACCAAGACGGGAATGGTCTTTTACGATAAGTGTACCAATCATTCCTTTTTCGGCAAGTTCCATTATCTCGGTGAAGGCAGGTCTTGCGAAAGTCGTTCCCGACCAACCGTCATCCACGAATATACGAGTATTCTTAAAGCCGTTGTCCTTAGCATACTTCTCAAGTATAGATTGCTGATTCTTAATACTGCCCGAAGTGCCTTCTTGCTCGTCATCACGGGACAAGCGGCAGTACAGAGCAGTGATCTTTTCTGACTGTTTGTTCATAGTTCTCCTTTCCACAGCCAGATATGATACGAATTGTAGGACATACATATTATATCATATCTTCTGCTATACTTCAACACTTTAATGCGATAAATCGAAAGTTTTTCATTGTTTTTTCAAAATTATGCGTTCTACCTTTTCGGTGATATTTTCCGTTGCATCTTCCTTAAAGAAAGTTCTAACAGCATAAAGAGTGCCGTCAATTTCCTTTACGAAGTTCAGCGGTTCAAGGTACATATTTCTCTTAAACCAAGCAATACGTTCCTCCTTTGTAAGTGTTGCAAGGTAGTCTGTAATTTCATCTATGACCTTGTAAATATCATCGTTTCTATCGTTGTTTGTCATCGCTCCCAACCTCCTTTCTGTCGTTCTCTGATTCTTTGTTGTTCGGCTTGTTTAGCCGCAATCTCGTTAGCGAAGAACATATCCGTTTTCTCTTGTATTTTAACGGAACGTTCCTCTATGCCTTTGTTCAGTTTCAACTTCTTCCGCAGTTCAGTTATTTGAGCGGTAACGCCTGCTTTTTCCTCACGCAAAGCGATTTTTGCTTCAGGTGTTGCTCTGCGGATTTTGTTTTGCAGTTTGGTACGAGCTTCAATCAACCTGTTCATTTCACTTTCAATCTTTGTTCTGTCTGCATACAAATCATCAAAGGTTTCGATATGGTATTTACCCATATATCGCACTTGCTCGGAAATTTCGTCGAGCTTCTTTAAGTCCTCTTTTAGATAGGGGCTTGTGGGTTTATAGTCGGTATTTTTCGGCAAGTAGCCGAGCAGATAACAATAATGCAGATACAAGCGGTAAATATGGCTTGTACGGTGAAACGGCTGAAACCAATTCTTTAAGTCCTGCGGCATATCCTTTGGAAAAGAAATATATGCCCGTCTGCTACCGAAAGAAGCGTATCTTCCGACCGACCACTTTAGATTTTCGGGAGTCCATCTTTCATCGAGAGTATCTAACCTTGTAAAGTGTTCGTACTGTGACAATCGTATCTTCCAATGCTTACCCGTGAAGTCGGTAATATATCCTTTTCTCTGTAAATATTCTTCGATATATTTAGGACTTCGACTGTAATCAATAGCTTCACGCATATCTTCACGGTACACGTTATAACGAGTAGGCTTTCCGCTTTTCTCATCGAGCCATACTTGTCTTGTAGGTGCTTTGTGCGGGTTCTTGATAACCGATAAGCCGTGTTCGGCACAGATACGGTCAGATATGCTACGGAGTTTTCGTTGCTCTGCTTTGGAATAATCGTATTTTCCGCCGTCAATAAAGGATACAGAATTAAAGCAGAAATGGTTGTGCAGATGGTCTTTGTCAAGATGAGTGGTAACGATAATTTGATACCGATCACCCCACATTTCTCTTGCCGTCTGCAACCCGATTTCGTGTGCTTCTTTTGCCGTAACCTCGTCCGGCTTAAAGCTCTGGTAACCGTGCCAAGCGATATATCCGTTTTCTTTGCCATACTGCTTTTTGGTTAGGATCATCTGCTGCAGGGCAATCTCCTTTAAACAGTTTATGGTGGAAACATATTCGCCCTGTTCGGTCGCTTCGGGGCGGCTGACATAAGACATAACTTCCCATAACGGTTGTAAGTTCGGATTATTTGCTACCGTCTTTTCGGGATTTTCTACATAGGTAATAAGGTCTTTCAATCGCCCTTCAATATGCCATAAGCTTGTCGTTGCCATCATCCCACCTCCTGTAAGTCGAGGATAAGACACTCAATTTCTTTGCAGGCATCCAGTGCGGAAGGCTCATACTTGGCACACGACTTAAAGCCTTTGTGGACTTCATAAAGTGCTTCAAGCAGTTCCCATAACTCTTTTGTTGGTTTCGGTTTTGGTGTTTTGCCCTTGCATAACTGCCGCACAAATTCCGATTGTGACAGTCCACATATCTCTGCCGAGCGTTCCAACTTTTCTTTTTCTTCTTCCGTCAGTCGCACAGAAATGCGAACATTATCATAATTTTTATCTTTCAATTCACATCATCTCCATTCTGAAAGTCATTCTTTTTAACGGGGTATTCAGGGGTGTCCCCTGAGTATAGTCCACATCCCTTTAGGGTGTGGATTGGATTTTGGTGTCAAAATCAGATGCTCGCTATACCTGTGGACAGGCATAGTGCTTTCTCTTTTGGTTACTCCTATCT
>JAFUPA010000019.1 GCA_017481575.1 Clostridia bacterium | reverse complement strand
TAATGCAGTCGCCAAACCGCTTCTATTATACTAGGAGGTTATTATTTTTTACACCACTCATTTGCGTGGTGCTTTCTTTTTTTACTAAAGCGTTCTTTTTCCCCCGGTAGAACCGGGGGTTTTCATCCGTTGCCAGACAAAAAGAAAACAACCGCTCTATTGAGCGGTTGCTTTAATTATGTCGGCATCGCCTTATCTTCCCGGGCGGCTGCCCGCCAAGTATTTTCAGCACAGAAGAGCTTAACTACCGTGTTCGGTATGGGAACGGGTGGACCCTCTTCGCTATCAACACCGACTGCTGAGAGCTGTTTCACTCTCGAGCGCTTGATTATTATATAACAGCATTTCGACTTTGTCAACTGTTTTTTGAAAAATTTTTAAATTATTTTTCAATTACCTTTTCAATCTCACCAATATAGACATAATGGTAGTCCCCTGCCTTGTAATTTGACTCGATTGACTTGTCAAGAAAGCCTGCGTTATCCATCTTCTGCACCGCAAGCTTACGGCACTTGATAACGAGCTTTGCCTCTGCCGGGTAAACTGCTTCGCCGTCAAACTCTGCTGAAAGTCCTGCAAGTGTTGTCTTGTCGCAATCTCTGCCCGACTTTGTGCCGCAGATTTTGAGAGCATCCCTATAAATCCCCTCAAAAAAGCTGACGGTAAAATAATCGCTCTTGTCCATAAATTCTTTTGTGTATCTCTGCGGACGGATGAATGCAAAAACCACATCCTTGCCCCAAAGCTCACCGACACCGCCCCAGCTGATTGTCATTGTGTTCCACTTTTCGCCGTCTGCGGCTGAAACAAGTGCCCAATCGTCAGCAATCATTTTGACGAGGTTCTCTTTAACCTCTTTTATATTTTTAAGCTCTTTCATTGTAATCACCTCAAAAATTATTTTATGATATCTTTCGTTTAATCATTCCGACAAGGGAGAAAAGTAAAAATGCAACAGCATTGACTGCAACAACACTTGCACCTGCGGGCATTGAGTAAGCAAAGGAAATAAACAATCCCACAAAGAAGCACAGAACAGACACAACAGCGGAGGTTATTACCACCTTTTTAAAGGAAGAGCAAACTCGCATTGATGTGAGTGCAGGGAAAATAACGAGACTTGAAATAAGCATTGCACCCATAATACGCATTCCGATTACAATTGTGATTGCTGTCAAAAGTGAAATGAGAGTATTGTATGTCTTTGTGCGTGTGCCCGTTGCCCTTGCAAAGCTTTCGTCAAAGGTGACAGCAAAAATCTTGTTATAAAAAACAATATACAAAACAAGAACGGCGGCTGAAAGAACAATGCTGACAACCACGTCCGTGTCGCTCATTGCAAGGATACTGCCGAACATATAGCCGTTGACATCTGAATTGATGCCCGTTGTCATTGACGTGACAATTACACCCACGGCAAGTGCCGTGCTTGAAATCAGAGCGATTGCGGCATCGCCTTTGATTTTGCTGTTTTCGCTTATCTGCAAAAGAAGAAAAGCGGCAACCACAACAACAGGGACAGAAACCGCAAGCGGAGCAACATTCATTGCAAGTGCTATGCACAACGCACCGAAGCCAACGTGAGAAAGTCCGTCACCAATCATTGAATAACGCTTTAACACGAGTGTTACGCCGAGAAGTGCAGAGCAAAGTGCGACGAGTGCGCCAACGATTATTGCACGAAGCATAAAGTCATATTCAAACATCTGAAGGAAGGTTTCAATCATTCTGCCCACCTCCGAAAATCAGCTTTGCCGCAGGAGTTTTCATATACTCAGCGGTAGTGCCGAAGAAGTCACCGTCGTGCTCCATTGAAAGAATTTTGTTGGCATATTCGACGGAATTTTTAATATCGTGAGTAACCATTATAACCGTTACACCGTGTTTACGGTTGAGCTTACTGATAAGGTTATAAAGCTCGGCTGTGACAAACGGGTCAAGACCTGTTGTAGGCTCGTCCAGAAGAAGCAGCTTTTGCGTTGCACACAGGGCACGTGCAAGCAGTACACGCTGCTGCTGACCGCCTGAAAGCTCGTTGAACGGCTTGTTTTTAATGTCTTCGATACCCATAAGTTCAATGTTTTGCTGTGCTGTTTTTCTGTCCGTCGGAGTATAAAACAGGCGGAAGCCCTTGGTTTGTCTGCCGCTTAAAACAACCTCACGCACGCTTGCGGGGAAATCCTTTTGAACTACTGTTCTTTGCGGAAGATATCCCATTTCACGGTTTGTTATTCCCGAAAAAACTATCGTACCCGAATTGAGCCTCTGAAGCCCCAGAATGCCCTTTAAAAGTGTGCTTTTACCTGTTCCGTTTTCACCGATAATGCACAGAAAATCGCCCTTCTCGACGCTGAAACTGACGCCATTGACAGCCTTGGTCGAGTCGTAATTCATATAGACTTTTTCGCAGGAAATCATACTCATCAGTTCAACGCCTCCTTTAAGTTTTCATAGTTTTGTTTCATAAGCGAAACATAGGTCTCGCCGTTTTTGAGTTCTTCTGACGAGACATTGTGACAGGAATGAAGAAGTAACATCTTTGCCCCTGTTTCGAGTGAAACCGCACGTGCGATTTTCGGCTCTGTGAGTTCCTCGTAAAAGATTACGGGGATGTTTTCGTCTTTTATTTTATCAATGATTTTCGCCATTACTGCCGCACTCGGTTCGGTGTTGTCCACGCACGAATCAAATGCCGCTGTGAAGTGAAGACCGAATTCGGTTGTAAAGTTCTTCAATGCAAAGCGTGAGCCCGAAACAATCTCGTTGCGTTTTGAAGAAGAAATCATTGAAGAAAAATCTTTTTTTAGATTTAAAATTTCACCGCTGTATTTTTGAGCATTTTCAATATAAAATGATGCGTTTGCCTTGTCTTTTTCAGCCAGCTCTTTGCCGATGAAATCAACCATTTTCGCAGCATAGGCAAGGTTTGTCCAGATATGCTCGTCTGTTTCGCAATCTCCGTGGTGGTCGTGCTCGTGTCCGTGGTCATGACCGTGAATTTCAATGCCGATGCCATCGGCTATATTAACAACTTCGACTTGCTTGTTTTTGAGGGCAGAAAGTATCTGCTCAACCCACGTTTCGGTATGCTCGCTGACATAGAAAAACAGGTCGGCATTTTCAATTTCTATAATATCCGATGGCGTCGGCTCGTAGGAATGGCTTTCAACTCCCGGTGGAATGAGCATAATTACCCGTGCCCTGTCACCGACAAGCTGCCGCACAAAATCGTACGGGGCAAAGATTGTTGTAACAACCGTGAGTCCGCCGTCGTCAGTTGATTTTTGTGAAACGCAACCCGAAAAAGATAAAGCCAAAAACACCGCCGCGAGTATGACTGACAGTATTTTTTTAAACATTTTCTGCCTCCCTGCAGTTTTTGCAAACACCGTAAAGAACGGTTTTTTCGGGTTTTATCCGAAAGCCGTGGTGGTCTGAAATGTGGGCGGAAACCTCGTCAAGGTATTCACACTTGACATGAAGAAGCTCACCGCACAAAGAACACTTGAGATGATAGTGCGAATGGCAGGAATGCGAGTTACCGATGTATTCAAAGCATGCACTTGTACCCTCTTCGACAATGTACTTGCGCACCTCGCCCGCACGGATAAGCTTGTCAAGGTGGCGGTAAACGGTTGCCTTGCCGACTTTTTTACCTTCCTTTTCGGAAAGTCTTATGATGTCATCGGCGGTGAAGTGCTCACCTGCACCGCTTTTTAAAATATTTAAAATCAGTTCGCCTTGTTTTGTGTTGTATGAATTTTCCATATTATCACCTCAAATATGAAACTGAAACTCAATTTCATATTTTACAGTTTAATTACCGCTTTGTCAACAGAAAAATGTCGATTTTGACAAGCATAATAAAATATAGTATAATTTTGAAAGTGATATTCTGAGATTTATTGAGATAAATAAAACAGCGGTGTGATAAGAAATGTCTTTTCACACCGCTTTGGTTATTTGTTCAGTTCATTGTAAAGGTCTCTAAAATATAGGGAAAAATCGGGAATTCTGAAACTTTTCAATTCAGATGCTCTTTTTACCAATTCAGGGACTTCGTCTATATTTTTCGCATAATAAATACCGTCATAATCAGCAAACCATTTGACACCCTCTACAATCTTATGGTCGGAAGAACGCAGTACAACACAAGGTGTTCCCGAAAGAATCGAAAAGACGACCCCGTGAAAACGATCAGTAACCATTACTTTATATTTTGCAATTTCATCAATGAGGTTCTGAACTTCCTTAAGTCTGTTTTTGGGTAAAACCGAACGATGCACGTTCGTATCGATAAAATCCAAAGAATTGTCAACCGTTAAAATTTCAATCATCTTTGAAATCTGTAAATCAGAGTAATATTTTTCGTCATCATCCCTTATACACACAAGCACACCGTTACGTTCCGTGTCGCTTTTTGAAGTGACCTTGCCGAAAAGATATGTAGCCATATCAGGATACTTGAGAACTCTCAATGAAGTAAAAATTCCCGTTGCCAATTCAAAGCTTTTGTTTTCTCTTGTGATAATAGTAAAATTTTGATGACTATTATAGATTTTTTCTGTCTGTTCTTTAACTACTCTGCCCTTTTGTGTATCGGAAAAGAAAATTGATTGCTGAAAAAGGATGATTTTATTCTCGGGACATTTTTGGATTATTGTACGGCGAATTTTCTCACAGTTCAAATATAGATCGTTAAGATTTCCTCCGCCCTGAAGAAAAATCAAATCCTTTTTATTTATCTGTGAAAGAAGCAGCCTGCATTTTTTATCTTTCATCAACGTTTCGTGCGTGAATTCTTTAATCCCATAATTGGGATAAAAATCACTAAGCCAACGAAGCTCGCTGACAGCGATTATCTGGTCACCAAGATTGCCGTATTCGGGAGTACCGATAAGAAAAATCTGCGGAATTTGTCTATTAGCCGCTACTTGTTTGTTACGTAGAATCTGATAATTCCTTTTTATAAAAGCAAGGAATTTCTTGGGTGAATTGATTGCACCCGAAATAACCGATGCACAAAAAGTTTTAAATTTAATTATACTTTCGTTTTGTGACATAAGTGCTTACCTCATTAAATAATTTTTGCAATTATCTGAGATTCATAGGTTTCATCAACACAGTTTTCTATCTGTGTATTGCCTGTCGCTTCAAACACCATCTTGTTCTTTAACGCAACTTTTTTTTCTGCTCCCATAAGCAGCCATTCATATTCAACATCAACATGTCCGATGTCAATTGCACGGTAACCTTTCAAATGCAAATCATAGGCCAGTCCTGTAGCCGTAGGGCCAAGCGCAATAAGAAAAAGAATGTCTTTGTCCTGCTTGCAAGCTTCTGATAAAATCTCCTCATACTTTGAAAAAGCCTGTTTTGAAGGGCCTATAATGCGCTTTATCGACTTTGCACCGTCAAACAGATCATTTCCGACACCCATATGGCTTTTTTCGCCTTCAATAAAAACAACGTCTTTGTCCTGCCAGATTTTTTTCATTTTATTATATATTTCAATTCCCTGTGAACGGTCGTTCAAAGCAATATACTGTCTGGTCATTGAGGCATTATAATATTTTTTGCCTTTTATAAGATATCTGTACCAAACTCTTCTGAATTTATTAAGGTGCTTTTTCCAATACTTGTTTGCCTTTTCGTTGTAGCGACTTCTGTCACCAAAAATATCAGCAATGCCGACAAGCAAGCCATCAACATCACTTGAGAGAACTTCCCTTAATTTGCTTACAGCAAGCGGTGTTGCATCTTGAAAAGAGATATTTCTACCCGCAACAAGTTTAATCTCACCGTCACCGTAGCGTGCTATTGAGTAATTCCCCTCCACCAAGGCTTTAATTGTCTCGTCTACCGTTGCAACAGCCGGTGCTTTGGTTAAACGTGAATAAAAGAAATCAAAGATAAGCCAGAACATATCTACTAACCTGACTTTTAAATAATAAAGAAAATTCCATATTTTGAGTAAATGCTTTTTCATAATATCACCTTTATATTTTGATAGGGATATACTTTTTATATTATAGCATTTATCGATTTTTTTTGCAACAAGAGAAAAGACAGCCGCTTTTTACGGCTGTCTGATTTTATTTAAGCACTATTTCATCGTTCTCGACATCAACCGTGATTGAGGTTACGGGGGTGTCGATATTGTCGATGATTTTTGTTGCGATTTTGTCCTCTACCCTGCGGCGGATTTCATTGCGGAGGTCACGAGCACCTCTTGAACCGCCTACAGATTTGAGTGCAAGGAATTCGACAGCTTCATCAGTATAATTGAAGCTGATTGCTTTGTCCTGCATCGGACCTTTGAACTCGTCAAGCATAAGAACAGCAATCTTCTTGAATGCTTCCTCATTAAGATCGTTGAAGACAACAATCTCGTCAACTCTGCCGAGGAACTCGGGACGAAGGAACTCCTTGAGAGCCTTCATTGCTCTGTCTCGGCTTGCGTCACCCTTTGTTTTGCCGAAGCCGAGAGCACCCTCACCACGGCTGCTGCCTGCGTTTGAGGTCATTACGATAACCGTGTTTTCAAAGCTTACCGTTCTGCCCTGTGCGTCGTTGATTTTGCCCTCGTCAAGAATCTGGAGAAGAATATTCATAACATCGGGGTGAGCCTTTTCAATCTCGTCAAAGAGAAGAACTGAATAAGGCTTGCGACGTACCTTTTCGGTAAGCTGACCAGCCTCGTCATAACCGACATAACCCGGAGGTGAGCCGATAATTCTTGACACCGAATGCTTTTCCATAAACTCGGACATATCAAGACGGATAAGTGTTTCCGGAGTATCAAAAAGCTCGTTTGCAAGCTGTTTTACAAGCTCTGTTTTGCCGACACCTGTCGGACCGACAAAGATGAATGATGACGGTCTGCGGCGTGGGCTTATCTGAATTCTGCCACGGCGGATTGCCATTGAAACAACATCAACAGCCTCGTCCTGACCGATGATTTTCGCCTTAAGCTTTTTGTCAAGGTCGGCAAGTCTGCGAAGGTCGCTTTCAACAATCTTCTGTGCAGGGATGCCTGTCCAAAGCTGAATAACACGTGCAAGGTCTTCCTCTGTAACGGGAGAATTTTCAACCAACGGAATAAGCTGATTAAGACGTGTTTCGCATTGAATAAGCTCTGCCTTAACCTTTGCGATAGCCTCGTAATCGGGGTTTTCGGTCTCTTCCATAAGTGTTTGCTCACGGATGATAAGGTCAGCCTTTTCGTCAAGCTTTTTCTCGTATTCGCTGATGTTTTTGTTGCGAAGATTTGCGCAGGTACAAGCCTCGTCAAGAAGGTCGATTGCCTTATCGGGCAAGAATCTGTCGTTGATAAAGCGTTCAGAAAGTGTTACTGCTGTGTGCACAAGGTGGTCGCTTATCTGCACCTTGTGGTAGTCCTCATAATAACTCTTGATGCCGACGAGCATATTGTAAGTGTCCTCAATTGACGGCTCTTCAACCTTAACGGGCTGAAGTCGTCTTTCGAGAGCAGCATCTTTTTCGATATATTTTCTGTACTCTGTAAAGGTAGTTGCACCGATAATCTGCACCTCACCTCTTGAAAGAGCGGGCTTTAAGATATTAGCGGCATTCATTGCACCCTCGGAGTCACCGCCTGTACCGACAAGGTTATGCACCTCATCAATAAAGAGAATGATGTTGCCCTCGGATTTGACTTCCTCTACAAGACCCTTGACTCTTCCCTCGAACTGACCACGGAACTGTGTACCGGCAACAAGTGAGGTGAGGTCAAGAAGGTGTATTTCTTTATTGGCAAGCTTTGCAGGAACGTCACCGCTTGCAATTCTTAAAGCAAGTCCCTCTGCAATAGCGGTTTTACCGACACCCGGTTCACCGATAAGGCAGGGATTATTTTTTGAACGGCGGCAAAGTATTTGAATTGTGCGGTAGATTTCATTGTCTCTGCCGATAATTCTGTCAATTTTGCCGTCACGTGCCTTTTGTGTCAGGTTTGTACAGTAAAGAGGAAGAAACTTTCTCTTTTTGTTGTTCTTTTCACCTTTTGCCTTTTTTGATTTAGTATCCTTCGGCTCGTCGTCAACGTCTGTGAACTGCTTGCCGTCGTCCTCTTCTTTAGGCATAAAGTTCTGCATAAACGGGAACGTCGGCACACCGCCCGGCTCAAAGCCTTCGCCGTTGTCGCCCATACCCATCATGGCACCGAACTGCTCGCTCATTGCCTCGTAGTCATCCTCGGTGATACCCATATTTTCCATCATCTGCTTAATGGGACCCGTGGATTCCATTGCACATTTAAGGCACAAGCCCTCCTGCTTTGAGCTTTTATCACCCTCCATACGGGTCATAAAAATTACGGCAGGTCTTATGCCGCATTTGCTGCACATAATTTGTTTCATATATTTCTCCTAAACTTTTGCTGACTATTTTGCTGTTTACTTCTTGCTGAAATACTTTTCCTTAAACTGCTTGTAGGTTGTCGGTAAGTAGCTGACAAATGCAATCACAGTGAGGATTGCGGAAACGGCAACGAGAACTACAAGGAGTGCCTCGGGAATTGTCCAGAGTGAATTGAATGCGCCGACATCGGGTGCAAACGCAAAAAGGAAAATCATAACTGCATAGAACACGAAGGTTGATGCTTTTCCCCAGATTTCAGCCGCTGACGGACGAAGACCGATAGCAACCATAAATGCGCCGAAAAGAACCATCACGATTTCCTTTACAATGAAAATAAGGAAAATCCAGCTGAAGGTCTTAACGAGCTCTACATCGCTTGAATTAAACTTGATGTAAAGCAAGACAGCGATTGTAACCTGTGTGAGCTTATCCGCAACGGGGTCGAGCATCTTTCCGAGGTCGCTTACCTGATTGAACTTACGTGCAATTTTGCCGTCGATAAAATCTGAAAAGCCTGAAAGGAAAAGGACGAAAACTGCCCATACAACCTCGTTTTTATAAAACAATACTCCGAAAATGGGTATCATTATAATTCTTGCAAAGGAAATCCAGTTCGGAATCGTATTCCAATTTTTAAATAAATCTTTAAACATAATTATTCCTCCGTTATTTTAAGGCTTCGATGCCTTCGTTTACTTTTTCGTCCGAGAGTACCATTTGAACAATTACGGAACTTTCAACGGCATTGACAAACTTTGCGTTATAAACAACGTGTGACGAAATCTGCAAAGCGAAGCAGAGAACTATCACGACTATGCCGCCGCAAAGAGCACCTAAAAGTCCGCCGAGCAGCTTGTTTGCCTGCTTTAAAACAGGTATTTTGAAAAACTTGTTTACGAGTGCTACCGCCCAGTTAAGAAGAACTGAAAGCACGACAAAGCAAAGAACGGTTATGATTAGCTGTGCTATGTAACGCTCTGTGCCCGTGAAAAGCTTGGTGTTGCTGAATACCCAATCGGTTACCTCTCCCGACAAGGTTCGGGAAAGCACAATTGAAAGAAAGAATGCAACGAACTTTAAAATTGTTTTGGCAAAGCCTCTTGTAAAATATTTAATTGTTATTGCAAGAAAAATTGCCGCTAAAATAATGTCGATAATATATTGCTCCAAAAAATCACCTCATTCAATTCCTTTGGTATCGTAGCATTGAAGACCCGAGGTTGTTAAAACATAAGTTTTTGTTCCGTCAACCGCAACTCTTACAGGCTCTCCCGTAAAGGTTATGCTTCCGACCTGCTTACCCTTTTTGTTAAAGGTTCTGACCTCGTTTTCAAAAAGAACTGCTGTGTATTTTTCGTCACAGTCCACCCACTGCATTTCCTTGTCGAAGCTTACCGTGAACTGCTCCTTATTTTTGTTGGAGTAAACGGTGAGCTTTGAAAGTGACGAGCTGCCGTAACGTGAAAGGACAATTGCATTTCTGCCCTTATCCGTAACGCAGTAGTTATAAAGTACATCTGCACCGAAGGAGGTGTCATCCTTCCTGTCGGTATTGTTCTTTATGTACGAGCGCAGATTGTTGCCGACAGCAACGATGTTGTTGCTCTTCACATAATCAACCTTGACAAGAGTTGTGTCCTTGTAGTCGAAGCAGGAAACATACTCTTCCGATTTAAAATCGAAAACATAAAGCTTTGAATTTATCTTGCCGTTTTCAGCATCAATTGTTGCAACTGCGGCATATTTGCCGTTATCCGAAAGGGATATGTCAACAATTCGTTCTGTTTTATAGTTCCAGATAAAAATTTCTTTATTTTTATTGTTATAAACCGTGAGAACAGACTGAACGCTTGTGCCGTAAGTACTCAAAGCGTAATTGCCGCTTTTACCAATTGCCGCAGCAGTAATTCTGCCCGAGGCTTCGCCCTCGTAGGTAATTTCCGTTGAGTTCTGAAGTCTGAAACGGGCAGAGTCAAGGTCGTAGATTATAAGCTTTGACTCTTTTGTTTTCATTGCAGGATTGGAGTAGGTATGCTCTCTCGGCATAATTTCCTTTGCCGTCTGGTTAAGAACAAGTGTTTTGTCGCTTAAAAGAAGCTGGATATTTGAGTTGTTGATTTTGATATCCTCAACACTCAAGGCATCAATGTCGTAGGGGTAGCCGTCACCTGCACCGAGGCTGACGAAATAAGCCTTGACGTTATCTGCCATATTGCGGATTGTCATATTACCGAGGGATTGTGCCGCTGTAAAAACAATCAGCAAAGCCGCCACGACAACGAGAAAAACCGAAAGTATGAGTTTTGATTGCTTGCTCAATGGCTTGAATTTTCTTTTGTTTTCTTCCACGTCAATCCTCCCCGTAATTTACTTTGTTAAGGTAGAGACCCTGCGGCGGAGCTGTTCTGCCTGCAAGCGTTCTGTCCTTACTTTCTATTATATCATTAAGTTTGTCTTTTTCTATTTTATTTTCTGAAATTTCTATTAACGAGCCGACCATTATACGCACCATATTGTAAAGAAAGCCGTCAGCTTCAACCTTGAAGATAACCTCTTCACCGTTTCTTTCAACTGTGAAAGATTTGACTGTGCGGACGGTATCCTCCACGGTACTGCCTGCCGAGCAAAAGGCTTTGAAATCGTGAGTGCCGATGTAGGCTTGTGCCTGCTCGTTCAGAAATTTCTCGTTGAGTTTATTTTTGTAGTGCCATGCACGGTTTACAAGAAAGGGATTTTTGTAATTTGCGTTCCAGACTCTGTAAACATACTGCTTGGTTACACAATTGTATCTTGCGTGGAAATTGAGAGGTACTTCCTTGACTGATTTCACACATATATCATCGGGTAAAACGGCATTGAGCGCACCCTGCAAGCGGTAGCAATCGATGTCGTTTTCGGTTTTAATATTACAGCAAAAATCGTTTGCATGGACACCTGCGTCCGTACGACTGCAACCTACAACACTTTCACGCACACCGAGGATTTTCTCAACAGCGTTCTGCAAGGCTTCCTGCACGGTTATGCCGTTGGGCTGTACCTGCCAGCCGTGATATGACGCACCGTCATATATAAGACGTAAAAGCAGATTTCTCATCTGACAAGCACCGCCTTGAAGTAAATGTTGAGTAAAACTATGCCTGCAATAAGCAAAACAACAACAGCAAGTGCCGCAAAGTCACGAGGGTGAAGCTTCATCTGCTTCATTCTTGTTCTGCCCGGACCGCCCGTGTAACAGCGGCAGTCCATTGCATCTGCAAGCTCGTAAGCACGTCTTATCGACGAAACGAACAGCGGTACGATTATCGGAACAAGCGCCTTTACTCTTTCGATAAAATTACCGTCATCGAGATTTGCGCCTCTCGCCTTCTGTGCGTTTGTGATGCGGTCGATTTCGTCGATAAGTGTCGGTATAAATCTTAACGCAAGTGTCATCATCATTGCAAGTGTTGACACGGGAATTTTGAAAAGTTTTAAGGGTGAAAGCAATTTTTCGATTGCATCTGTCAGCATTGTGGGAGTTGTTGTGTAGGTGAGCATTGAGCTGATTATAACAAGACATACAATTCTGACCGCCATAAAAATTGCCGTAAAGACACCGTTTGATGTGATGTGGATAAACCTCCAATCAACAAGCGGTGTGCCGCCCCTGACGTAGAAAATATTGAGTATCGAGGTAAAGGCAACGATTATTGCAATCGGCTTTACGCTCTTTAAGACCATTTTAACAGGTACTTTTGAGATGAGCACAACCACGAAGGTAAAAAGCACCATAAGCAAGAGTGCCGGAAAGCTCTTGCAGATGAAAATTGAAACGATAAACGCAATCGTAAGAATGATTTTCATTCTTGCATCAAGTCGGTGAAGCAAGGAGTCGCCGATGAAATACTGACCGATGGTTATATCCTTAATCATACGTTGGCACCTCCCTTTGAGAGGATTACCTCTGCCGCCTTTTCGACGGTGTAGGCTGTTCCCAGGTCACAGCCCTTTTGCTTTAAAATTTCAAAAACCTTTGAAACCTGCGGAATGTTAAGACCGATTTTGCGAAGCTCCTCGCTGTGGGAGTAAACCTCGTCAACCGTGCCGTACATCTCCACACGGGATTTATTCATAACAAGTACCTTTGTTGCAATTTTTGCAACGTCCTCCATACTGTGAGAAACAAGAAGCACTGTACTGCCTGTTTTTTCACGGTAGGATTTAATCATATCCAGAATTTTGTCTCTGCCCTTGGGGTCAAGACCTGCCGTAGGCTCGTCAAGGATGAGCACTTTCGGCTGCATTGCAATTACACCTGCGATAGCCGCACGGCGCTTTTCACCGCCCGAGAGGTCAAACGGCGACTTTTCAAGAAGCTCCTTTTTGAGACCGACATACTCGGCGGCAAGGAGAACTCTCGAGTTTATCTCCTCCTCGGAAAGTCCCATATTTTTAGGGCCGAAGGAAATGTCTTTATAAACTGTTTCTTCAAAAAGCTGATATTCGGGATATTGGAAGCAAAGACCGACCTTGAAGCGTGCTTCACGGGTTGCTTTTTTGTCTGCCCAGATATCCTTGCCGTCAACAAAAATCTGACCCTCGTCGGGCTTTAAAATTCCGTTGAAGTGCTGAACGAGGGTGCTTTTTCCCGAGCCTGTGTGACCAATAAGTCCGACAAGCTCGCCCTCTTCGATTTCAACATTTACATTATAAATAGCCTTTGCCTGGCTCGGCGTTCCTTTGTTGTAAAGATGAGTAACGCCTTTTGCAGAAAGTATCGGCATCACTTCACCTCCAATGCGGCAAGAATTGCCTCGGCACATTCTTTTTCGTCAAGAATGTTGTCGGGGATATCAAGTCCTGCTTTTCTTAATCTGTATGCAAGCTCGGTTGCCTGCGGAACATCAAGACCGAGTGACTTTAATTTTTCAACATTTTTGAACACATCACGGGGTACACCGTCAAGAACAATTTCGCCCTTATCCATTACCACAACACGGTCAGCCTTGACAGCCTCGTCCATATAGTGAGTTATGAGAATGACGGTAATTCCACGCTCTTTGTTGAGCATCTGTATGGTATCCATAACCTCCTGCCTGCCGTGAGGGTCAAGCATTGCGGTCGGTTCATCCATTACGATGCATTTTGTGTTCATTGCAATTATACCTGCGATTGCGACACGCTGCTTCTGTCCGCCCGAAAGACGGTGAGGCTCACGGTCACGGAACTCGTACATTCCGACAGCCTTGAGCGCGTCGTCAACACGCTTGCGGATTTCGTGAGGAGGCATACCGAGATTTTCGGGACCGAACGCAACATCATCCTCAACGATTGTAGCGACAATCTGGTTGTCGGGGTTCTGGAAAACCATGCCGACGGTACGGCGGACATCGGTCACCTTGTCGTCGTCAGCGGTGTCAAGTCCGTCAACAGTTACCTTGCCTGCAGACGGCACAAGAATACCGTTGATAAGCTTGGCAACGGTTGATTTTCCGCATCCGTTATGACCTAAAACAGCAAGGAACTGTCCTTTTGGGACATCAAGGCTAAAGCCGTCCACAACTTGGGTGGCGGCTGTGTCCTCTTCACTTGCTTCATAAGCGAATGAAACATTATCAAATTTTATGATAACCTTATCTTCCATAATTACCTCTGCCAGATTGCCGATGCTCCGCACGGAAGCACCATTCCCGTCTGTGTTACGGGCAAGCCGATTTCACTGCAGGAAAGCTTACCGCCGAATTTCGGGGTGATGATTGAGCCTAAAATATATTCCATTACTGCGGGAGAAAGCCCCGTTGTGTAAGAATTTATGAGTACCATAAGCGGGTCGTCGGAAAGAAGATTTGAGCACAAATCGACAAAATTATAAATCTCGTCCTCCAATTTCCACACTTCGCCACCGGGACCTCTGCCGTAAGACGGCGGGTCCATGATGATTACATCGTATTTGTTACCTCTGCGGATTTCACGCTGAACGAATTTGATGCAGTCGTCAACAATCCACCTGACAGGCTTGTCGCTTACACCCGAAGCAACTGCATTTTCCTTTGCCCATGCAACCATACCTTTAGAAGCATCAACGTGAACGACCTGTGCGCCTGCTTTAAGACAAGCAACGGTTGCGCCGCCCGTGTAAGAAAAGAGGTTCAACACCTTAATCGGTCTGCCTGCGTTTTTGATAAGCTCGGCGGTGTAGTCCCAATTGACAGCCTGCTCAGGGAAAAGTCCCGTGTGCTTGAAGCCCATTGTTTTGACGTTGAAGCTCAAATTACCGTAATTTACCCTCCATGCATCGGGAGTTTTTTTGAGGACTTCCCAATGTCCGCCGCCCGAAGAGGAGCGGTTGTAGCGTGCGTGAGCGTTTTCCCACAAAGGATGTGTTTTCGGAGTTTGCCAGATAACCTGCGGGTCGGGTCGAATGAGTATAACATTACCCCACCGTTCAAGCTTTTCACCGCCCGAACAGTCAAGCAATTCATAATCCTTCCAGCCGTCCGCAATTCTCATTTTGACATCCTCCGATTAAATTAGTTGAATTTTAGATAAGTCTTTCTTTTACTACCTCGGCAATTTCTTCTGCAAGGACTTTGATTTTTTCCTCGTCCTTACCCTCGAGCATTACTCGTACAAGCGGCTCTGTGCCCGAAACACGGACAAGAACCCTGCCGTCATCACCGAGCTCACGCTCGGCACTTTCGATTGCCTTTTTGATTTCGATATCTTTGTTATAACGTGCTTTACCCATCTGTGAAACACGGACATTTATAAGCACCTGTGGGAAAACATTCATTTCTGCGGCAAGCTCGGAGAGCTTTTTGCCCGTTCTCTTCATGACAGCGAGAAGCTGAATTGCAGTAAGCTGACCGTCACCCGTTGATGCATAGTCAAAGAAAATAACGTGTCCTGACTGCTCACCGCCGATTTTATAATTGTTTTCCTTCATATTTTCAAGGACATATCTGTCGCCAACCTTGGTGGTTTCAACATTTATGCCGTTATTTTTGCAGAACTCAAAGAAGCCCATATTGCTCATAACGGTTACAACTGCTGTGTCGTTGTCGAGCACGCCTCTTTGCTTCATATCCTTGGCGCAGATTGCGATAATCTTATCACCGTCTACTATATCGCCGTTTTCGTCAACAGCCAACATTCTGTCTGCATCACCGTCAAAAGCAAAGCCGACATCGCACTTGTACTCCTTAACATAGTGCTGTAAGCCCTGAAGGCTTGTTGAGCCGCAATCACGGTTGATGTTGATGCCGTTGGGGATTGAGGACTTGATGTGGCTATCCACGCCGAGTTCGGTAAAGAGGTCTGGCGCAGTTACGCTTGCCGCACCGTTTGCGCAGTCAAGAGCAACCTTGTAGCCTGAAAAATCAACACCTTCAACAGTTGACATAAGGTGACGGGTGTAATCGAAAGCAGGCATTTCCGAAGTGCGGATTCTGCCGACATCAGCACCGATTTTAACGGGAGGCTGTGTTACACCGTCAAGGATGATTGCTTCGATTTTTTCTTCAAGCTCGTCGGGCAATTTGTAGCCGTCTGCCTGAAAAATTTTAATTCCGTTATATTCGCACGGGTTGTGAGAAGCGGTAATCATAACCGCCGCATCATACTCGTACTTCTTGACAAGGAAAGCTACTGCCGGAGTGGGAAGAACACCAAGCTGCATAACATCTGCACCGACAGAGCAAAGTCCTGCCGTGATTGCAGAGCATAGCATATTTGATGAAATTCTTGTATCCATACCGATCATAACTCTCGGTCTTTTTTTGTTTTCGCCAATGAGAACCATTGCCGCCGCACGTCCTATTTGCATAGCAAGCTCGCAGGTAAGCTCCGAGTTTGCAACGCCTCTTGCACCGTCCGTACCGAATAATCTGCCCATAACAAAGCTCCTTAATTATAAGTCAAATTTTTGTTGTTCTGCCAGTGGGATAGGATTTGCTGTTGCACCACACTGTGTCGGCATTGGTATACCTAAATGCTTGTAAGCCGCAGGTGTTACCATTCTGCCACGTGGTGTTCTTGAAAGGAAGCCTATCTGCATAAGATAAGGCTCACAAACGTCCTCGATTGTTATTGCTTCCTCGCCGATTGCTGCGGCGATTGTTTCAAGACCTACCGGACCTCCGTTATAATTTCTTATCATAGAGGTGAGTAAAAGTCTGTCTATTGAGTCAAGTCCGAGGGGGTCAACCTCGAGCCTGTTCAATGCTAAATCTGCGTTTTCGCCCGTGATGATTCCGTTGCCGAGAACCTGTGCAAAGTCACGTGAACGCTTCAGGAGTCGGTTTGCAATTCGTGGTGTACCTCTTGAACGTGAGGCAATCTGCAAAGCACCGTCTTCGTCAATATCTATTTTTAAAATTCCTGCACTTCGCTTTACAATGCTTGAAAGCTCCTCGGGTGAGTAAAGCTCAAGACGAAGCACAACACCGAAACGGTCACGCAACGGAGCGCTTAACTGACCTGCACGGGTCGTTGCACCTACCAATGTGAACTTCGGCAAATCAATACGGATACTTCTTGCCGAGGGACCTTGACCGATGATGATGTCAAGAGCATTGTCCTCCATTGCGGGGTACAAAACCTCTTCAACGCTTCTGTTCATACGGTGAATCTCGTCGATAAAGAGTACATCACCCTCGTTAAGGTTAGTAAGAAGTGCCGCTAAATCCTTCGGCTTTTCGATTGCGGGACCTGAAGTTACACGGAAGCTGACACCCATTTCGTTAGCGATGATGCCTGCAAGCGTAGTTTTACCGAGACCCGGAGGACCGTAGAGCAAAACGTGATCGAGGGCTTCACCTCGGTTTCTTGCCGCTTCGATATAAATTGAAAGATTTTCTTTGACCTTGGACTGACCGATATACTCGTCAATCGTCCTCGGACGAAGCTGACGTTCGACATCGGAATCCATATCAAGGTATTCGGGAGCGACTATTCTGCTTTCATAATCCATTTCGTCCATACGAATACCTCCTTATATGAGTGATTTGAGAGCAAGGCGGATAAGCTCTTCAACGGGAAGTGACTTATCAAGCTTGCTGACCGCCGCAGCAGCCTCCGAACGGCTGTAGCCGAGCTGAATGAGAGCTTCAATAGCTTCAGAAAGGTCTGCAGAGGAGTCTGCCGACTGAATTGCGGCAACGACATCTGACTGCTCTGCGGTAAGGTCTGTTGAGAATTTATTTTTGAGTTCAAGCACAATTCGCTGTGCAATCTTTGCACCCACGCCCTGCGCCTTTGTGATTGCTTTAACGTCGCCTGAAGCAATGCTCAACGCAAGCTGGTCGGGAGTTAAAACCGAAAGGATTGCAAGTGCGGCTTTGGGACCGACACCCGAAACGGTGATAAGCTGACGGAAGGCATCGAGCTCGTTTTTGGTATAAAAGCCGTAAAGCTCCATAGCATCCTCACGGACATTAAGGTAGGTAAAAACTGTTGCCTGTGTGCCTTTCTGACCCACCTTTTGCAAGGTATTCATTGTTGAAAAGCAGAAAAACGCAACACCGCCGCACTGAATGGCAAAGCCGTTCGTGTCAACGTTTACAATTTCGCCCGTTAATGAATATATCATCGTTTCTCACCTCTTAATAGTATTTTTTGAGTTTGCCGACAAGCGAGCCGCTTGTGTGAGCGTGGCAGATAGCCATAGCTAAGGCATCGGCTGTATCGTCAGGCTTCGGCACCTTGTCGAGCTTGAGCATTATGCGCATCATTTCCTGCACCTGTTTTTTCTCCGCTCTGCCGTAGCCGACAACGCTTTGCTTGACCTGCAAGGGTGTGTACTCCGCAATTTCCAAGCCATGCTTCTGTGCAACAAGAACAATAACTCCCCTCGCCTGTGCAACGTCAATAACTGTTTTTGCATTGGTGTTATAAAACAGCTTTTCGATTGCCATAACATCGGGCTTGTATTTTGAAATGAGCACATCAAGCTCGTCGTAAATAATCTGTAATCTGCGGTTAAACGGCATACCTGCAGGGGTAGTGACCGCACCGTAGTGCAGGATTGTAAAGTGGTTGTTGCTGTATTCAAGAATACCGTAGCCGACAATAGCGTAGCCCGGGTCAATTCCGAGAATAATCATTTACGGTACTCCTTTCGGTTAGTTATTTATCATACTTCGACTCACGTTCTCGGATCATCATTTTAGTGGGCGTGCCCTCAAGTCCGAAAACCTCACGAATCTGGTTGTCGAGATAACGCTGATAGCTGTAGTGGAAAAGGTCTTTTTTGTTTACAAAGCAGACAAATGTCGGCGGACGGGTTGAAGCCTGGGTCATATAATAAATCTTAAGGCGTCTGCCCTTATCCGTCGGGGGCTGTACTCTTGCAGTTGCTTCTGCAAGCACGTCGTTGAGCTTGCCTGTTGAAATTCGCATTGCGTTCTGCTCGTCAACGTACTTGATAAGCTCGAAAAGTCTGTCAAGTCGCTGACCTGTTTTTGCAGAAATGAAAATAATCGGTGCGTAGGACATAAACGAAAAATCGTTCATAAGCTTTTTGCGGTAAGAGTCCATTGTCTTGCCGTCTTTTTCGACTGCATCCCACTTGTTAACCGCAATAATGCAAGCCTTGCCGAGGTCGTGTGCAATGCCTGCAACCTTGGAATCCTGCTCCGTAAAGCCTTCCTGCGCATCAATCATAATAACGCAGACTGTTGCACGCTCGACTGCCATTCTTGCACGGATTACGCTGTATTTTTCAATCGCCTCGTCAATCTTGCTCTTTCGTCTGATACCTGCGGTATCAATAAAAACAAAATTGCCGTGCTTGTTTTCGATAATTGTATCTGTTGCATCACGGGTTGTACCTGCAATGTTTGAAACGATAACACGCTCCTCGCCTGCGATAGCGTTGATGAGCGAAGATTTGCCGACGTTAGGCTTGCCGATAACAGCAACCTTGATTTTGTCTTCTTCGTCGTTATTCTCTTCCTCTTCAGGGAAGTATTTTACAACCTCGTCGAGCAAATCGCCCGTGCCGTGACCGTGAACAGCAGAAACCTGAATCGGATCACCGAGGCAGAGATTATAAAACTCGTAAAATTCAAGCGGAGGCTCACCGACTCTGTCGCACTTGTTGACACAAAGAACGACCGGCTTGCCGCTGCGTTGAAGCATTGCCGCAACCTCTTCGTCCGTTGCAACAACACCTGTTGTCATATCTGTTACCATAACAATAACGTCTGCACTGTCGATTGCAAGCTGTGCCTGACGGCGCATCTGTGAAAGAATGATGTCGTCCGAGTGAGGCTCAATACCGCCTGTATCAACGAGCAGGAAATTATAATTAAGCCATTCGCAGTCACCGTAAATTCTGTCTCGTGTAACACCGGGAGTGTCATCAACGATAGAAAGGCGCTGGCCGCAAAGCTTATTGAAAAGCGTTGACTTGCCGACATTCGGTCTGCCGACAACCGCTACGATAGGTCTTGCCATATTTTATTCTTCCTCCTCACCTAAAATCCTTTGGAGTAAAACATATCCGTCACTTTCAACGGGAGTAACTTTTGCTTTTAATCTTTCTGAAAGCTCCTCAACACTCATATCGTCAAGGAACAGGTCGCCCTCTCTGCGAAGTGAAACAGCGGGGATAAGCACCTCGTCAAAGAGGTCTTTGCCCTCAAGAGCGTTTGCGATATCATTACCGCAAAGAAGTCCTGCAACGGTGATTGTGTCACCGAAGAGCTTATTTTCTATTTTAACCACATTGATGTGGAGATTTTTCACCTTTGACTGCACGGTGTCCGCAATGTACTTTATAAGTCCGTAGGCGGCAACACCCGTGACCATTGTTATTTTCCGCTCGGTTGCGAGTGAATATGAGTCGGGCAAATCTTTAACGGCATCATCAAACTCTTTTTTGAGCAAAGACCACATTCCGACACCGTTTTCAAGCTGCGGAAATTCGCCGTAACGCTCGACATCGGGCAGAGGTAAACCTGCATTCAGATAGAATTCATCCGCCGCAAAAGCAATATTCATATTATTATAACACAAAAATGAAGAATTGTAACTATCTATTCTAAAAATTACATCTAAAGATTGCTCTTTTGTGAAAGGATTTAAGTTTGCAAGTCCGTCACGGTGGCACGTAAGTCCCACAGGGACAGCCGCAATACTCTGAACAGCGGGATAAAGCTTGCCCAATTCCTCGAGAGAATAGGTCAGCTCGTCGCCGTCATTGTAGCCCGGACAAAGTACAAGCTGTGTATTGAGCTTGATACCTGCCGCCGCAAGACGTTTGACATATTCAAGCACCTTGCCTGCACGCTTGTTACCCATCATCTTTACACGCAGGTCGGGATTCATTGTGTGAACGGAAATGTTCACAGGGCTGATGTGCATTTCGATAATTCGGTCGATGTCCTTGTCACCGAGGTTTGTGAGTGTGATATAGTTGCCGAAAAGGAAGGAAAGACGTGCATCGTCATCCTTGAAATAAAGGCTTTCACGCATACCCTTGGGCATCTGGTCAATAAAGCAGAAGATGCAGTTGTTGGCACAGGGGCGCTGTTTGTCCATAAGGTAGGTTTCGAACTCAAGTCCCGTTTCGCCGTAGCAGTTTTTGAGCCTGACCTTACGACGCTTGCCGTTCGGCTTTTCGATTACAAGGTCGAGGACATCCTCATCGATATAAAACTGATAGTCAAGCACATCACGGATTTCGTGACCGTTGACGGAAATGAGCTTACTGCCCGCTTTGACAAAATGTCTTGAAGCAGGCGAATGTGGTTTTATTGATGAGATTTTTACAGCCATAGTAGTGCCTCCGGCAGTGAATTACGACCTGCGGTCGTGTGAAATATTGCTTTCGCAATGTGAAATATCGGCTTTGCCGATGTGAAATTTTTGCCACTCGGCAAAAGTTGTGGAACTGCGTTGCTATTTATAATAACCCCTCTGGGTCTACGACCCATCTCCCCTTTCAGGGGCAAAAATATAGGTTAATTACATCACGTGTGAAAATTATTTCAAACCGCATATCTCGTATAATTCTTCAATGCAAGAAGATTTATATTCAATATATTTTTCTATATCGTCAGGAAATAACTGTGCCGCTTTTTCTTTAACTGCACCATATCTTTTTACTGCTTCGGGATTGCTTCTGAGGAAGTCTCTGAAGGTGATGTGTCGATGTAATTCTTCAGAATGTTGCGGACAAACGTATAAATGGTGGGTCTGTAAGTGTGGTTTATCTGAATATTTAAAAGCTTCTCTTCCTTCTATTCCAAGGTTGCCTTCATATAAATAACCAATCGCAAACAGCCTGCCGACAACAGTATCAAAAACAGAATAATCTTTGATTACAACGTCAATATCTATGCAAGGCTTGGCAGACAGACCTTCTACCGAAGTACTTCCGACGTGTTCAATAGAAATAATCAAATCACCAATTGCGGCATAAATTTCCTTTTTTATATTTTCAAAATCACTTTTCCATTTTGCATCATAAGGCAAAACAACTACTCTTTTTGTTCGCATTTTAACCTCCGCAAATTGAAATTTAACGATTTTTCCCTCTAAAAAGTCAAAAAGGCAGAGAAAGGACTTTGCGGTCCATCTCTACCTTTCGCCGTTTCATTGAAAAGAACAGACTTATGCGTCCTTCTTTACTACGAGCTTACCGTTGTAATAACCGCAAGCTGCGCAAACTCTGTGAGTTCTCTTGAACTCGCCGCACTGTGAGCACTTTACAAGCTCAGGTGCACTCATCTTCCAAACGTTTGAACGTCTCTTGTCTCTTCTGGCTTTAGAAACTCTTCTCTTGGGTACTGCCATTTTCAGCGCCTCCTTATTGCTAATAATAGTTTTACCGGTCATCCTCCAGCAACTGCTGCAAAGCGTCCCATCTCGGGTCATATTCCCTGCCGCAGTCACAGGGGCCGTCATTCAAGTCTTTACCGCATCGGTGACAGATACCGACACAGTCCTCCCTGCAAAGCACCTTCATGGGCAACGAGAGCAGAATATCCTCTCTCACAAGCGGTTCAACATCGTAATGGAACGAGTCGATAACAATAAAATCGTCATTGTCGTCATCATTAAGCTCTGTGACCAGCACGTGCTCCAAAGGTATTGAAAACGTACGGCTGAAATCAGCGGCACATCTGTCGCAGGTAAGGTTCAAGGTAAAATCCGCCGAAGCCACAAGGCTGACAATGTCAGTTGAGTTTTTAACCTCGCCGCTGATACGCACGCTGTCCTTAAACGGAAAACCACCGTTGAAGTAACAATCGCTCATATCGAGTGTGAAATCCACACTGCGGGAAAAGCCTTCATTATTAAAGACAGGTTCAAGCTCAATAAAAAACATAGATTACCCTTCACCTCAAATGTCATGCACCGATTATTATATAATCTGAACCGACATTTGTCAACAGTTAATCTCTAAAAATTTTAATTTTGGATTAAAGTTTTTTGCAGAAATCAAAGATTTCAACAGGAAGGTCTGCTTCATCAGCAGAAATTGTGAAGATAAAGTTCTTCTCCTCAACGTGGTTCTTGCTGAGTTCGTCAACCTTCTTAAGGAATGCTGCAAGCTCGTTGTAATCACGAGAGCCGATACGAAGAGTTGCGTCAATAAGTACATCTGTGATGTCGTGGTCGCCTGCGCAGATACCGCAAAGGAAACCGTAAAATGCATCATAACCGCTTACGCAGTAGTGGTCTGTATCAATAAGACGTGCACGGTAGTTAACGTCGTATGTGAGCTTCGGCTGCTTCTCAACGCATACTACATTGCCGTTTGACTTTTCGATAGCCTCGTTGACTTTCTCAATCAAACGCTTTGTCTTTCCTGAACCTTTTTTGCCTAAAATAAGAGATACCATAAATATATCCTCCTTGGTGTATTTTAAAATCCGTGGATTTCACGAAATTTTAACCTAATCTTGCTTCGAGGTCTGCTTTGCGGTCCTCGTAACCCGGTTTGCCCAGAAGAGCAAACATATTCTTCTTGTAGCTTTCAACGCCCGGCTGGTCGAAGGGGTTAACATCGAGCACATAGCCGCTGATTGCACAAGCTTTTTCGAAGAAATAGATAAGATAGCCGAGGTTGTATTCGTCCATCTTTTCAACTTCAAGAACGATGTTGGGAACGTTGCCGTCTGTGTGAGCGAGAACTGTTCCCTCGTAAGCCTTTCTGTTTACAAACGAAAGGTTTTTGCCTGCAAGGAAGTTAAGACCGTCAAAGTCGCCCTCTTCCTCACCGATTGTGACTTCTGTTTTTGACTTATCAAAAACAACTACTGTTTCAAAGAGAGTTCTTTCACCCTCCTGAATATACTGGCCGAGTGAATGAAGGTCTGTTGAGAAAATTGCAGATGACGGGAAGATACCCTTGCCGTCCTTGCCCTCGCTTTCGCCGTAGAGCTGCTTGAACCATTCGTTCATCATTGTGAAAGCAGGCTCGTAGCTGACCATCATTTCAAACTTTTTGCCGTTTCTGTAAAGAATGTTTCTGTAAGCGGCATATTTATAACAATCATTATTATCAAGGTCTGCAACAGAATAAGCCTTCATAGCATCTGCTGCACCCTGCATAATAACGTCAATGTCAATTCCTGCAACAGCAATCGGAAGAAGACCGACGGCTGTGAGAACCGAATAACGTCCGCCGACATCGTCGGGAACTACAAAGGTCTTGTAGCCGAGTGTGTCGGAAAGGGACTTGAGTGTACCCTTGCGAGCGTCTGTTGTAGCGTAAATACGCTGTGCAGCACCGTCCTTGCCGTACTTTTTCTCGAGCATATCACGGAAAATTCTGAATGCGACTGCAGGCTCTGTTGTTGTGCCTGACTTCGAGATGATGTTAACAGAGAAATCTCTGTCGCCGATGATTTCAACAAGCTCGTTGAGTGAATCTGAGCTGATTGTGTTACCTGCAAAGTAGATTTCGGGTGCGCCCTTGCGAAGAAGATTGTAGTTCTGTGACTTGATGAATTCGATTGCGGCACGTGCTCCGAGATAAGAACCGCCGATACCGATTACAACAAGAACTTCTGAATCACTGCGGATTTTTTCAGCCGCTTTTTTGATTTCTGCAAACTCTTCCTTATTATAATCTTCGGGAAGTGTGAGCCAGCCTAAAAAGTCGCTACCCTTTCCCGTTGCGTTATTGAGTGCATTATGTGCTGCTTCAACCTCGGGCTTGATGCTTTCGAGTGAGCCGTCGGGTAAGAAAGCCGCAACATATTTTGAATTGAGTTTTACTGCCATTGTAATTAAGTGCCTCCGATGCGTGAGTATAGATATCGATTATTTAGATATATTTTACCCTATTACAACCCTTTTTTCAAGTATTATTTAGTAATTTTTAATGTATTTTTCGATAAAATCGGCTCATTTCTTACATAGAACGCTCAACATTCTACAAAAAACCGTGCCGAACGACAGCCTGTCGACATAGTGCGGTGCAGTCAGATTATACTTGCCAAGCACCTCGCCGTCGAGACTGACAGTAACCGTTCCGAGGGTCTGATTTGACTCGACGGGAGCCTCAACCGCCGCCGCAAGCTCGACATCCTGCACGATGTCATCTTCCCTGCCTTTCGGTACGAGTACGGAAGCGGCAGAGGGAATCTGCGGAGTGAGAATGCGCTCTTCGCCCATAAGAACATTGACATCGGTTATTAGTGACTTGTCAATCTGCGGAGTAAGCGTGGTGTAATTTGCAAATCCCCAGTTGAGCATAGCTTTTGCACCCTCAAAGCGGTCGGTGCTGTTATCCGACCCCATTACAACGGCAATAAGGCTTGTGCCCTCTCTTGTTGCGGTTGCCGCAACACAACAGCCTGCTTTGTTGGTTGTGCCTGTCTTGAGTCCCGTCGCACCGTTATAAAAGCGTATTAGCTTATTGGTGTTGACAAGCTCAGTCTGACCGTCACGCAGGGAGTCCATCCAGATTGTTGTGTATTCCTTGATAAGCTCGTGCTTCATAAGCTCACGGGACATAAGGGCAATATCATAAGCGGTTGTAAGGTGGGTTTCTGTTTCGTCATCAAGACCTGTGCAGTTGTCAAAATGAGTATTTTTCATACCCAGTTCTGCGGCACGCTCGTTCATCATCTGCACAAATCCCTCGTCACTGCCTGCGATGTATTCACCGAGTGCGGTACAAGCATCGTTTGCGCTGTAAACCGCCGTGGCTTTGAGAAGCTCGTCAACGGTCATTGTTTCGCCCTCTTTGAGCCATATCTGCGAGCCGCCCTTTGAAGCCGCAACGGGACTTGTTGTAATCATATCCGTCAAGCGGATTTTATTGTTGTCGAGTGCTTCCATAACAAGAAGCATTGACATAATTTTCGTAACAGATGCGGGATAGAGTTTTTCGTTTTCGTTCATTTTCATAAGCACCTTGCCCGTTGTGCCGTCCATAAGCACAGCCGCTTTTGCCTTGACTTCAACGGGCATTTCACCCTCTGCACTCACGGACAGACACATCGGAAATGCAAAAAGCACAACGCACAGAATAATACTGATTATTTTTTTCATAACCAAACCTCCATTTCAACTAAATATATATGCAAATAAAAGTTAATCTTGCATAAGGGTAGGTTTTGTTTTATAATTTAAAGGTATTTGGAGGATTCCCTATGAAAATTGCATTTTTTACGCTCGGATGTAAAGTTAATCAGTATGAATCGCAGGCAATGGCTGAAAGAATGGTGAAGTGCGGCTTTGAGACAGTTTCACCTAATGAAAAGGCTGATGTCTATGTTATAAATTCCTGTACGGTTACTGCAGAAAGCGACAGAAAAACCAGACAGACCGTTCGCAGATTTAAAAGAAAAAATCCCGACAGCATTGTTGTGCTGACGGGTTGTATGCCCCAGGCTTTCCCCGAGGATGCAGAGGCATTAAAGGAAGCGGACATTGTGCTCGGTAACAAGAACAACGTGAGACTGCCCGAATTTATCGAGAGATATTTTTCCTGCTCGCAAAGGGTTATTGAAATTGAAAGTCACGAAACCGGGGACAGATTTCAGGGTGACATCATTTCAGGCTTCGAGGGCAGGACAAGAGCGATTGTAAAAATTGAGGACGGATGTAACCGTTTCTGCTCATACTGCATTATTCCCTATTCAAGAGGACGTGTGCGTTCAAAGCCGATTGATGAGTTAAAAGCAGAATTGCAGTCACTGAGTGATGCGGGATTTGTTGAAATTGTGCTTGTAGGAATAAATCTTTCGTCATACGGAAGTGATATCGGTCTTAATATCTGCGATGCGGTTGAGCTTGCGGCAAGTATGAATTTTGAGCGTATCCGTTTAGGCTCGCTCGAGCCTGACCACATAACAGACGAGGTTATTGCAAGGCTTGCGAAAATTGAGAAGTTCTGTCCGCAGTTCCACATTTCACTCCAGAGCGGATGCGATAACACGCTTAAGGCGATGAACAGACACTATACGAGTGCAGAATACCGTGAGCTTTGTGAGAAACTGCGTTCGGCATTTGAAGACACGACTATAACGACGGATATTATGGTCGGTTTCCCGACAGAGAGCGAAGAGGATTTTAAGGACAACGTAAGCTTTGCAAAGGAAATCGGTTTTGAGAAGGTACACGTTTTCCCCTACTCTCCCCGTGAGGGTACACGTGCCGCAAAAATGGAACAGATTGAAAAGAGCGTGAAAGAAAAGCGTAGCCACATTATGATTGAAGAAACCGAAAAGGTAAGGCAGGGATTTCTGACTTCACAAATCGGAAAAACAGTTGAGGTTTTGCTTGAAACGAGGCACGACGAGCAATTCACCGAGGGCTACGCTAAAAATTACACACCCGTTAAGATTAAGGGCGCACACCCCTGCGGTAGGGTTGTTACGGCAAGAGTTACCGACGTTGACGGTGATTTTTGCGTGGCGGAAATAATATAGCAAAAAGCGGTCGATTGCTCGGCCGCATAATTTTTTATAAAACTTTTTAAAAAGGACAATCACCAAACTTTCGCTTACACATAAAATGGTAGTGTAAGACGAAAGGAGGTCACGACATGGGTTGCTGTAATAACTGGGTATTTCTTCTCATAATCATCCTTTTATTCTCTGAGTGCGGTTGCAACAACAACTGCGGTTGCAATAACAACTGCGGCTGTAACAACAACGGTTTCCTCAACAACAACGGTTGCGGCTGCTAACCGTTGACCCCCACAAGGCTGCGGACGAAAGTTCGCAGTCTTTTTTATTAAGAATAATGCCGATTCTACGATTCATAGGTTGATATATTATCTTCTCAAGGCTATAATTTGGGTGAGGTGATAACTATGGATATTGCAAAAATCGGAACATTTATAAAAACTCAGCGAGCTGACTTGAATATGACACAAAAAGAGCTTGCAGAAAAAATCGGCTGTACCAATAAAGCTGTTTCACGTTGGGAAACGGGTAAAGGCTTGCCCGATATGTCTTTCATAATTCCTTTATCTGAAGCATTAAATATTTCGGTCAACGAGCTTCTTGCCGGCGAGAAAATTATTCCTGATATGCAGGAAACAGTTGAAATAAAAACGGTTAATGAAATAGTTAAAAAGAACGACGAAACAATTATAAGCATGATGCACGAAACAAACAAAACGGTTAAGCGACATACTAATTCTTTTCTGAAGTTATTTATACTGCTTTGTCTGCAAATTTTCGTGCTGTTTATTTATCCGAATTTTATTCCCGACACATTTGAACCGTTGGTATCAATGATTTTTCTTTCTGCCGTTATTTATGCAGTTGTCGGGTTTAGTAAAACTCAATTGAAATGGCTGTTCCCCATTGCCGTCATTCTATTATTTTTCGGAGCAAATCCTTTTGATATGAGCGGCGACGGTTTGATTGTTTTTGTTGTAGGATTATATTTTGCGGCAGGCGCTTATGTTATTATTGCAGTTTGTACCTTGATTGATTTTTTGATCAAAAAACTGCGAAGTAAAATTCGATAGAAGGGATAAATCTGATTTGGTTCGACAAATTGGAGTTTGTAGGTATCTTTGATTTTTATAAAACTGATTGTAGCCGTTACCTCCATTTGACGAGGGCGCGGGTGTCCGGTGGACACCTCTGCAAAGCAGAAGCGCCGACCGAGGCGGCAGCCGAGACGGTGGATTTTGCGAAGCAAAAGAAGGAGGGAGAGATATTAAAAAACTTGACTACCCCTCAGTCTCGCTATACTCGACAGCTCCCCTGACAAGGGGCGCTTCCTCACAATCCAAGTTTACAGCAAAAGAGAATCTCCCCCGCCAAATTAACATTTGTATCGTAGGGGCAGATATCATCTGCCCGCGGATTTTGTGCTGATTTTGCGGGAGCATAATATGCTCCCCTACGAACACAAAAATAGTTTGTGCAAAAAGGAAACATCCCTATAAATTTAAATTTGATAATTACGATAAGATGTAAAAATGCCGACAGATTGCTCTGCCGGCATTTAATCTTTTTAATTCAATTAGTTTCTTCTGCCTCTGTTGCCGTTACCTCTGCGGCGGTCGCCTGAGGGGCGGCGGGGTGCGTCAGAAATCTCATTTTCGGGAACAAGACCCTCAACCTCGATAAGAGCCTCACGGCGTGAAAGGTTAATTCTGCCCTGGTCGTCGATTTCACGTACCTTAACGATAACCTCGTCACCTACGTTTACAACGTCTGTAACGTTCTCTGTTCTCTTAACGTCAAGGTGGCTTACGTGTACAAGACCCTCTTTGCCCGGTGCGATTTCAACAAATGCGCCAAACTCCATAATTCTTGTAACTACGCCCTTGTAGATTGCGCCAACCTCGGGATCGTTTGCAATTGTTTCAATCATAAAGATTGCACGTCTTGCATTCTCGATATCCTGAGCACAAACAAATACGCTACCGTCTTCCTCAACGTCAACCTTACAGTCGCACTCTGCGCAAATCTTCTGAATAACCTTGCCCTGCTTACCGATAACCTCTGCAATCTTATCAACAGGAACCTTTGTTGAAAGCATCTTCGGAGCATACTTTGAAAGCTCTGCTCTCGGCTCTGAAATTACAGGAAGCATAACCTCGTCAAGGATGTAGAGACGAGCCTTGTATGTCTTATCAAGTGCCTCACGGATGATTTCCGGTGTAAGACCGTGAACCTTGAGGTCCATCTGGATAGCTGTGATACCCTTATGAGTACCTGCTACCTTGAAGTCCATATCACCGAAGAAATCCTCGAGACCCTGGATGTCAACCATTGTCATAAAGCGGTCGCCCTCTGTAACAAGACCGCAGGAAATACCTGCAACGGGAGCCTTGATGGGAACACCTGCTGCCATAAGTGAAAGTGTTGAGCCACAGATTGAACCCTGTGATGTTGAACCGTTTGAAGAAAGAACTTCTGATACTGTACGGATACAGTACGGGAACTCCTCAACTGACGGGATAACAGGAAGAAGTGCTCTTTCTGCAAGTGCACCGTGACCGATTTCACGACGTCCCGGACCTCTGCTCGGACGGGTTTCGCCAACAGAGTATGACGGGAAGTTGTAGTGGTGCATATATCTCTTGGTCTCTTCGTTGTCAATGCCGTCAAGAATCTGTGCATTGCTCATTGAGCCGAGAGTTGTGATTGTGAGACACTGTGTCTGACCACGTGTGAACATACCTGAACCGTGAACACGGCTGAGGAGGTCAACCTCTGCGTTAAGCGGACGAATCTCGTCGATACCACGACCGTCAACACGCTTGCCTTCGTCAAGAAGCCAACGGCGAACGATATATTTCTGGAGCTTGTAAAGGCAGTCGTCAATCTTTGCAATTTCTTCGGGATAAACTTCATCAAACTTTGCGTGAACTGCATCGTAAATCGGACGAAGAGCCTCGTCACGTACACGCTTGTCGTCTGTATCAAGAGCAACCTTAACGTCGTCGATAGCAAACTCCTTGATAGCCTCGAACATCTCGGGTGCGGGATCGTTTGACTCAAATGCAATCTTTTCCTTGCCAACCTCTGCTGTGATGTCCTCGATGAACTTAACGATTTCCTGGTTAACCTTGTGAGCGTACATAATTCCGTCGAACATATCGTCGTTGGAAACTTCGTTTGCACCTGCTTCGATCATAGCAACGAGATCCTTTGTAGATGCAACTGTAACAGCCATCTCTGAAACCTCACGCTGTGCCTCTGTCGGGTTGATAACATACTCGCCGTTAACAAGACCGACTGAAACGCCTGAAATCGGACCGTCCCATGGAATAGCTGAAATTGAAATTGCTACTGAAACACCGATCATAGCTGTGATTTCGGGTGAGCAATCGGGGTCAACTGACATAACTGTTGCAACAACGCCTACGTCGTTACGCATATCCTTCGGGAAAAGCGGACGGATAGGACGGTCGATAACACGTGATGCAAGGGTAGCCTTTTCGCTTGCCTTGCCTTCACGGCGCTGGAAAGAGCCGGGAATACGACCTACTGAATAAAGTTTCTCCTCAAAGTCAACTGAAAGCGGGAAGAAGTCTACACCCTCTCTGGGCTTGTCTGCCATTGTTGCAGTACAAAGAACTTCTGTTTCACCGTAGCGGATAAGGCAGGAACCGCCTGCGAGCTGAGCCATTTTACCAACTTCAACTACGAGCGGACGACCTGCGAGTGTTGTTTCGAATGTTCTGAAATCCTTAAAAAACATCTTTTTTACCTCTCTGAAAATTTATTTCCATGTCAGGCAAGGATTTAGCAATAAATTCATAGCCCGATTTTCGGGTTATCAATTCACTGCTAAAACCCAAATTTTTGCCTGACAATAGATACCAATTAAATGATTATAATTACACAACAAGGCAGACAGTAAAAGAAATTTGCTGTCTGCCCCAAATGCCGTAATTATTTACGAATACCAAGTCTTGCAATGATTGAACGATATCTCTCGATGTCAACCTTCTGCAAGTAAGCAAGAAGGTTACGTCTGTGACCAACCATCTTAAGAAGACCACGTCTTGAGTGATGGTCCTTCTTGTGCTCCTTGAGATGCTCTGTAAGGTCGTTGATTCTCTTTGTAAGAACAGCGATCTGTACCTCGGGTGAACCTGTATCACCCTCGTGAAGAGCGTATTCAGCCATGATAGCCTGCTTTTCTGCCTGTGTCATTATTTTCACCTCATTTAAAATATTTTTATGCTCCGGAATCCCAGGTTAAGGCAGGTGAACACCGCTTGGCGGTTTGACCCAAAATCCGAGAAACGGACACATAGCGAAAGTAGTTTACCACAAATATTTTGATTTGTAAAGGGTTTTTGAAAAATTTTGTTTAATCGGGGGTTTTTGTTGTTTTTATAAAGCAATTGACAGGATAGTATTTTTTATATATAATTTTAGTTAGAATAATACTACGAGAAGTTGACCGCAATGAATATACGTCCGTCAGCAGCAATAAGACAGAACTACAACGAAATTGCAGAGCTTTGCAAGAAAACGGGTGAGCCTGTGTATCTCACAAAAAACGGTGAGGGCGACCTGGTTGTTATGGATATTGAGGCTTTTACAAGAAGAGAAAAAATGCTTAAACTCCGTGAGGAGCTTCTTTCCGTTGAAGAAGCTCGAATGAACGGAGAAAAAGGATATTCAATTGAAGAGGTAGCATCTGCAATGAAAACAGCAATCTCGGAGGTACTCAATGGATAACAAAGAGCTTTATTCTGTTATAATTTCGGAAAAAGCCAAGAAGATGCTCGTTGAACACTCTGCATTTTAGCAAAAGTTAGCCCTCTTGGGGCAGAAAAACTTGTAAAAGAGTTTCAAGAAGCAGCACTATCTTTGCAAAATATGCCAAACAGGTGTCCATGGCTTTCGGGAATAAATATACCCAAACATCAGTACAGATACATTGTGTTCAGCAAACGCTATATGCTGATATACCAAATAGTTGATAAAACGGTTTATGTCGATTATTGTATCGACTGTCGTCAGGACTATGGCTGGCTGTTGAGATAATTTAATTTCAGCCAAATTATTACCGCCTCTGCTCGTTTTTCGAGTAGGGGCAATTTTTATGTCAAACTATTTCCTCCTATGTAACTCATTGTACGCAATAATTTCTCACTTTGAAAACAGATTATACTGTTCTATCCCGATACATTCTTTATCTTGAAAAGTCAATTTAACTATCCACGGCATAAGCGTGCGTATTTTTTCAAACTCATCATATCCAAATGATTTGTCATAGTAATTGATAATTGTACTCAAAGCTGTTCCGTGACTGCCGATTACAACAACTTTATCCTTGTGCTTTTTTAGCACTTCATTTAATGCGGAAATATTTCTGCTCTGAACCTCATTTAAACTTTCACCATCGGATAGTTTATAGTCAAAATTCGCCCATTGAGCTTTGCTGAAAGTCGTGAAGTCTTCAATCCAAATACTATCGACCCTGCGTTCTTTGAAATCGTCAATAATTTCTATGTCCAATCCTTTTTTGTGTGCAAAATCCGCAACCGTATCAAAAGCTCTTTTGAACGGACTTGATAAAACAGCATCAACATTTTTGTCAATCAAAAACTGTGTGACCAGTTTCCTGTCAGCCATACCTTTTATAGACAGTTCTCTTATCATATCATTATGGTTATTATAATTTGGTTCAGCGTGTCTGACGAAATAAACAGTTGTCATTATTAAAACTCCGTAATTATTTTGTAGCTTTTCAAAATTTTTGTTTCCGCACAAAATCCGCAGGCATATACTGTAACAGGAAGTGAAAACTAAAGTTAAGCGGATATGAGTGAACGGTGGCAGTCGACTGCCTACGGGGAGCCGTAACTCGCCTTTTGGCAAAGTATCTGCTCTAAATAGTCGCCGACGGTGCAATAGTGCCGTCGGTGATTCGATTTTTTGCACCTTTCATTAAATATTATAATCAAAATAACTGTAAAATCAATTATAATTTTGCCGACAAATTTTGTATTGCCGATATAAACTTTCTTTTTTGATTGACCGAAAGGAAAATTTTTATTATTATATAATTGAAAAAATTAAAGGAGATACTGTATGACTAACAGAGAAAAGCTCCATTCGGGTGAAATTTACTACCCGAGTGACGATGAAATTATGAAAGAACAGCTTTTATGTCTTGACAAGCTGTATGATTTTAACATGACACGTCCGACCGAGCAGGACAAGCGTGAAAAGATGCTCAAAGAAATGTTTGCCGAAATCGGCGAGGGCTGTTACATAGAACCGCCTTTGCGTGCAAACTGGGGCGGAAAGCACGTGCATTTCGGAAAGATGGTTTATGCCAACTTTAACCTGACTCTGGTTGACGACACGCATATTTATGTGGGTGATTACACCCTTATTGGTCCGAATGTTACCATTGCGACTGCGGGGCATCCGATAAATCCCGAGCTTCGTGAGAAAGCATACCAGTTCAACAGAAGTGTTAAAATCGGAAAAAACTGCTGGATTGGTGCAGGTGCGGTTATTGTGCCCGGTGTTACAATCGGCGACAACACAGTCATCGGTGCAGGCAGTATTGTTACAAAGGACATACCTGCAAATGTGGTTGCAGTCGGAAATCCGTGCAAGGTTTTACGTGAAATCGGTGAACACGATAAAGAGTATTATTTCAAGGATTGCAAAATTGATTATAATAGTATATAATATTAAATTGTAAAATATTGAGAGGAGTATCATCAAATGAAACATCCCGACATTGTTAAAAAAATGAGCCTCGAGCAAAAGGCTGCTTTTGTTTCAGGCTTCGACTATTGGCATCTTGAGGAAGCACCCGAGCTTGGTCTTCCGAAGATTATGGTTACTGACGGCCCTCACGGTCTTCGTAAGCAGAACAAGGACAAGAAGGCTTCACAAGGTATCGGTCTTGGTAACTCCGTTCCTTCAACCTGCTTCCCCCCTGCTTCAACTTCTTCGTGCTCTTGGGACGAGGATTTGTTAAGAGAAGAAGGCGTTGCTCTTGCAGAAGAGTGCCTTAAGGAAGAGGTTTCCGTTGTTCTTGGTCCCGGCACAAACATCAAGCGTGCACCGACCTGCGGACGTAACTTTGAGTATTTCAGTGAAGACCCGTACCTTGCAGGTAAATGCTCTGCAAGCTTTGTAAACGGCGTTCAGTCAAAGGGTGTGGGTACATCACTCAAGCACTTTGCTTGTAACTCACAGGAAGCATTCCGTATGGTTATCAACGAGGTTGTTGACGAGAGAGCTATGCGTGAGCTTTACCTCACAGCTTTTGAAATCTGTGTTAAAGAGGCACAGCCGTGGACAATTATGAACTCTTACAACCGCATTAACGGTGTTTATTCATCACAGAACGAGTGGCTTCAGGAAAAGGTGCTTCGTGGTGAGTGGGGCTTTAAGGGTCTTATTGTAACAGACTGGGGTTCATCTGTTGACAGAATTCCCGGACTTTACAACGGTACTGACCTTGAAATGCCGTCATCTGCAAGAATTAACACAAACAAAATCATTGCCGCAGTAAACAGCGGTGAGCTTGATATCGCAGTTCTCGACAAGAGAGTTGACACGGTTGTTGACCTTATTGTTAAGTCAAAGCCCGCTCTCGAGAAAAAGCATACATATGACATTGAGGCTCATCATCAGATTGCACGCAAGGTTGCAGAGGGCTCAATGGTACTCCTTAAGAATGACGATAAAATCCTTCCGCTCAAGGCAGGTCAGAAGGTTGCAGTTATCGGTGAGCTTGCCGCTTCTCCCCGTTTTCAGGGTGCAGGTTCTTCTGTTATCAACCCCAACAAGCTCGACAATGCTCTTGATGAACTTAAGAAGCTCGGTGTTGACGTGGTTTACGCTCCCGGTTATGTTAAGAACAAGGACGAAATCAAGGTTGACCTTGTAAACGAAGCTGTTAACGCTGCAAAGAATGCTGACGTTGCACTTGTATTCGTTGGTCTTACAGACGAATTTGAGGGTGAAGGCTACGACAGAGAAAACATCGAAATGCCGAAATGCCACAGCAACCTTGTTTCTGCAGTTGCAAAGGCTAACCCGAACACAGCGGCTGTGCTTGCAGGCGGTTCTGTAATCAACCTCCCGTGGATTAACGAGGTTAAGGGACTTCTGAGCACAGGTCTCGGCGGTCAGGCAGTCGGCAGTGCAACAGCTAATCTTCTTACAGGTAAGGTTAATCCGTCAGGTAAGACAAGTGAGACATATCCCCTCGCCTACAGCGACAACCCGACATACGGCAACTATCCTGCAGGCCCTGTTACAAGTGAGCACAGAGAGTCAGTTTACATCGGCTACCGCTACTACGACAAGGCAAATAAGGACGTTCTCTTCCCGTTCGGTTTCGGTCTTTCTTACACAACATTTGAGTACAGCGACCTTGTGGTTTCTGCTGACAGCATTAAGGATACAGACACAGTAACAGTTACTTTCAAAATCAAGAATACAGGCGACGTTTACGGCGGTGAGGTTGCACAGCTTTACGTTGCAGATAAGGAATCAACAATCTTCCGTCCCGTTAAGGAGCTTCGTGGATTTAAAAAGGTATTCCTCAACCCCGGTGAAGAAACAACTGTTACACTTGAGCTTTCAAAGAGAGCTTTTGCATTCTACAATGTTAAGCTCGGCGACTGGATGGTTGAAAACGGTGAGTTCGACATCCTTGTAGGTGCATCAAGCCGTGACATCAAGCTCACCAAGACAATTACAGTTGAGTCAACAGTCAACGCTGAAATTCCTGATTACAGAGAAACTGCTCCTGCATACTACACAGCAGATGTTAACGGTATGAATGGCGCACAGTTTGAGGCAGTGCTTGGCTCAAAGCTTCCCGAAAACAAGCGTGACACATCACTTCCGATTGACCTTTACTGCTGTCTTAACGATGCAAGACATACAAAGTGGGGCGGCAGAATGTGCCGAGCTATCGAGGGCATTATGGCAAAATTCGGCTCTGCTGAAAACGGCGACGGCAAGATGATTGCCGCAATGGCAACACAGATCCCCATCCGTAACTTTATGGCTATGAGTATGGGTGTTGCTTCACCTGAAATTATTGACGGACTTCTTATGATTCTTAACGACGGACAGTCAAGCTTCAAGGGACTTTGCAAGATTCTTGTAAGAATCCCCGGTGCGCTGACAAGACTTCCCGCTCTTCTTAAATCAATCTAAATAAACGCAAAAACACGGTGCAATTCAATGATTTGCACCGTGTTGATTTTTTGTATTTAGATAACGCCCTGTGACATCATAGCATCTGCAACCTTCTGGAAGCCTGCGATGTTTGCACCTGCAACAAGGTTGTAGCCAAGTCCGTAAGCTTCTGCTGCTTCTGCAGAAGAGTCGTGAATTGCCTTCATAATTGACTTAAGACGCATATCAACCTTTTCTGTTGTCCAGTTGTAACGAAGTGAGTTCTGTGTCATTTCAAGAGCAGAAACTGCTACGCCGCCTGCGTTAACTGCCTTTGACGGAGCAACTGCCTTGCAGTTTTCCATAAGGTACTTAAGAGCGTCGTTTGTTGAGGGCATATTAGCAACCTCGATGTAATACTGAACACCGTTCTCAACAAGCTGTCTTGCTTCCATTATGCCAACCTCGTTCTGTGTTGCACAAGGCATTGCAACATCAACGGGAACATTCCACGGCTTCTGACCCGGGAAGAACTCAACGCCGAACTTGTCAGCATAGTCCTGAACCTTGTCTCGGCCTGAATTACGCATTTCAAGCATATAATTGATTTTTTCTTCTGTATTGATTCCGTCGGGGTCGTAAACATAGCCGTCGGGACCTGAAATTGTAACAACCTTACCGCCGAGCTCTGTAACCTTTTTAACAGTACCCCAAGCAACGTTACCGAAGCCTGAAACAGAGAATGTCTTGCCCTCGATTGACTCGCCGAAGTGAGCAAGAACCTCCTGTGCGTAGTATGTTGCGCCGTAGCCTGTAGCCTCGGGTCTTACGAGTGAACCGCCGTAAGAAAGGCCCTTACCTGTGATAACACCGTTTTCGAATGTACCCTTGATGCGTCTGTACTGACCGAAAAGGTAACCGATTTCTCTGCCGCCAACACCAACGTCACCTGCCGGAACGTCGAGGTTAGGACCGATGTGTCTGTAAAGCTCTGTCATAAATGCCTGGCAGAAACGAAGGATTTCTCCGTCTGACTTGCCTCTCGGGTCGAAGTCTGAACCACCCTTTGCACCGCCGATAGGAAGGCTTGTGAGGCTGTTTTTGAAAGTCTGCTCAAAAGCAAGGAACTTGATGATACCGCTGTATACTGATGGGTGGAAACGAAGACCGCCCTTGTAAGGTCCGATTGCACTGTTGAACTGAATACGGTAGCCTGTGTTAACCTGTACCTTACCCTTGTCGTCTATCCACGCAACACGGAAGATAATCTGTCTTTCCGGCTCAACCATTCTCTCGAGCAAGCCTGCAGCTTCGTACTCGGGATGTCTTTCAACAACAGGAATAAGGCTTGTTAAAACCTCTGTAACCGTTTGAACAAACTCGGGCTCGTTTGCGTGCTCTTTAGCGACACGTGCAATAACTTTTTCTACATAATTCATGTAAGGTCATCTCCTTGAAGTAATCACTGATTAAATTGGATTGCAATTATCAGTGAGATATTTTTTTGTCAGAAAAGTCAAAAAACGCAGGCAATACTTTGTGTATTAACGAGTATTTTTGGCGTTTATGACAGAAAAGTAGCCACTGAGAATTGTAATTAAGATTTAATCAGTGGTTACCTCTGCGAAACAAATGGAAAAACGAGGTGCCTATCTTTTTACAGATAGTATTTGCATAATCGGTGCAAAACACACCTATATGTATATTCGGAAAAATCTTAAATAATGCCGAGTAAACCTTTTATAACGCAGAATAAAAATATGTCCTATTATACTCTCTTGTTCCCCAAATTTCAACGGTAAATTTGCAAAAAATCACAAAAAAACAGGGTGGCTTTTAGCCACCCTGCATAAATATTGGATATTAATACATAAACATAAATGCAATTGAAACGCCAAGAGCAATGATAAAGAAAGCGATTGCAACGTACTTTGTAATCTTTGCGAGCTTCTGCTCAATTGTCTTGCCCTTTGACTTGCCGAAGAAAGTGTCGGCACCGCCTGAAATTGCACCTGAAAGACCTGCTGAACGGCTCTCCTGAAGAAGAACTGCTCCGATAAGAACGATAGCAAGTAAAATAAGGATTATACCTAAAACGTACTGAATAGCAGACATAATTAAACCTCCGTTAGTATTTTTACCAAGACATTCTAACACACATTATTTGAAAATGCAATAGAAAAATTAAATCAAAACGAAAAATAAGACATATTTTTCCGATAATTATTTATAAATATCAGGTTAATATAATTTTAGCGGAAGAAAACGATTGATTTGCGTTTGCTCGTTTTTCCGCTGCCACCGATGTGAGGATGCTCAACTCGGTGGCATTTATTTTATATCAACGACATCTGTTCGCCTGTATCCTCGGCACTCAAAAGTGCGCCTGCGGCAGGAAGATTTTTGGTCTTGTAGCGGTACGGCTTTGCAAACTCGCCCTTTCTGTAATCCCTGACCTTTTTGAGAATATGACCTTTTTTCATCGTCATTACGGAAACGCCCTGCGTATCCTTTGTGGTTTTTGGTGAGATTGCGCCCGTGTTGATGAGAAGAAGTCTGCCCGAGGTTGATTCAAGCACAAGGTCACAATCCTCAACAACATGGCGGATTGCGCCAATCGGGAACTTGTCAGAATAAGCCTTTATCAGCTTTTTGCGATTAGTCTTTGTCTGATAAGTCGAAAGGTCAACCTTGGCAACCTTGCCGTTTTCAAAGAAGAACATTACATAGCCCTTATAGTCAAGAGTTGCAACCATATAAATTGCGTTTTCACCCTCGTCCATTTCGAGCTTTGAAGCAACGAAGTCACCAAGCACGCTTGCCTTACCCATATCAAACTCGGAAGCCTTTGTCTTGTATACCTGGCACTTGTCGGTAAAGAAAAGAAGCTCGGTGTTGTTGGTCGCTTCAATTTCAAGAAGCACCGAGTCGCCCTCCTTAACCTTCTGCTCACCGCTTGTGCGGAGTGCCTGCGGTGTAATCTTTTTGAAATAGCCTTCCTTTGTAAAGAAGAGATTTACAGGGAAGTCGGGCTCTTCCTCTTCCTTTTCGTCGTAGGCAACGTCAACAGCAAAGATGATTTCGGTCTTTCTGGGCTGACCGTATTTCTTTGCGATGTCGTTAAGCTCATTTACGATAATCTTCTTAACCTTTGACTTGTGAGCAAGGATATCCTCCATTTCTTCAATATCCTTGCGGAGCTTTTCGATATCCTGCGTTCTCTTTAAGATATACTCACGGTTGAGGTGACGGAGCTTGATTTCGGCAACGTAATTCGCCTGAATTTCATCGATACCAAAGCCAATCATAAGGTTTGGTACAACCTCGCTCTCCTCTTCCGTTTTGCGGATAATCATAATCGCCTTGTCAATGTCAAGGAGTATCTTCTGCAAGCCTTCGAGCAAATGAAGCCTTTCCTTTGCCTTTGAAAGGTCAAAGAAAACTCTGCGGCGGACACCCTCTGTTCTGAAAGCAATCCATTCAAGAAGAATGTCACGCACACCGAGCACCTTCGGCACACCTGCAATAAGGATGTTGAAGTTGCAGGAGAATGTGTCCTCAAGTGAGGTCATTTTGTAAAGCTTTTGCATCAGCTTGTCGGGGTCTATACCCTTTTTGAGGTCGATTGTGATTTTAAGACCCGACTTGTCCGTTTCGTCACGGATGTCGCTGATTTCCTTGACCGAGCCTGCCTTGAATTTTTCGATAATTTTATCAATAATTGCTTCGGCAGTTGTGGTCGGAGGAATTTCGGTGATTTCGATACATTTATTATCTTTATCGTAGCGGTACTTTGCTCTTACCTTAAATCCGCCTCGACCCGTGCGGTAGATTGCATCCATTGCGTCACGGTCATAAACAAGCTGACCGCCGCCGATGAAGTCGGGAGCCTTGAGCGTTTCGGTAATATCGGCTTCGTCGTCCTTGATGAGAGCGACTGTAGTGTCGCAGATTTCCTGCAGGTTAAACGAACAGATTGAGCTTGCCATACCAACGGCAATACCTGTTGTGGGGTTAGTGAGAACCGTCGGGAACTTGACCGGAAGAAGTGACGGCTCTTTCATTGTGTTGTCGTAGTTATCGACAAAATCTACGGTATCCTTGTCAATCTCGGCAAAGAGCTCGGCACAGATTGGTGCAAGCTTTGCCTCGGTATATCGGGGTGCCGCCCACTGCATATCTCTTGAATAAGCCTTACCGAAGTTACCCTTTGAGTCAACAAACGGGTGAAGTAAAGCCTCGTAGCCACGGGAAAGACGTACCATTGTGTCGTAAATAGCGGCATCGCCGTGCGGGTTGAGCTTCATCGTCTGACCGACAATGTTTGCCGACTTTGTTCTGGCACCTGTGAGAAGTCCCATTTTATACATTGTATAAAGGAGTTTTCTGTGTGAGGGCTTGAAACCGTCAATTTCGGGAATTGCTCGTGACAGAATAACGCTCATTGCGTAAGGCATATAGTTGGTTTCGAGTGTTTCGGTAATATTCTGCCTCAACACCGTACCGGCACCGAGTATGTGGGTATTCGGATTCATTTCTTCCTCGTTTTTAACGGGAACTTTTTTCTTTTTAGCCATACTGTCACCTCCCTTAACTTAAGTCGAGCATATCGATATACATATATCCGTTGTCGGCAATATGCTCTTTTCTGCCCGCAAGGTTGTCGCCGAGCAGCATTTCAAAAATCTGTGCGGTGCGTTCAGCATCCTCGGGCAGAATTTCAACAAGACGTCTTGTTTTCGGGTTCATTGTTGTAAGCCACATCATTTCGGCTTCGTTTTCACCAAGACCCTTTGAACGCTGAACGGTATATTTTGCGTTGCCGATTTCTTCAATTGCTTCTGTCTTTTCTTTTTCGGTATAAGCAAACCATACCTGGTCTTTTGTGTTGATTTCGTAAAGCGGAGTTTCCGCAATGAACACCTTACCCTCTTCGATAAGTGTCGGCATAAGTCGGTAAATCATAGTGAGAATAAGTGTACGAATCTGGAAGCCGTCAACGTCGGCATCGGTACAGATGATGACCTTGTTATAACGGAGCAGATCGAGATTGAACTCTGCAAGACCCTTCATATACTTTGACTTGACCTCAACACCGCAACCGAGCACCTTGACAAGGTCGGTGATGATTTCACTCTTGAAAATCTTGTCATACTCGCACTTAAGACAGTTGAGAATTTTACCACGGACGGGCATGAGAGCCTGGAACTCGGAGTCACGAGCCTGCTTACAGGCACCAAGCGCAGAGTCACCCTCCACGATGAAGAGTTCTCTGTCCTCTGCATTCTTTGCACGGCAATCAACAAATTTCTGCACTCTGTTTGCAAGGTCATTTGCTGTTGTGAGTGTCTTTTTGATGCTCTGTCGTGTGGTTTCCGCCTTGACACGGCTACGCATATTGATGAGCACCTGATTTGCGATTTTTTCCGCTTCTGTTCTGTTTTCAATGAAGTAAATTTCAAGCTGATGCTTGAAGAAATCCGTCATCGCTTCCTGAATAAATTTATTTGTGATAGCCTTTTTGGTCTGATTTTCGTAAGAGGTTTCGGTCGAGAACGATGAAACAACGAGAACAAGACAGTCTTCGATATCCTCAAACTTTATTCTCGGGTCAGTTTTTGTGTACTTTCCGTTTGTTTTGAGGTAGGAATCAATCTGATAAGTAAAGGCATTGCGGACAGCCTTTTCGGGTGCACCACCGTGCTCAAGCCAGCTTGAGTTGTGGTAGTACTCCTTCTTCTGCGACTTATTTGAGAAGCAGAGGGCTGATGTAATGAGCACCTTGTAATCCTTGTGGTCCTCACGGTCACGTCCGATACGCTCTGTCTGCCACGACTGAACGCCTGTGAGTGCGGCATCCTCTGCGATTTCGGTTACGTAGTCGGAGATACCGTTTTCGTAATAATATTCAAAGGTTTCAAACTGTGTTTTGTTAAGCTGATTTTTAAGAATAAACTTAATGCCTGAGTTAACAATCGCCTGACGCTTGATTGTGTCCTGATAATATTCAAGCGGAACGGCAATGTCGGTGAAAACCTTGAGGTCGGGACGCCACTTGATGCGTGAGCCTGTGTCACGCTTTGAGTATGGCTCCTTTTCCATCTGACCGACTATCTTACCCTTTTTAAAGTTAATCCTGTAGCAGAATCCGTCACGGTGAATTTCAGCCTCCATATACTCGGATGCAAACTGTGTTGCGCAAAGACCGAGACCGTTGAGACCGAGCGAGTAACCGTAGCTGCTGTCGCCGCCCTTTGAGTACTTGCCGCCTGCGTAAAGTGTGCAGAAAACAAGCTCCCAGTTAAACTTCTTTTCCTTTGTATTATAGTCAACGGGAATGCCTCGGCCAAAGTCCTGAATTTCAACAGAATGGTCAAGGTAACGTGTGATAACAATTTTATCTCCAAAGCCTTCACGGGCTTCATCTATGGAGTTTGACAAAATCTCAAAAACGGAATGCTGACAGCCCTCAATGTCGTCCGAGCCGAAAATAACCGCAGGGCGTTTACGCACCTGGTCAGGCCCTTTGAGAGAAACTATGTCGTCATTGCCGTAGCTTGCTTTTTTTGCCATAACTACACTCCTTTTCATAAAATACCAATTTATATTTTACACTATATCTTGTGGTTTAGTCAAGTTTTTTGTGGAATTTGAAGTGGTTGGAGTACGAAATGAAGGGCTGTGAAATATAAATTAACAGGAGTGCTTATGCAACTCCTGTTAAAATCAGTTTGATATTTACAAAATTACAAGTTATAGTTAGGTTTTAATGTCGATTTTTCAAGTTTTACTAAATCATGATATTTATATTCAGAATCATCAGCAAAAAATCTTACACGATAGGAATTTTTGGTTACGAAAATGTCGTACCGCTCCTTGTTATAATTCTGTTGACCTCCCCTGTCACAAACCTCTTTCCATGCGGCTGACACTATTTCTTCTCTATTGCTTATGTCTGCCTTCACTCTACCGATAAGCTGATACACAATTTCATTCTCAAATTTTACCAATATAATATAATCACGGTCGTTTTCAAAGTCAAAATCTTCTTTGAGCCAACTGAAATCTCCTGTTTCTGTTATGTATTCGTTCACTGCTCTTTCTGCAATTGCAGGGTCATCAATATGAATTTCGTCAGCCGGATCAAACAAATGCAACTCTTTTGATGTTGTATAATCGGCAAGGTAATCATAATCATCACAAAGAATCAGTCCTACAGCTTTGTTTTCACCTGCCTCGGGGAAAACATAGTTTTTATTTATATGAGTTGACCTTGTATAATAATTATAAGTTTCCAAGGCACACACTAGGTTATCTTTGTCTTTGCCGAAATAAAAAGTCTGATTCATTCCTTTATAGTCCGTCATAGCATTTGAATCGTCTGCAACATACTTGATGCCCGGATAAAATATAATATCCGAATCTGCTTCAGGCAGAGCATAGGTTTCCGCAATTTCCTCAAAAGATTGACCGTTTATAGTGTATTCCCATTCATCAATAAAATTGTTTGCTGTTTCAGGAATACCGATAACTACTGCATCCTGATAAGGCATTGCGGCACTCCTCGTTTGCTTATCTTCGGAATCTGCAACAAGAATAAATATTCCAAACGCAACAAGTCCAAGCATTGCAACAATAAACATAACTAAAAAAATTTTGCCTGTTATAGAACCTATTCTTCTCTTTACTGCCATTATTTTCACCTCATTTATTTTCTCGATACCATTCTACTATAATTTATAAAAGTGTTCAAGAAACAAAAGATATAAATTAAAAACTATCAATATGGATATTTTATATAAAATATCAGCAAAGTGTTGACGTTTTAATAGCAAAACTGATATAATTTAATTGTATATATAATCGGAGGTGCGAGACATGACGGCATTTGCTTTTTATCTCAAAATGGGGCTTATTTATGTGCTTTCGGGTATTCAGATTCTCAGCGGAATTATCTTCTGTAACGAGAATAACGAGCACAAGTATTTTAACGAGTGGTCTGCAGGCGATTCGTTCTCGATTGCGGACAACACTTTTGTGATTGAAAAAGACCCGAACAAGGACTTTGTTATTTTGAATCTTTCGGACATTCAGCTTTCCGACGAGGATGCACACGGCAACTACGGCGAGCTTGCAGAGGCAACGATTGACAAGCTGATTAAAGACACCGACCCCGACCTCATTACCCTTTCGGGTGACAATGTTTACGGCTGGCTCGGTTGGATTTGGCTGATTGACCTTTTGGACAGCTACGAAATTCCGTGGGCTCCCGTGTTCGGTAATCACGACGGTGCAACATCTACCTATGCTTCGTGGTGCGCATGGCAGGTTGATAAAAAATCCGACTATGCAATTTTTGATTTCGGCCCCGAGGATATGGGACACGGAAACTACATAATTACTATTACGGAAAACGGCAAGCCGATACATCAGCTTTATATGATGGACACGCACAAGGATGCGACATACGAGGTTAACGGCTATACATACAACGGTTACGACCACCTCTGGGACAACCAGATTGAGTGGTACAAGTGGGCTGTGAACGGCACAACTGCCGAGAACGGCTCCGTGGTCGAAAGCACGGTAATCTATCACATTCCGAACGTTGAATATGCTGATGCGTGGTATGACGCTTACGATTATTGGGCACAAGGCTTCAAGCCCGAATACGAAGGTGCTTTCGGTTACAACCGTGAGGTTGTCTCCTCTGCTCCTGTTCACAACGGCTTCTTTGATGTTGTTAAGGAGCTCGGCAGTACAAAGAACATTATCAGCGGTCACAACCACAGAAATTACAGCAGTATCCCCTACGAGGGTGTATGGCTTCACTATGCAGTAAAGACAGGCGCAGGCTGTTATTGGGATGAGGATGTAAACGGCGGCAAGCTCTTTACACTTTCGTCTGACGGAAAGCTTGCTGCAGAAAATATTTTTGTAGATGCAACACAGTTTGGCATTGACTACTCTATCCCCTATCCCGGTTATAGTGAATAATGGTGATTTATGAATAAACTTCAATTTTATGTAATGGCGGATAACCATTATTTTTCCAAAAAGCTTTGGGTTGAGGGTGACGAGATTGAGAGCCGCTGTCACGGCGACCAGGTTGTTATAAAGGAGTCGCCCGAGGTTAACGAAGCGTTTTTTAAGATTATTGAAGACGACAAGGAGACGGACACGGTTGTTATTATCGGTGACCTTATAAACTGCGGTGAACGGCTGTGTCACGAGGAATTTATTGAGAGGCTTCATCTGCTTGAAATCCGAGGTAAGCGTGTGCTTGTGCTGACCGCTACACACGACTACAACGGATGCGGCGAGGACGAAAACGAGTTTGTTGCCGTCGGCTATGACAAAGACAGCAGGTACAATGTCCCTTGCACCAGACGGCACGAGCTTGATGAGCTTTACCGACCTTTCGGACGTGGTCAGGCTGACAGCGCGTATGATATGTCGTATTCAATAAACGTGGGCGGATATCGGTTTATACTTCTTAACGATGACGGTAACGGACACACGGATTGCGGTCTTGATGACAAAGGCAACGAGTGGCTCGAGGAAGAGCTTATAAAAGCCAACCAAAACGGTGAGGCTGTTCTGCTCTTTACGCATCACCCTGTAATTGCCCCTTATCCTTTATACGAGGCGTTTGCCCCGACAGAGATGTACGGCGGACACGAAAAGCTGAAAAAAATACTGTTGAAGCACGGTGTCAATGTTGTTTTTACAGGTCACACACATGTTCACACAATACGCAAGATAAGTGACGGCAACAACGAGCTTTACGACGTGGGTACAACCTCGGTATCATCGGCATACGGCAAAATACGCAAGGTCAGGCTTGAAAACGGAGTTGCCGATATTACGACAATCGACCTTCCAGAGGAAATTGACGGCATAAAGGGCGGTAAAGATTATATTGCGTCTGTTTGTTTTGGCGGATACTACCGAAGGCTTGTTGATACCGCCGTGAGAGATTACGACGAATTTTTGAAGCTCGGCAGAGGTCTTGTTCCGACGGATAAGGCAGAGAAGTATCGCTTTATCATTAAACCCTTGTTAAAGTGGTTTACAAGTTTGAATATGAGCTTTGCAGGTAAGTTTGGCAGGAAGTATTCTGGGCTTACAAAAACTGAATGTAAATCGCACAAGGAAGAAAAGGTTATTGATATGGTTTTTGTAGCCATTGACCATTTCTTCACAGGTGATGCCCCCTTTACACCCGACACCTACGAGCACCGTGTGCTTTACGGATTGACACACAAGGGTGATAAAATTTTGAAAACACTGAAAATAAGCCTTTCAAAATATATTAACGGTTTTGACAGTCTGTGGACTCTGGCTGAACCGATTTTTCACAACACAAGAACGGGTAACGACCGTGAAATTAAAATTAAAATCAAAATAAACAACGAGGTGACCTATGAAAAGAATTAAAAACTCACACGCCACCAATGTAAACGAAAAAATTACGCTCCGAGAATATGCGGCATTCGGCTCAAGCACGGCAGTCTCCAAAGCCGCAACGGCTATGAGCGGATTTTTCGGCGGTCTTGTCGCTTCAACCTATCTGGGACTGAGCGACCGCTCCTTCGAAATTTACAGCACGATTATTTTTATCCTCGGCTTCTGGGATATTGCGAACGACGTTATTGTTTCCAGCTTCCTCGATAAGAGCCGCCGTACATTCGGCAACTGGGGCCGCTTCAAGCCGTGGCTGATGCTGATGATCATTCCTTGTAACCTGATTGTTATTTTGCAGACCGTGCCTCTCAGAGCATGGTTCCCGGATATCAGCGACACCTTCAAAATAGCCTATCTTGTTCTGCTTTATTTCCTCAACGATGCATTCAGCACATTCTATAATGCGGCACTCACCGCACTAAACGCCCGTCGCACGACAAATAACCTTGAGCGTGGATATATTTCGGCAATCGAGAGTATTCTCGGCTCAAGCATCGGCTCCTGCGGTACATATATCGCAGCTTTTCTGCCGTATCTTATGCCCAATCTTTCTGAGGCAGAGAGATATTTCTACGGCTTCAGCTTTGTGACACTCGCCGCGATTCCGCTGACAGTATGGAACATTGTTGTAACAAAAGAGAGAATTGCAGAGCCGCCAAAAATTGAAGTGCCGAAGCTTCGCGACGTTTACGGCAATATCATCCGCAACAAGCCGCTGATGATGTATATGGTTTCGGAAATTCTTGCTCACGGTATGTCGGTCGGCTACGGTGTTATGACCTATGCATTCATCGCCTGCTTCTCAACCGAGCATTTCACGCTTACATTCTTTGAGGGCACTGCGTTACAGTTTGAGTATGTTTATGAAAACGGCAACTACGCTGAATTGCTTTCGTTTGCTTCTATCTCTTCCCTTGTAACAACAGGACTTTCGCTCTTCCTCGCACCAATCATCCGTAAATGGGTTGATGATAAAATTCTTTACATCGGAATGAAACTCGGCACAGGAATCTGCTACACTGCGATGTTCTTTTCAATTTATCCTTACGAAGAGCACACTCCCGCACAGATTTTTATAAGAGTTGTAATCTGGTATGCTATCCACGGTCTTACAACAGGCTTCTATAACACCATTCCGGGTCTTATCCAAATGGCGGCTTACGACTACGGCGAATATAAATTCAGCGAAAGAAACGAAGCAACGGTAAGCTCGGTGAAAAATACTTTATCAAGAATCCTCGCAAACTGCACAACTTATATTACAAACCTTTTCCTTATTTATGTAGGATATAAAGAGTTTGCAGACACTCCCGAGCTGATGCCGACAGAGGCAAAATCAAGCCTTATGTATCTGTTTGCAATCCTTCCTGCAATATTCTCGTTCCTTGCGGTTATACCGATGATTTTCTATAAGCTTTCAGGTAAGAAGCACAAGGAGATTACTGATGAACTTGAATCTCGCAGACAGCATAATCTTGATGAGATAAATCACCTTGAAGAACACGACGCAGTAAATGTGTAAAAGTTAATACAAAACAAAAAAAACACCCACGGTACCGAGGTACTGTGGGTGTTGAATTATTTCGGATTATACCTGATTATTTAGACTCAACATCGATGAGCTCGATGATGCACATCTCTGAAGCGTCGCCTCTACGTGTGCCTGTCTTAATAATACGGCAATAACCGCCGTTTACGTCCTTATATTTAGGAGCAATCTCTTCGAAGAGCTTTTTAACAACGTCCTCTTTTGTGACGTATGCCAAAACCTGTCTTCTTGAGTGAAGGTCGCCAGCCTTAGCAATGGTGATCATTTTTTCAGCCATTGAGCGAACTTCCTTAGCTCTTGTAACGGTGGTCTCTATTCTGCCGCTTTCCAAAAGGTATGTTACCATGCCTCTGAGCATTGACTTACGATGGTCACTTGCTCTTCCAAGCTTTCTTGAACCTGGCATTTAAAGTCACTCCTTTACCGTTAATTGTAAAAATAATTGTTACAGTTTCTTATTAGTCTTCGTCCCTGCGAAGATCATAGCCGAGGGATGTAAGCTTAGCAACAACCTCATCAAGAGATTTCTTACCAAGGTTACGAACCTTCATCATATCATCTTCGGACTTGCCGATAAGATCTTCAACTGTATTGATACCTGCTCTCTTCAAGCAGTTAAAAGAGCGCACAGACAGGTCAAGTTCCTCAATGGTCATCTCCAAGACTTTTTCTTTACCATTCTTGCTCTTTTCAACCATGATCTCAGTTTCAAAAGCCTCATCAGAGAGGTCTCCGAAGAGACTGAGATGCTCGTTGAGGATCTTGGCGCCAAGAGAAACGGCTTCCTTTGCGGAAATTGTACCGTTTGTCCACACCTCAAGTGTAAGTTTGTCATAGTCAGTAATCTGACCGACACGTGTGTTCTCGACTGTGTAATTTACCTTTAATACCGGTGAATAAATTGAGTCGATTGCAATAACGCCTATCGGCGGCTGAAGATACTGCTTGTTGCGTTCTGCAGAAACATATCCTCTGCCCTTACTGCAAGTGATCTCCATCACTACATGAGCGTCGCTGTCAAGAGATGCGATGTGAAGTTCGGGATTGAGAATCTCAACTTCTGAATCTGTCTTGAAGTCGCCTGCAGTGAGTTCACCTTCACCTTTTACATCCACATACATAGTCTTGGGACCGTCGCCGTGGATTTTAAGGATAACGCTCTTCAAATTAAGTACGATCTCCGTAACGTCTTCCTTGACGCCCGGAATCGTAGAGAATTCGTGAAGAATTCCATCAATCTTAACGGAAGTAATTGCGTAGCCCGGTAATGAAGAAAGGAGTACACGTCTGAGGCTGTTGCCAAGAGTTGTACCATAACCTCTCTCCAAGGGTTCTACGACAAATTTACCGTAAGTACCGTCAGGTAAAACATCGGCTGTTTCGATTCTTGGTTTCTCTATGCCAATCATTCAAAACCCTCCTTGTTATATTAAGTATACGGTTAATTATTATTTTGAATAAAGCTCGACGATAAGCTGCTCCTCAACAGGGCAAGCAATCTGATCTCTCTCGGGGAGAGCTACAATCTTAGCTTCTGTGTCAGATGTCTTGTCAAGCCACTGCGGAACAGGACGAGCACCGTTCGACTCAAGGACTGCCTTGATTTTTACACTGTCCTTGCTGGAATCAGCGATAGCGATTACATCGCCAGCCTTCACGAGGTATGAAGGAATGTTTACCTTACGGCCGTTTACTTTGAAATGACCATGTGTTACGAGCTGTCTGCCTTCTGCTCTTGAGCTTGACCAGCCAAGAAGATAAACAACGTTATCAAGACGGCTTTCGCAGATTCTGAGAAGGTTTGTACCTGTCATACCCTGCTTACGCTCAGCTGTAAGGAAATAGTTATAGAACTGACTCTCCGGAATACCGTAATATCTCTTAGCCTGCTGCTTTGCACGAAGCTGGAGACCATACTCGGAAGTCTTTTTGCGGCTCTGACCGTGCTGGCCGGGGGCATATGAACGACGCTCAATAGCGCACTTTCCTGTATAGCATCTTTCGCCCTTAAGGAAAAGCTTCTTACCCTCACGGCGGCACATCTTACATACCGCGCCGGTATATCTTGCCATTTGTAGTTACACCTCCTGAAATTATAGGTTATACACGTCTTCTCTTCGGCGGGCGGCAGCCGTTATGAGGAATCGGAGTAACGTCCTTGATAAGACTAACTTCGAGACCTGCTGTCTGCAATGCTCTGATTGCAGCTTCACGTCCTGCTCCCGGACCCTTAACGTAAACCTCAACAGTTTTCATACCATGCTCCATAGCAGCCTTTGCAGCTACTTCAGCAGCAGTCTGAGCTGCAAACGGAGTTGACTTCTTTGAACCTCTGAAGCCCATCTCACCTGCTGAAGCCCATGATACTGCATTACCCTGCGTATCGCTGATGGTAACGATAGTATTGTTGAAGGTGGATTGGATATGAGCTGCGCCGCGTTCAATGTTCTTGCGTTCACGGCGTCTGCGTGTTGCAGTGCCCTTCTTAGCGGAACCCTTAGGTGCCATATTATCCCTCCTAAATTACTTCTTCTTGTTAGCAATGGTCTTCTTCGGACCCTTGCGTGTACGAGCGTTTGTCTTTGAGCGCTGACCTCTTACAGGCAGGCCCTTTCTGTGGCGTACGCCACGATAACAACCGATTTCGATAAGTCTCTTGATATCGAAAGCAGTTTCTCTGCGGAGATCACCTTCAACCTTAACGTTGTGATCGATGTACTCACGCAATTTTGCTACATCATCTTCTGTAAGATCCTTAACTCTTACGTCCGGATCTACGCCTGTAGCTGCGATAATGTCGCTTGCTGTCTTACGACCGATACCGAAAATGTAAGTAAGAGCGATTTCTACTCTCTTATCTCTCGGTAAGTCAACACCTGATATACGCGCCATTCTCAGTTGCACCTCCATAAATGGTTTGCGTCGGATTAACCCTGACGCTGTTTGTGCTTAGGATTCTCACAGATAACCATGATTTTTCCCTTGCGCTTAATAATCTTGCACTTCTCGCAAATTTTCTTTACAGAAGGTCTGACTTTCATTTGAATGCCCTCCTTGAAAAATTAGCCTTTAGCTTATTTTGATCGCCATGTTATTCGTCCACGGGTGAGGTCGTACGGCGAAACTTCGACCGTCACCTTATCTCCGGGAAGGATGCGAATGTAATTCATTCTGAGTTTTCCCGAAATATGAGCTAAAATTTGGTGTCCGTTTTCGAGCTCAACCTGAAATGTTGCGTTAGGCAAAGCCTCTACGACAACGCCTTCAAGTTCAAGCATATCCTGCTTTGACATTGACTGAACCTCCTTAAAGCAGAGTTAGTATCTTTGGACCACTTGGTGTTATTGCCACAGTGTGTTCAAAGTGTGCTGACAGCTTACCGTCTCTGGTTTTTACTGTCCAGCCGTCGGGTAATGTTTTGACCCCCGCCTTGCCCATATTTATCATAGGCTCGATTGCGATTGTCATACCCGGCAGCAGGCGAACTCCCCTACCGGGTGTTCCGAAATTCGGTACACTGGGTTCTTCATGAAGCTTCTGGCCGATTCCGTGTCCGACAAACTCACGGACAACTGAAAAACCTCTTGCCTCGCAATACTGTGCGATTGCCGAACCAATGTCTCCGACTCTGCCGCCTGCGACAGCCTTCTGAATTCCTACATAGAGGCTTTCTCTTGTGGTGTCGCACAGCCGCTTCGCTTCGGAGCTTATTGCTCCTGCTGCGAAAGTAGCAGCATTGTCGCCGTTGAATCCGTTAAGTCTTGCGCCAAGGTCTATACTGACGATGTCGCCCTCTTTAATCACACGTTTCTTGCTTGGTATTCCATGAATAACCTCATCGTTTATGGAAATGCATGCCGTAGCAGGATAGCCGTTGTAATTAAGGAAGTTTGGCTCTGCGCCGCATTTCTTAATGTAATCGTAGGCTATTTTGTCTATCTCAGCGGTTGTAACACCGGGCTGGACAGCCTCTCCTGCTAACTTTAATGCTCCTGCCGAAATGATGCAGGCTTCTCTCATGAGAGCCAGCTCTCTGTTCGTTTTGAGCACTATCATGCTTAATCCTCCAATGCCTTGAGAGTGAGTGCTGATGTATCAGCAACCTCCTCCTGGCCTTCAACTACTCGAAGGATGCCCTTCTTTGAGTAGTAGTCCTTGAGAGGCTCGGTCTGCTCGTGGTAGATTTCGAGTCTTTCAAGTACTGTGTCGGGATGGTCGTCTTTACGCTGAATAAGCTCAGCACCGCAAGCATCGCAAACACCCTCCTGCTTGGGAGCTTTGTACTCCAAGTGGTAGGAAGCACCGCATGCCTTGCATACACGTCTGCCCGACATTCTCGCTGCAATCTTCTCATCAGGAACTTCGATATCAACAACTCTGTCGATTTCGATGCCCATAGCATCAAGTGCTTCTGCCTGAGGAATTGTGCGAGGGAAACCGTCAAGGATGAAGCCGTTTGCACAGTCATCCTTTGCAAGTCTGTCCTTGATGATGCCGATAACGACTTCATCGGGAACGAGCTTACCTGCATCTATAAAAGACTTAGCTTTAAGTCCCATCTCCGTACCCTTTGCAAGGGCGTCACGGATGATGTTGCCCGTTGAAATTGCAGGAATTTTGAGAGCTTCGCAGATTACCTCTGCCTGTGTACCCTTACCTGCACCGGGGGCTCCGAGAAGAATTAACTTCATAACGCAATCTCCTTTATTAGTCAAGGAATCCCTTGTAGTGACGCATCATCATCTGTGATTCAAGCTGCTTAACAGTTTCAAGTGCTACACCAACAAGAATGATGATTGATGTACCGCCGAGTGAAACCTGCATCGGAACCTTGCATGCAGTTGTAATCAACTGGAACAAGATCGGGAACAATGCAACAACTGAAAGAAGAAGTGCGCCGAGCAATGTAATTCTTGACAAAACTCTCTGAATATAATCAGAAGTCGGCTTGCCGGGACGGATACCCGGGATTGCACCGCTGTTCTTACGGATATTGTTAGCCATTTCAATGGGATTGTACTGAATTGAAGCGTAGAAATATGCAAAGAAGATAATGAGAACAAAATACAAGATTGCATATACCCAGCTTGAACTCTGGAAGTACTTGAAGAAGTGGTCGTACCAGCCTTCGCCTGCCTCTGCACCAACGAAAAGGTTGATTGTCGGAGGAAGTGAAAGGATGGAGCTTGCGAAGATAACCGGCATAACACCAGACATATTAACCTTGATTGGAATATGTGTGCTCTGGCCGCCGTACATCTTACGACCTACAACTCTCTTTGCGTACTGAACGGGGATACGACGCTCTGCGTTATCCATCCATACGATGTAAGCAATCATAAGGATGAGGCAAAGTGCAACTGCAATTGAAAGAACTGAGTATGCACCGCCGAATGAGAAGTAACCGCCGTCGGGGCTGAAGAGTGTTGCGATGATTGTGGGAACACGAGCAACGATACCTGCAAAAAGGATGAGCGAAATACCGTTACCGATACCCTTATCATTTATCTGCTCACCGAGCCACATGATAAGTGCTGTACCAGCGGTGAAGCAGAGAATAATAACGAGTGCCTGGAATACTGCCGCAAAGCCTGTGAACGGATTGCCTTCTGCATCCTCAAGGAGGAAGCCGTTACCACGAAGATAGAAGTAGTATGCAGTAGACTGCATAAGACCGAGAACAACTGTTACATAACGTGTAATTGTTGCAATCTTCTTACGACCTTCCTCGCCGTCCTTTGCAAGACGCTCGAGAGCAGGAATAGCAACTGTTAACAACTGGATGATGATTGAGCTGTTGATGTACGGTGTGATTGACATTGCGAAAATCGTACCGTAACTGAAAGCGTTACCAGTCATCATATTGAGATATTCCATGAATGTGCCGGACATCTGTGCATCATTGAAGATACCGTCTGCACCGGCATTTACGAACGGTACAGGAATTGCTGCACCGATACGGAAAATGAGAAGAATCAATGCTGTGAACAGGATCTTCTTACGAAGATCAGGAATTTTCCATGCGTTCGCAAGTGTCTTCAACATGTCAGATCACCTCTGCATTTCCGCCTGCTGCCTCAATCTTCTGCTTTGCAGACTCTGAGAAAGCGTCAGCTTTTACAGTGAGCTTCTTTGTGAGCTCGCCATTGCCGAGGATTTTGATACCATCAAAAGAATTCTTTACAAGACCTGCCTGCTTGAGTGACTCAACGTCAACAACAGCACCGTCTTCGAATCTCGCATTAAGATCAGCTACATTAACTGCAACGATCTCCTTGCGGAAAATATTGTTGAAACCTCTCTTGGGAAGACGTCTCTGTAAAGGCATCTGGCCACCTTCAAAGCCTGCGCGCATACCACGGCCTGCTCTAGCTTTCTGACCCTTATGACCTTTACCTGCAGTTTTACCCTGACCGGAACCTGCACCTCTACCGATACGCTTGCGCTCCTTTGTTGAGCCAGCTGCCGGTGAAAGTTCGTGCAACTTCATAATTCGCACCTCCTTGCTTATGCTTCAGTTACTTCGAGAAGGTGTGAAATTTTCTTCACCTTACCGAGAGTCTGGGGGTTGTTCGGCTGAACAGCTACATCCCCGATTTTATGAAGACCAAGTGCATGAGCGGTGGCAATCTGGTCCTTTTTGCTTCCGATTAAGCTCTTAACAAGCTTTACCTTAACATCTGCCATTTTGAACCGCCCTCCTTAACCTAAAATTTCCTTTGCTGACTTGCCGCGAATTTCAGCAACCTCGTCAACAGTGCGGAGTTTTGAGAGACCGTCAATAGTAGCTCTAACTACATTGCACGGATTGTTTGAACGCAATGCCTTTGAACGGATGTCCTTAATACCAACTGCTTCGAGAACGGCACGAACCGGACCGCCTGCGATAACACCTGTACCGGGTGCAGCGGGCTTAAGAAGAACAACGCCTGCGTCATATTTACCGATAATCTCGTGAGGAATTGTTGTTCCTCTGAGAGATACTTTAATAAGGTTTTTCTTAGCATCTTCAATACCCTTACGGATAGCATCAGGAACTTCGCCTGACTTACCGATACCGAAACCTACTGTTCCGTTACCGTCGCCTACTACTACGAGAGCAGCAAACTTGAAGATACGACCACCTTTAACTGTCTTAGAAACACGGTTGATAGTAACAACGCGCTCCTGAAGCTCCATAGCCGATGCATCAATCTTAGCCAAAAGTAATTCCTCCTTACTTAGAACTTGAGGCCACCCTCACGGGCGCCTTCGGCCAGTTCCTGAACACGGCCGTGATAGATATAGCCGCCGCGGTCAAATACGCATTCTTCAATGCCTTTGTCCTTGGCACGCTGTGCGAGC
>JAFUPA010000018.1 GCA_017481575.1 Clostridia bacterium | reverse complement strand
TCTATATCCCATATGGTGTTCTCGCATATCCATTATAACACCTATTTTGAATTCTGCACTATACTTTTGTTGTATCGTTCCTTTTTTTGCCATAAAAATATGCACCTCCAAAAGTGTCTAACTTTTGGGGTGCATATCAAAGTTCACTTCTTCGGGTTGTTTTTGTATTAAATTATTCAAACAACGGTGTTGAGAAGTATCTCTCTGCCGTGTCGGGGAGTACGGTAACAACCGTCTTGCCTTTGCCGAGCTTTTTTGCAAGCTTCTTTGCCGCCGCAACATTTGTGCCGCTTGAAATTCCGCACATAATGCCTTCCTTTGAAGCAAGGTCTCTTGCTGTCTGAAGAGCTTCTTCGTCCTTTATGATGCAGACATCGTTGTAAATATTCTGGTTAAGAATGGGCGGGATAAGTCCGTCACCGATACCCATCTGAATGTGAGTGCCGATTGAACCGCCCGAAAGGATTGCGGCGTGTTCAGGCTCAACTGCCCAGATTTCGATGTCGGGGTTTTTCTCTTTAAGAGTTTCGCCGATACCCGTAATCGTTCCGCCCGTACCGATACCCGAACAGAAGCCGTGAATGGGGCCGTTTACCTGCTCAAGAATTTCAACACCCGTCTGCTGACGCTGAATTGCAACGTTTGCAGGGTTTTCAAACTGCTGGGGAACAAAAACTCTCGGGTCCTCGTCACGCATCTTAAGTGCGAGCTTTAAACATTCATCAATACAGTCGCCGATGTTGCCTGCGTCGTGAACATAAATAACCTCTGCACCGTAATGCTCAACGATTTTTCTCCTTTCCTCGCTTACGGAGTCGGGCATAATGATGATCGCCTTGTAGCCTCTTACTGCGCTTACGAGTGCAAGTCCGATACCCTGGTTACCGCTCGTCGGCTCGACAATAATAGTGTCTTTGTTGATAGCGCCACGCTTCTCAGCATCGATTATCATATTGTATGCTGTACGTGTTTTGATTGAACCGCCGACATTAAGACCCTCATATTTAACAAGGATTTCAGCGCTGTCAGGCTCGACCATATTTGAAAGTCGGATAAGGGGTGTGTTTCCCATAGCCTCTAAAACATTGTTATAAATCATTTAAACTACTCCTGATTATATTTTCACTTAAAAAATATGCAAGAACTGAAAATTTGACACTCCGCCAAATTAAAATCAATACAGTATATCACAGAAAAAGAGATATGGCAAGATTTAGATTGAAAAAATTGCAAAACAAACCAACAACGGCAGGGTGTATCCCTGCCGTCAATTCTATATGTTTAACATTTCAATAGTCTTATATAATGGTTTGCTTCACGCAGGACGTGGTCGGCAAGCAGGGGCAGTATAATCGAGCGGATTTTGCATTGTTCAATTCCCCGGACACCTGCAGTCTTGAATTCTCTGAATTTAAGGGTCTTTTCAAGCGAATTGCAGGGCATTGTGCGTTCGTGTGCGTTGCGGCTTCTTTCAAGCAGCTCACAATACTCTTTGGCAAACTCGTCTGCGGTGCAAATCAATTCCTTTTCGCTCGGGTCTAAAAGTCCGCGGATAAACATTGCGTGCTCCATCATAATCTGATTCCAGAAGCATTCAATGTCTTTAAGCGTGCGGTCGTTAAAGTTGCCGTCTCTTTCAAGCATTTCGATACACTCACAGTAAAGCTTTGCTTCACGGATTATATGTTCAAGCAGTAACGGGTAATTAACCGTGAACAGTTCACAGCACAAAACCTTTTTCAAAATGTTTTCTTTAAACTCAATAAAGCCTCTCAAAAGCTCAATCGCTTTTTGGTTTAATTGGTGAACATGATGTGCCCTTTCGTTGCAGTCGTTTGTTTGACGGCAACCACAGTTAAGGCGCAAGGTCTTGCCCGTTATGTCCGTATTGATGGGAATTCCCGTGTATTTCTCCGTCTGACTTTCTGCCAAAGAGGTGAATTCGGTTACAAGCTCACCCGAGCGAAGCACCTGCGGACTGATAATTCCGTTACCGAGGCTTATTGCCTTGCACAGGACTTTTTCAAACTCCTCACGGTAAAAATCTGCCTGCTTTGCACAGTCCTCACCGGCAGGAGTAAAACCTGCTTTGAGGAAAAATGCGTGCTCCTTCATAATTCGGGCGAAAAACAAGTGTAATTCTAATGATTTTACTGTATAATTTTCGGTATGCATAAGACCCTCCGAATGAAATATAGTTATTACAGTATATGTTCACAGGGAGATTTTTGTTACAGTTTTTCGTTGACATAAATTTCCTATTGTGATAGAATACTTTGGCATTTTAATAATATTTTAATATTGTTGTGTAAAAATATCTACGTTAATTTAAGGAGGAAATTATATGAAAGCAAAAAAAATCGCAGTTAAAATCATTGCAGTTATGCTCGTTTTAATCACGGTTGTTTCCGTTTCACCGCTGAACGCTTTTGCACTTACAAAGAGCGTTCCGACTGAAACTGAGGGTCACGCACTTGTTATGAAAAGTGACCACCTCACCGTGGCAAAAAGAAAGACAATTCAGATGACTGCAACAGTTACAAACGTTGAAACACAGCCTGTTATCACATGGTCATCATCGGATGACAGCATCGCAACAGTTGACCAGAACGGAACAGTCAAGGGTGTTGCAGTAGGTGTGGCTACAATACGTGCACAGGCAGTTGTTGACGGTGAAACACTCAATGGTGAGTTTACAATCAATGTTGTCAAGAATAACAATTTCTTGAGAAACTTGCTCGAGGAACAGCAGGTTTTAAGCTATCAGTACAGCTATGTTGATGACTATTACTACACAAACGACAAGGAAGCATGGCAGTATGACTATGGCTTCGGCAAGATTTACGACTTCGTCTCACCCTACATTCTTCTTGAGTACGACTACATCCGAGTTTTCTTCACATATGAAGATAAGGACTGGATGCTCCAGATGTGGAAGGGTCAGTACGGACTTGTTTTCTACGGCGGCGAGGTAGGTATCTATAACAGAGACCACGTGGATGACGGTATGAACGAGTGGACATTCTTCAACTGCCCTGCAGAGGAAGATTGGCTCCAGATGGATATGACTCTCTGGCACGAGGATATTTACGGCAACTGGAACCGTGAATTCACAAGAGAGTATGACTATTACTGGTGGTGCACCGGCTTCAAAAACGGTCACCTTCGCCAGGAGGAGCCTGCTGATGAGCTTCGTCTTACAGGCAGAATTACCTTTAAGGACGCCGAAATGACAGCTCTTGTTGCATCGGGTCTTGCAGAGTGCGGACTTGCAGAAAGCTCAACAAAGGACGGTATGTCTGTTGACGGCTTCTACGTTGACGGCAACGATATTTACTACAGCTGGCAGAATATCTCCGAGGCAGAAAGCACAATGTGGATTAAGGTAAGCACAGGTATAATCGGCTCACTTCTTGCCCTTCCGTTTGCACCCGTAATTCTTCCGTTTGTCGGCGCATACGCAGTTATGGTGCTTCTTGTTGATGTTATTCTTTAATTAAAAATCAAAGCCTTGTTCTTTCGGGAACAAGGTTTTTTGTTTCGTAAAATCTACCAACTTTTTGTCCGATTTTTCTGCACATCTGACCCATTGACTTTAAAAATCTATTGTGTTACCCTAAACCCAAACTACACAGGAGATGATTTTATGATTATTACAAGACCGCCGATGGGTTGGAACTCGTGGAACACATTCGGCGAGGATATAAACGAAAAGGTGGTTATGGAAACCGCCGATTTCATTGTTGAAAGCGGACTTAAGGACTGCGGATATGAGTATGTTATTATTGATGACTGCTGGAGTCTGCGTGAACGTAACGAAAAAGGCGAAATCGTGCCCGACCCAGAAAAATTCCCCCACGGAATGAAATATGTTTCCGACTATGTTCATTCAAAGGGCTTGAAGTTCGGTATGTACTCTTGCGCAGGCACGCTTACCTGTGCAAGATACCCGGGCAGCTTTGACCACGAATTCACAGATGCAAGATGCTTCGCAGAGTGGGGCGTGGACTACCTCAAATACGATTTCTGCTTCCACCCACATTCAACCTTTGGTCATTTCCTTTACAAGAGAATGTCGCTTGCACTTGCAAACTGCGGCAGAGACATCGTCTTTGCGGCTTGCTCCTGGGGTGATGAAAACACAAAAACATGGATTAAAGAAACAGGCGCACACACATGGCGTTCAACGGGTGACATTTTTGACACCTGGGAGTCAATAAAACAGCTTGCACAAGACCAGCTCCAAGTGCCCGAATACAATGGTAACGGCTGTTATAACGATATGGATATGCTCGTTGTCGGTATGAAAGGCGAGGGCAATGTCGGTTTCAAGGGATGCACAACCGAGGAATACAAAACCCATTTTGCATTCTGGGCAATGATGGGCTCGCCGCTTATTATCGGTTGCGATTTGCGAAAAGCGGACGAGGCTGCAATGGCAATTCTTAAAAATAAAATGCTTATCGAAATTGATCAGGACGAGGCATACAGACAGCCGTTCTACATCAACGGCGGACGTTATTTCAACAAGAGCCGCACCGCAAACGACCCGCTTTACGAATATTATCCGCTCGACGAGCCGATTATGGTAAGATTTCTTGCAAACGGAGACCTTGCAATCGGTGCGTTTAACTTCCGTGACGAAAAGAGCCGACTTTTTGCAATGCTTGATTCAATTGGTCTTGGCGAAAGCACAGGTAAAACACTCGAGCTTACAAGCGTCTGGACGGGCGAGAAGAAGATTGTAACAAACGGAACAATTCTTATCGACCTTGAGCCGCATTGCTGTGAGGTATACAGAGCGAGGGTTATTGATAAATAATGAGCGAGTGTAAAAACTGCAAAAAAACACTGACCCCGAACGAAATCGGACTGACGAAAAAACTCATAAATCGAGGCTCAACCGAGTTTTACTGTATGGACTGCCTTGCAGATATTTTCAAGTGCGACAAGCCGCTACTTGAAAAGAAAATCGAACAGTTCAGAAAACAGGGCTGTGTGTTATTTGTGTGATATATCGTACTGATCAAAGCGAGGTATATAGAAAAAGACGGGTTTCGATAGAAACTCGTCTTTTGGAGTCTGGTGCGCAAACTGAACACAAAACGGTAATTCAGAAATTACTTTGTATCTTTTAATGCTTTGATGGCTACCACTGTTCCAACTATAGCAATGGCATAGAATAAGATAACAATAAATCCATCGAGGCGCCCAAATCCAATAATCGGGAAAATATTTAGCATAGTTGACCATGCACCGGCTTCAACAATAGATGAATAAGAAATAAGCCAGCCGGTCCCGCAAATTGCTCCCAATAACATAAGGGTACATCCGAAAATTAACTTTTTCAAAAAATCAACTCCTTGTCGAATTCATGTTTGTCGAGATGATTATATCATGCTTAATACATCATTACAATAGGTTGCGGGTGCTCCGCCCACAATTATTCATCAGTACAAACGAAATGAATAATGAATATTGCGTAATGAAATAAAAACCCTGCCGACAATAATCGACAGGATTTTTGTTTTGGAAAGGTAGCACAAATTCGATGCCATTTGAATTTGCGACTTATGTGTTCGAACCCATACACATTTAATAAGTTTTATACCATCTTTTTGCCGTTTCTTTTACTTTTTTTTCCTCAAAACAATGGCGGTTCTATTGGGCAGATAGCATTTAAAACCCACCCAACCGATAGGTGTGGTAAAGGTTTCGTATTCGGCGGAGGTGTCAACACGTGAAAAGCCTCCAAACCTTCCGTCATCCGAGGAAAGAACAACATTATATGTACCTTCTTTTCCCACGGGCACAAAATATCCGTCAAAGGATTTTGTTGGGTGGAAATTGAAGATAAACACAGTATCTCCCTTGGTATAGATAAGCACCTTATCATCCTGATGAAGCCATCTGTTTTCGGGAGATAAAGTGAGCAAATCTTCTTTCTTAAGCAGGTTTATCATAGCTTCGTCAAAATCATTAAGCTCTCTATATCTTAGGTCGGGGTTATCAACAAGACTCCACTGCCTGCGGCAGTAATGGTAACTCCAACCGTTGCCCTCGCGTGGAAAATCTATCCACTCAGGATGACCAAATTCATTACCCATAAAATTAAGATATCCTTCTCCTGCCAAGGATGCGGTAATAAGACGGATCATCTTATGAAGTGCGATACCTCTGTCTATTACAATGTTGCCGCCGAATTTGTTCATACCGGTATACATTTGGGCATCGCAAAGTCTGAACATTATGGTCTTATCTCCCACTAAAGCTTGATCGTGAGACTCGCAGTAACCTATATTCTTTTCTTGTGCACGGCGATTTGTAAGCTCATGCCACAGTTTACCGATATCCCACTCATCGTCAGCACATTCTTTGATGGTTTTTATCCAAAGGTCAGGCACGCCCATAGACAGCCGATAATCAAATCCAATACCGCCGTCCTGTATCGGGAGGCACATCCCAGGCATACCTGACATATCCTCCGCTACTGTTACTGCATTGGGATTGATTTCATGAATCAATTCATTTGCCAACTGTAAATATGTAACAGCATCGGTATCGGTATTCATTGAAAAGTACATATTATAATTTGTAAAGGCACTTTCAAGACCGTGATCGTGATAAAGCATAGAAGTAACACCGTCGAATCGAAAGCCGTCAAAGTGGAAAACTTCCATCCAATATTTAAGATTTGAAAGCAAAAAATGCAACACTTCATTCTTGGCGTAATTAAAAAGCTTAGTTCCCCATGCACCGTGATTTCCTTTTTCGCCCTCATGAAAGAACTGGTATACTGTGCCGTCAAACTCATTTAGTCCCTCATTGGTATTCTTTACTGCGTGGGAATGTACAACATCTAACAAAACGGAAATACCCATTTTATGGGCAGTGTTTATAAGCTCTTTTAAATCTCGGCTGCTACCGTAACGCGAAGAGGCGGCAAAAAAGTTAGAAACCTGATATCCAAAGGAGCCGTAATACGGATGCTCCATAATGGCCATTATCTGTATTGTGTTATACCCCAGCCTTTTGATTCTCGGCAGGACATTTTCTGTAAACTCACTATATGTTCCAACGGCGCCCTTTTCCTGAGCCATACCTATATGGCATTCATAAATAAACGGTGTTTTTTC
>JAFUPA010000017.1 GCA_017481575.1 Clostridia bacterium | reverse complement strand
CTTGTAATTATTCAAACAGTGCAGAAGTTGCTTTTAACAACGATACTAATTTCTTAAAAATTCAAGAAAACAGTATATTAGGAAATAGCAACTATGAAGTCAAAGTATATGGGCATAAGCTTTTAAATTCATAAAGGGGTGAAAATATGAAGCTTTTAATTGATGAAAACAATGTTGTTATAGCGTGGCAAATTGTTGGTAACGGTTGGAGTGATACCGAGAATACAACGGTTGAGGTTGATGACATTCCCGAAGAAGTCAAGGAAAATCCGATAAAGTATTGTTATATTAAAGGCGAATTTGTAGAAAATTTGAACTATAAACCACCTGAACAGCCTATTGGCGAAACAGATAACACAATTCTCGACCTTGCAGAAATGGCAATAGACCACGAAATGAGATTATCAATGCTCGAACTCGGATTGACGGAATAAGGAGGTGAAAATATGATATTTAGGACATTCGTTAAACTTATCCAGTGTGGCAGAACAGCAGGCATCGAAGAACGCATTGACTATATGTTTGCTGTCGGCAAGCTTAGCGAGGCTGAATATGCTGAGCTTATTGCTATGCTCAAAAAGGATGAACAGTAATGAAAGAAATGAAACTGTATGTAAAACCCGAACCCGAACCCAAAAAGACCACAAAAAAGCGAAAAAAGCCGAAACGAGAGTTTTCAAAAGTTGTTATCGTTCTTTTTGTTGTGGCAAGCCTTGTCTATACCTCGGTTTCCTACATTCTTGCTTTTATGGGACTTGAAACTGTCGAGGGACTTTCGGCTGAAATAGTGCGTGTTATGTGGGGAACGGACGGGCTTATATTTCTCTGTTACGCAGGACAAAACGGCATAAGAGCGTGGAGCAAAAACAAATATCTGAGAAAGGAAGTGGAAATGTATGGCTACGAGAGAAGAACAACAGAATTTTCTTCAACGGATTATTCCCTTAGCGAAAGCCGATATGAAGAAGACTAAAATCCTTGCTTCCCTCACAATCGCACAGGCGATTTTAGAGTCAGGCTGGGGAACGTCTGCACTCGCGAGAAAGAGCAACAACCTCTTCGGTATCAAGGGTAGTGGCAAGAAATATAAAACCTTTGAATACATAAACGGAAAGCGGGTTGATATAGTCGATAGTTTTAAAGTTTATCCCGACTGGGAAACATCTGTTACTGACCATAGCGGACTTTTTCTTCGTCTTTCAAGGTATCAGAATCTTATCGGAGAAAGAGACTACAAAAAGGCTTGCAGAAAGGTCTATGAAGACGGTTATGCAACCGCGCCGAATTATGCAGATGCGCTCATAAAGATTATCGAGCAGTATAAACTCTATGAACACGATTATGAAAACTGCATCGTTCAGTATGTTGTTGTGGCAGAGAGCAAGCCACTCACTATGCAGTCCTCTGATAACCTCATAAGAACACTTAAAAAATACGGTATGACAGCCGTGAAGAAAGAGGTGCTTATCTGATATGGACTATATCATTACGGCATTCACACTCATCGGTACCTTTGCAAACGCTCTCGGCTATCGCTGGGGGTTTAAGGTATGGCTTGTAACTAATATCTACTGGATGCTTCATAATGCTATCGCAGAGG
>JAFUPA010000016.1 GCA_017481575.1 Clostridia bacterium | reverse complement strand
TTTATTGCGAATAGACGATTAAACAAAGACGGAAAATATTCCGGTGTTGTATATTACAGTAAAGTCAGATAAATGTATGGCGACGCTGATTTTATAAATGTTTCCGATAAAAATCTATGTATGTTTTTTAATAATAGTAGAAAAAGCCATATAAGTTGATTATACATAAAAGAAAGGTGTAATATTTTTGCTTTATATTACACCGAATAAAGCCAGTGGCTTTTTCTTGATTTGGATATCTGCTGACAGAAAACCACAAAACAGCGTGCCGAGGCTTCAAGTCCTTCTGCCCTGCCAAAAAACGGCGTGTTTAGACACGTCGTTTTTTTAACTAAGTTTCCTCTTACGTGCAAGTGAAGTTACTTCGTAGTGAAGTTTCGCCTTGCGGCGAAGTGGGCAAATTTCAGTCTGACGGTTACCCAAAGGTTGCGTTTTAAATTTTGCAAACATACCCCTCTTGGTTGAAAGCGACAGGATTAAGTGATATAATATATCGACTGATTGTGTTACAATTGTCGTGTCAACCAAGGATAATATGATTTTTGGCGGTGGAATTATGAAGAAAATCAAAAACAAAATTGTGATTGAAAGTGTTGTTACCACTGTACTTATGGGTCTGCTTGTTTATGCAGCTTATTCGCTGTGGTACATATTCTACGGAGTAGAAAGTGCACCCGATGTTCACTTATACACAGGACTTTCGGGTGTTGCATTAGGTTGGTTTTTGCTGCTTTTTGTGCAGACTGTGTTCAAAAAAGCGGGATGGGTAGCAAAGCTGGTTTCGTTCTTGGCAGGTAATGCTTTGCTTCACGGTCTTATCTGGGGCATCAATGCAAAAATCAATCCGAACTCAATGGATAACGATGACGTTGTTATAAGCACCTTCACTGTTGTGTTTGGCTTGTCGGCAGTTGTGCTTCTTGTGACATTTCTCTTAAGAGCAAAGAACAAACACAAGATACTGAACGTTATTCTTGCGATTGTTTATTTTGTTGTTACCTGTGGCGGATTGTGTGTTTTGAACAAGGAAAACATTAAAGCACTTGAGTATAAAAAGAATATCCGTTTTGACAGTATCAGCGCAGAAGAAATGAACCTTACTGATGCTGAAAAAAAGCTTTGTTTGAAATGGTATGAAGAAAACTTCTTTTCCAAAAACGATGATTATCCGTTCACTTTTAAGGTTGACGGCGAAAATTTCAACCCTGCTGAATGGGAGTACTGTCTTACAGAGTCTCCCGAATTCGGTACGGTTTATTCGGGCGGACAGACGGAATATATAGTTCTGACAAATGACGCAAAAGGTCTTGAGGTAAAGGTTGAAGTAACTACCTTTGAAGAAAACGCAACTTGCCAATGGACGGTTTATATCAAAAATACGGGTACGGGTAATTCGGGCGTTATCAGTGATTTTTATGGTCTTGATTCTGCTTTTGCAACAGGTGACGCAGAGCTTTATTATTCAATGGGCAGTGACACCGCCGCAAGCGACTTCTCACTTATCAAAAAGAAGTTGTCTTTTGTTGAAAAGAAATTTTCGGGTAACGATGGTAAGCCGACTGAGACATATTTGCCGTATTTTAATCTCCTCGGCGAAAATTACAGTATGATTCTCGGCATCGGCTGGACAGGTCAGTGGGCGGCAACCTTATCGGAAACCAAGGGGGAAACAAATGTTACTGTAAAACAGGAGCAGTTTGAAGCGTATCTGCTTCCCGACGAAGAGGTGCGTTCGCCACTTGTTTCGGTGAGTTTTTATGAAAACGACAATCCTCTTAAGGGCTTTAACCTTTTCAGAGGTTGGGTTATGGACTGCGTATATCCCGAAAGTGTTACGCAGAATTACTATACCGTAATGGAAGTTGCGGGTCCGATGTCAACAAGGACATCGGACGAGATTATTGAAATTCTCGACGGCATAGACGACAGTGTTTATGAACAGACGGATGCGTTCTGGATGGATGCAGGCTGGTACAGCTACAACGAGGGTTGGTATGACGGCGTAGGTAACTGGACGGTTGATACAACAAGATACGACAACGGAATTTCGGAGTTGTCGGACTATGCCGCAAGCAAAGGTCTTGGTCACGTTCTTTGGTATGAACCCGAAAGAGTTTCTCCGGGAACATACTTCCATAATGTTGGCTCTCAGCATGAAGAGTGGTTGGTATCCGTCGACGATGAAGATAATATTATGTGGAACCTCGCTAACGAAGAAGCTCTCAATTATTATTGCGAATATCTTGTGAATTCAATGAAAGAAAACGGTGTTACCGTTTATCGTCAGGACTTCAATTTTGCACCTCTTGAATATTGGCAGAGAGCCGACGAGGAGTATTATGACGGAAGAACCGGTATCTGCGAAAATCATTATGTGACTAATCTTTACAGATTTCTTGATTATCTTTGTGAAAACATCGACGGACTTATAATTGACAACTGTGCTTCGGGAGGCAAACGTCTTGACCTTGAAATGACATATCGTAGTATTCCTATCTGGCGAAGCGACTACAACTGTTCTGTTCATTCAGATCTTTTTGAGGCGACTCAGTCGCACACTTACGGTATTTCATTTTGGCTTCCCCTTTCAGGTTCAGCACTAAATATGACAAATGAATATTCCTCACGGTCTGCTGTTATGCCGTTGTTACTTATGGACTTTTTCGCACATACACATCCTGATTTCAGTTTTTACAGTGAACAGAGAGATTTGATGGCAGGTAATTTCTATCCCCTTGATTTCGGTAGCTTTGATAAGGACAAAATGCTTGCAATGCAGTATTCAACCAAAGATGCGCTTGCGGGAACAGCATTTGTCTACAAAAGAGCAGAGGTCAAAGACACGGAATACACAGTTAAGCTCAATGGTCTTGTACCCTCACAGACCTACAGCGTTTACGATATAGATTATCCCGAAACGATTTACAGCTTAACTGGTAAAGAGCTTATGAACGAGGGTATTGCACTCAAGCTGCCCGAGGGCGAAAAAGCGATAATCCTGATGTATAACGCTGAATAAAATGAGGAAATGACAATGAAGATGATCTTTTTTCGTTTAGCACTCTTATTGCTGACGGTTTTCAGAGCGATTTTTCCTGTTGACTGGAATATAGCTTATAACCGATTGCCTTGTGATTTTGAGGTAGAAAGTGTAAGTGACGTTTATGTTCCCGAAGACGAAAACAGCACAACCGTGAGCGAATATCCCACGGTCATAAGGCTTTGCCACCAGAAAAAAGAAGAGGATAACGGCAAGCTTCTTGTAACTTTTGAAAAGTGGGGAAGCAGATATCCTGTATATGAAAGCACCGACGATGCAAAAACGTGGCACTATGTAAGCACCGTGACGGACAACCTGAACGATACTTTCTGGAACGAGTGGATGCCGTTTTTGTATGAACTGCCTGCAGATATGGGTGAGTTTGAAAAAGGCACGGTTATACTTGCCGCAACCTCTGTATACGGTGAGGGAGTTACCGACAGCACCATAACTTTGTATTCCAGCACCGACCTCGGAAGAACGTTCAACGCTTTTTGCAATGTTGACAAGGCAGGCGGAACCGAATGGGGTGTATGGGAGCCGTATCTCATATATGAGGAGGAAACGGGCAGGCTTTTCTGCTTTTATTCCGACGACTCTGACCCCGAACATTCACAGAAGCTCGTTTACAAGTACACAACCGACCTTGTGAACTGGAGTGAAAAGAAAGAATGTGTTGCCTGCGAGGATTACAACCTCAGACCGGGTATGGTGTCTGTTACCAAAATGGGCAACGGCGAATATTTTATGGTTTATGAAATGGTAGGCATAGGCGGAAATCCGATTTACTGCAAAAAGACGACTTCTCTTGACGACTGGGGAGATGTCTCCGACTACGGCGAGATTGTGTCTGCCACGGGCAAAACCTTCGGCTCTTCACCGTACACAGCGTGGACACCCGTCGGCGGAAAATGCGGAACGCTGATTGTTCTCGGCAAGCACCCTGTAGATGGCAGAAGCGAAACGGGCACGGATATGTTTGTGAGCTTCGACTACGGTAAAACCTTTGCTCCCGTGGACAATCCTATACCGTACACATTGGACCCTTATGAAAGATGCTCGTACAGTCCGTCGCTCTTCTTCTCTCCCGACGGCACAACGCTTTACTATGCAAACAATGCTCCGTGCTTTGACGCAACCTACAAGATAACGGTTGCGAAGATAAAGATATCTGAATGATTTTGCAAGGTGTGATTTTATGAAAATTATCGGCAGTGATTACGACGGTACGCTAAACCACGGCGGTATCGATGAGGTTAAAAAGGCAGCTATTGAAAAATGGCGAGCCGAGGGTAATGTTTTTGCGTTAATCAGCGGCAGAGGGCCCGAAAGTGTTATGGAAATTTACGAGGAAAAACAGTTCGGCTGTGATTACCTTATTGCCAATAACGGTGCAGTTATACTAAAACCCGACGGAACGGTTGTTTCTGACGTGAGGTGTGACGGAAAGCTTGCTGTACCTCTTTTAAAGCATCTTTTTGAAACCGGATGCCCGTGGGGTGATATTCAGACTAGCTTTCCATGCAGAGTTTTTGTTGACGGAAACGACTGTGAAGATGAAGAAGACTATACCCTCGGCAATGTGCCCGAAATCCCGTATTTTAATCAGATAAGCACACAGCTTCCGGATTTTGAAACGGCGGCAAAGGTAACCGCAAGTGTCCGTGATGCTTTTGGCGAGTGGCTCAACCCTTTGCAGAACGGAGTTTGTATCGACATTGTAAGGGTGGATATGAACAAGGCGAAAGGTCTTTACCTGCTTATGAATATTCTCGGCGCAAAATATGAGGATATTATTGCTGTCGGCGATAACATAAACGACCGTGATATGATTGCAGAGTTCCGCTCGTATGCTATGGAAAACGGTGTGGACGAAATCAAGGCTCTTGCAACCTTTACAACACCCGGTATAACCGAGCTGATAGAAAAAGAAATGTCTGAAAATTAAAAGAAAAACGCTGTTTCCTTGTTTTGGAAACAGCGTTAATTTTATACCGCCTTGTAAAGCATAATCACCGGGGGTGTCGTTGATTGTGATTTCGTAGCCTTCACTCATCAGTATCGCCAAACTGCATTGCAAGGTATCTGGTTGTGTCAACTCCGCCGTAGGTGAGGGGATAGTAGTTGTCGGCCATATTCAGTCTGATGTCGGTATTTATAAGCTCAAAGTCATCAGCTTCGGTGAATGAGCCCTTGCTGAAATGTGCCTCGGCTTTTCGACCGGTGGAAGAACGCAGTCAGCCGCATAAAAATCTGACACAACAGGCGAGTTTTCGTCACCTGCGTTTTTGATGTAAACCGTCCGGTCGCAGGAAGCATTTTCTTCATAAATTGTTGCCTCAACAGTAGCAAAAGGTCACTCTTTTTGTAGGTAAGAGTTATGTTTGTGGTTTTACCGCCACGGAAAATGCTGAAACAATGAACAATAAAGCCTGAATAAGTGAGATTATAATTTTCAAAAAAATACCCCCTTGATTACTCTTATCTTAATATAAAATTAAAAGCTTTTCAGCTTTAAAATGTCTTCAAAAAAGCTTTCGTCACTTTCGCAGAATTCAAGAATAACCGCACCGCTGAAATTCCTTTCTTTAAACTTGTTCAGCAGAGTGTCGAGGTAGTTTTCGTTTTTCTCCTTTGTTAACTGCTCACGCATCTGGTCAAAATAGGAAACGTGAACGTTCTCAATAAACTCATAAGTTTTTTCAATTCGGTCAAGGTCGTATTCCATACGGAAATATCTTGACTGAAAATATGTTTTAAAGTTCGGTTTGTTCAAATCGTTTTTAAGCTTTAAAAAAGCCTGCGTATTGTTGTTAAAGGTGTGGTCGTGGCACTCGGGGCAGACGAGAAGTCCGTAATTTTCGGCAACGGTGCAGATTTTTTCTGTACCTTCAAGCAGCTTTCGGTATGTTCTGTCGCTTGTTTTTTCGCTGTCTTTTTCACCGAGCCACACACGGATTGACTTTGCACCCATAATTTTTGCGTTTTCGCAAAGTGTCAGCCATTCCTCGTTTTTCTTTGCCCCTACACGGTAATAACTGCCGTAGGAGGAAATTTCAATTCCTGCCTTGTCACAAAGCGTTTTTGCTTTCTTTGCATCTTCGGCGGTTTTGACGTGAACGTCCGAGCCCCATTCAATGCAATCGACACCTGCTTTTTCGCAAAGAGCAACGATTTCTTCAATTGTTTTTTGCCTGAAGGTCACGCTTGCAAGACCGATTTTAAAACTGTTCATAGCTTACTCCCAAATAAATTGATATATGAATTATAACAGAAGCATAGACTTAAATCAATGTTGTCCCGTCGGAAAGTTCAGTTTGTTTATTTACATTTCAGAACGATTTTGGTATGATATAAAAGTAAAAAACTTAATGGAGGAAATCATGAAAAGGGTTATTGCTGTTTTTATGAGCGTACTTATGCTGATGCAGCTTGGTGTAACTGCTTTAGCCGAATTTGGTGAATCAAAAAACACTCAAAGCGAATGGAATGTTTTCTGTTGTGACAGCGATGGGACTTTGAACGAGGAAGAAGATAACGAAAGAAAGCTTTTCGGCAGGTTGACAGAGTTTTTTCGTTGCATCTGTGATAAGTTCAGGTCTTTTGTTGACACGATTACAGCTTTTATTAAGGGGATTTTTATGAACAACAAAACCGATATTTTTATAAAAGACCGTGCAGACCCGTATGTTACAAGGGGAAGTGACGGCTGGTATTATTTCACGGCATCATATCCTATGTACGGCGGTGCCGACCCCGAGGGCTACGACAGAATAATTCTTCGCCGAGCAAGAACGGTTGACGGTCTTGCCGATGCCGAAGAAATTGTTATCTGGGACGAAAAGGACACCCCGACGGCACACCGTTATATCTGGGCTCCCGAAATTCACGAAATCGGCGGCAAATGGTATGTGTACTTTGCGGCAAGCGACAGTGCGGATAACGTGTGGGATATCCGCTGTCACGTGATTATGTGCGAGGGCGACGACCCGTACACCGACACTTGGGTGGACAAGGGCAGATTTCAGGCTTGCGAAGGCGACAACTTCTCGTTCCGCTGGTTCTCGCTTGATATGACATACTTTGAAGCAGGCGGCAAGTCCTATGTTGCGTGGGCACAGACGGACGGCAACTCCAATGTTTACATTGCGACGGTTGACCCCGCCGAGCCGTGGAAAACTACCTGCCCCGCCGTGCTTCTGACAAAGCCTGAATACGACTGGGAAAAGGTGCGCATTCCCGTCAATGAAGGCCCCGCCGCTATGGTGGTTGACGGAAAGGTTTATCTTGCTTTCTCGGCATCTGCAACGGGACCTGAATACTGTATCGGGCTGATGTACGCCGACGAGGGTGCAGACCTCACAGACACAAGCAACTGGACAAAGCTTGACAGACCTTTGCTTACCTCTGACGACCTTTATAAGGAATACGGCCCGGGGCATAATTCATTTGTGAAAGACGAGAACGGCGAGTGGATATTTGTTTACCATTCCCGTGACGAGGTGTGTTTTGACGGTGAGTGCGGATATTCACACGAGGATTCACTCTACGACCCCTGCCGAAGTGCAAGAAAAAGATATGTAAAATGGGACGAAAACGGACTGCCTGTTTTGAATGGGTAAAAATTAAAGCTGTGATTTTTAAAGTCACAGCTTTTTGTTTTTCTTAAGTTTAATTATTCTATATATGTTATATGGTAACAGCACGATACCTCTAATTAAGATATAAATTATTTTGAACGGAAATATAATAAATCGAAATTTCCTTAAATAATAAGATTTTCGCTCCATTATAATAACATTGGTAATATTACCGCACTCTTCACACAAATCTAAATCTTTAGAAATGATATATTTGCTGGCAGGATCATTTTTTCCAGTTATTTTATTCCAGCAATCCAAACAAAACTCTGCCATAACGATAAGCCTCCTGCAAATTGTTCCGTATTGCGAAACATTATAACACTCTTTAAGAGTATTATCAAGAAAAATGTTCACAATACAGAACAGGGTGTACGGAATGGTAAAAATCAGACCCGATAGAAACATTGGTTCTAATATACAAAAAGCCCGATATAACAAGGGTTTAACACAAGATGATACGATTGCAAAGCTACAGCTTATGGGAATTGAAATATCTCGTAGTACTTACGCAAAAATCGAAACTAACAGAATAAATATTCGTGTTAGTGAACTTCTTGCACTTGCGCAGATTTTCGGCGTTGACATAAACTTCTTTTTTGAAGAGTTAACCATATAGATTATAAAGTTAAGAGCCATCGGTTTCCCGATGGCTCTGTTGTTTTATGTTACTTTAACTCTGCTCTCTACCTCTTCAAAAGTCGGCAACGAGGGAATTGCACCGTGTCTTTCAACACAGATGCTTGCGACCGCATTGCCGAAGAGAGCGAACTCTGCCGCTTCGTCGAGCATGATGTTATCGGGCTTCTTTGAGCATTGACACACCTTCAAAAGAAATCCGCCCCAGAAGGCATCGCCGGCACCCGTGCAGTCAACGGCATTGACCGCAAAGCCTTTTACAAATTTACCGCCGTCTTTTGTGCGGACATAAGCACCGTCCTTACCGAGGGTGACAACTGCAATTTTTGTTCTGTTTGCGGTCAGCTTTTCTGCCGCCTTTTCGCAGTCACTTTCACCTGTCAGAAGCTTGGCTTCTTCGTCAGAAATCTTGATTAAATCTGCAAGCTGTGCCGCCTGACGCATTTCCCATGTTGCTTTTTCTTTGCTGTCCCATAGCGATGCTCTGTAGTTCGGGTCGTAGGCAACGGTAACGCCTGCGTTCCGTGCCTCTTCTGCCGCATAAAGTGTTGCCGAGCGTGACGGCTCGTCTGTCAGGGAAACCGAGCCGAAGTGGAACACCTTGCTGTTTTTGATTAAATCGAGGGGGATATCCTTTTTTGTGAGCATTTTGTCTGCTCCGTGCTTGCGTGCAAAGGAGAATTCTCTTTCGCCGTCCTCTTTAAGGTCAACAAAGGCGAGGGTGGTGAAATAATCGTCGTCAAGAATGAGCGAAGAGCAATGCACACCGTTGTTTTCAAGCGTGGATTTCAAAAATCTGCCGTGCATATCGTTGCCTGCCTTGCCCGCAAAAGCCGACTTGCCGCCGAGCCTTGCAACTGCAACCGCAACATTTGCAGGTGCTCCGCCTGCGTTCTGTGCAAAGACACGCTGTCCCTGACCGTTTACCCCTTGTGAAGTGAAGTCTATAAGAATTTCGCCGAGAGATGTGATATCATTCATTTTTATACCCCATTTGTAAAACGCACCCACCAAATAAAAGTGGGTGCGTTGTGTGTCTTTTTAAAATCCGTTGTTGAAATACTGCTCCCAATAGTTCTGGGTTGTCTGCTCCTGTGTTTCGGTGCCTGTTCCGTTGTCCTCGACAAGTGTTGCAGTAACCTCAAACTCTTCAATGCTGTAGTTGTCGTCAACAATTCTGCAAAGAGTGAGTGTCAGCTTGTCGCCAACGTTACCGTTTTCAATCTTGTCAAGAAGCACGTCTGCCGTGTCAAGCTTCTCACCGTTGACCGCAACAATAAGGTCGTAAACCTCTGCATCTGTATTTGCAAGTGAGCTGTCAGAGGCAATGCTTGCAATAATAAGTGAGCCTGCAGGCAAATCCTTCATCTTAATAATCATGGCAAACTGCTGGTACTGCATTGCCTGTGTGTAGGTGATGCCGAGCTTCGGTCTGTTGGTAACATAACCGTTTGCAATGATGTCGTCGATAATCGGCTTTGCATCGCTTATCGGAATAGCAAATGCCATACCCTCGTAGCCTGTGCTTACGATTTTTGACGAATTTATGCCGATAACCTGACCGAATTCGTTAAGAAGTGCACCGCCCGAGTTACCCGAGTTAATCGGTGTTGTGTGCTGAATACAGTTCATTTCGTATCCGCTCTCGCTGCTTATGGGGCGGTCGATTGAAGAAATCATACCGTCTGTGAACGAGCCGAAAAATTCCATTCCGCCGGGGTTACCGATTGCATAAACCTTTTGACCCTTGCGAAGCGATGAGGAATCACCGAATTCAGCAGATGTAAGACCTGTTTTAGCAATCTTGATAACGCCGATATCGGTCTTTACGTCATAACCGACCATAATTCCGTCGTAGGTGTTGCCTTCAGAGTCCTGAACGGTGATGGTGTAGCCGTCACTACCTGCTTCACTGATAACGTGAGCACAGGTTAAAATATATGTGTATTTTCCTGTCTTGTCCTCACCCATAAGGATGCCCGAGCCTTCGCCGACAAGCGAATTTGTCGAGTTGGAAATAAACGACTGAACTCTGCCGTAAATAAGGATACCGACATTTATTTTTTCAGCATTTTCTGCAATTTCGATTGTAGAAAGGCTGTCGGAATTTTTACCAAGTGAGGGTGAATCGCTGATGTTGAGCGTTGTGTCGTCACCCTTGACCTTGTTCACATCCTCGTTATTACCCGAAAAACGGGGATAAACAGCCAGCAGAACAGCAACACAGACGACAATTGCAACAACTGCAATCAAAAAGCCTTTAAAGCCCTTGTTCTTTTTCTTTTCCTCGGGCTTCTGGTCAAAGCTCTGCGGTGCGGAATAGTAGGTGTTCTGTGAATAATCCTGCTTTGAATACGGGCTGTAAGCAGGCTCTGCCTCAACCTTTGGAATGTCCTCTTCTACGGGGTCACGGTATTGGTTGAAGTTGTCGTTTGAAGTCTGCTTTGATGAGTAGAAGTTTTCGTTATTTTCAACGGGGTTGTTGTTTTCTTCAGCCCCGAAAAACTCTCTCTCGTTGTCACTCATGTGTATTCCTCCTATCTCTTGCGAGATAAATTATCAAATGTTGTTGGGTATCCAGAAAGCAAATTCGGTGTATTCGCCGACCTTGCTGTCAACCCTGATTTCGCCGCCGTGAAGCTCAACAATGCTCTTGCAAAGGAACAAGCCGAGTCCTGCACCTTTTACATCGTAGCTACGTGAACGGTCAATTTTATAAAAACGCTCAAAAACTTTTGCAAGCTCGTCACGTTCAATTCCGTCTCCGCTGTTGCGGATGCTGACAAAGGTTTTTTCGCTGTCCTTGTAATCCTTTATAAAGATGTAACCGCCGCTCGGCGTGAACTTGACAGCGTTGTCGATAAGGTTGTAGATAACCTGCATTATCATATCCTCGTCCGCATTCACGCTTATGCTCTGCATCGTGTCAAGACCGACGATTTCGATACCCTTATCATTTATTTTCTTCTCGAAGCTTAAAAGAGTCTTAAAAATATCTGCACTTATGTCAAAAGTTTTTAAATTTATCTGCATTTCGCCCGCTTCGATTTTGGACATGTTAAGCATACCCGTAACAAGACGGGAAAGTCGCTTGACCTCGTCGGAAACGATGTGCAGGTAGTAGTCGTGTCTGTCCTCGCTTATTGTGCCGTCGAGAATTCCGTCAATAAAACCGCCGATTGATGTCATCGGGGTTTTCAACTCGTGCGAAACGTTGGCAACAAAGCTTCGTCTTGAGCTTTCCTGTGACGAAAGTGACATCGCCATACTGTTAAACGCTTGCGCCAGCTCGGCAATTTCGTCATTACCCTTAACCCTTACCTTGTAGCTGAAATCACCCTCGGCATAGTGCCTGACAGCGGTGGACATTTCACGCAGGGGTCGGGTGAAGCGGTAAGAAAGGTAGTAAACCACAAGGAAGGATACAATCAACGCAAGCAAAGCGGCGGTGAGGAAAACCTCTAAAATCCGCTTAGCGTAGCTGTACCAGCTCATTGTAATCGGCTCGGTTGCAAAAACGATTGCAACGCTATTGCCGTTAACCTTTATCGGCGAGGCGGCTGTGAGCTGATTGTTAATGAATGTACCGCCGAGCTTTGAAACGTCGGTATAGTTGCCCTGCTGTGCCTGCTCGATAATCTCGGGGTCGATGTGGTAACGGTCGTGAAGCATACAGCGGTAATCGCCTGCAAAGCTGAACTTGTCGTCAATCATCTCTTTACACACAACAACGTCGCCGTTCATATCGGTGATGAAAATGTCTGCGTCAATTGCCTCGGACATTATCCGCATTGTGTTGCAAATCATCGAAAGGGGAGAGATGTCTGTATTTTCGTCCGAATTCGGTTTGTTGAAGCGGACAAGCAGCTCCTGTGCGTTTTGTGCAATTATGGTTGAGTTGTGCTGAAGCGTGTCAATCTGCTCGGAGTTCCAATGCCGTGTGGCAAGAAAAAGGTAAACCGTGCAAAGAAGCACAACACTCATAAGAATAACCGAGGTTATAACCGTCAGGTATTTCCGAAAAAGCTTCGTTCCTTTTTTTATTTTGCGGTTGCCCATAGACTATCAGTCCTTGGTTTCAAATTTATATCCGACACTCCAGACGGTTTTGAGCTCCCATTTGTCGGAAACGTCCTCGAGCTTTTCACGAATTCTCTTAACGTGAACGTCAACGGTACGGCTGTCGCCGTAATAGTCGAAGCCCCAGACCTCGTCAAGAAGCTGGTCACGGGTGAAAACTCTGTTCGGGTTGCTTGCAAGGTGGTAAAGAAGCTCCATTTCCTTCGGCGGTGCTTCAACACGCTTGCCCTTGACCTTAAGCTCGTAGTTTGTGAGGTTTATGACAAGATTATCGTAGGAAACCTGCTTGATTTCCTCTGCCGCCTCCTGCTGAACAGCATTTGAAGAACGGCGAAGAACAGCCTTGATTCTTGCAAGAACCTCTTTTGCCTCAAAGGGCTTTGTGATATAGTCGTCTGCTCCGAGCTCAAGACCGAGAACCTTGTCAAAGGTTTCGCCCTTTGCGGTGAGCATAATTATCGGTTTGTTGGAGTATTTTCTGATTTCACGGCAGACCTGCCAGCCGTCAAGCTCGGGGAGCATGATGTCAAGAAGCATAAGGTCGGGCTGCTGTTCTGCAAAAGTACGCACAGCCTGCATACCTGTATGAGCGAGGCTTACTGTGTAACCTTCTTTTTCGAGGTAGAGGCGGAGCAATTCGCATATGTTGTTGTCGTCATCAACTACAAGTATTTTTTCTGTTGCCATAGTCTATCCCTCCGTATTGTTTTCAATTACTATTATAAATCTTATTTTGTCTAATTTGTGAACTAAAGAAAAATAATTTAAAAATTGTTATTTTTTCGGGAATTCCATTGAAATTCTGCCGAGCTTGCCTCCACGGTACTCGTCAAGGAGCATAACAGATGCCCTTTCGGTGTTCACCTCGCCGCCGCTTATGAGCATACCTCTTTTTCTGCCGATAAGCTCAAGAATTTCCCACGACTGCATATCTTCAAAGTCAGATATTTTATATCTTTCTGCAAGCCTGTCGGGGTAGCCGTCACGAAGAGCATCAATAAGGCGCACAGCCATTGTCTCAATGTCAAGCACGCTATCCTTAACAGAGCCGATGAAAGCGAGCTTGTCGCCTACAACGGGGTCGTCAAATTTAGGCCAGAGCACACCGGGAGTGTCGAGCAGTTCAATGCCGTTGCCGATGAAAAACCACTGGTTGCTTGTTGTAACACCGGGCTTGTCGGCAACCTTTGCACGCACTCTGCCGGCCATTTTGTTTATGAACGAGGACTTGCCTGTGTTCGGGATTCCCACGACCATAACACGAAGAGCCTTGCCGACCATTCCACGGTCGTTGTTTGCCTGAATTTTGTCTGCAAGCACCTTGCGCACAAGTGCCTGATAGCCGCCCAGTCCCTTGCCTGTTTTGCAGTCAACAGCCAACGCTTCAAAGCCCTTTGCTTTAAAATATTTTATCCAATCGGCGGTAACTTTTTCGTCTGCCATATCGCATTTATTAAGAAGAATAATTCGTGGCTTGCTTGCCGTAATTTCTTCAATTTCGGGGTTGCGGCTTGCAAGCGGAATTCTTGCATCAAGTATCTCCGTCACACAGTCAACTCTCGACAGACTTTCTTTAATGAGCCTGCGTGTTTTTGCCATATGACCGGGAAACCATTGCACGGTTTGTTTCTGAAAATCACTCATATTTTTCTCCTGTTTTCTATTTAAAAAAGGGGACTGAAAAAACAGTCCCCCAACTTTTAATCTATTTTTGTGAATTCGGGTGCAATACGGTACTTAACGATGCCGAGGACGTATCTCTCGTCAACACAGCCGACCATAGGTGAACGGCTGTCGGTCGAGTCGTTGCGGTTGTCACCCATAACAAACAGCTTGCCTTCGGGCACAAGCAGGGGGAAGTTTATGCCCTCTGTCGTGTGGGTAAGCTCTGCAATATACGGCTCGTCAAGCTCAACATTGTCAACATAAACCGCACCTGTTTTAAAATCAATGTCAACCGTTTGCCCGCCCTTTGCAATAACACGCTTTACAAGCGGCTCGTTAAAGCTGTTCGGCTGGGTGCTGATTACAATATCTCCGTGCTCGATTTCTGTATTGACTGCGGAAACAAGGAGCCAGTCACCGTGCTGAAGTGTCGGGTTCATAGAGTCACCGTCAACTCCGACAAAACGCACAACAAAAGTGAACAGAATTGCGATTATTACAATTGCGGTCACAAAAACGGACACCATATCATAGATAAAACGGACAATTCCGTATTTTTCTTCTTTCTTCTCCGTGGTTTCACAGGTCGGTGTTGTGTTTTCCATAATTACTCACCTGAATTGAAGTTTTCGTAGATATCAAATTCACCAAAGGGCAGAATTCTGAACTGTGCTTTGCCGAGGATGTACCGTGTGTCGATAAAGCCGACACCGCTTGTTCGGCTGTCAGAGGAGTGGTTGCGGTTGTCGCCCATAACAAAGACTGTGCCTTCGGGAACAACAACGGGGAAGGTAACATCGGACGATGTTCTTGTAAGCTCGTTGATGTAAGGCTCGTCAAGCTCAACTCCGTTAACAAAAACCTGACCCGAGGTGAAGTTGATGTCAATGGTCTGACCCTCGGTTGCAATAACACGCTTGATAAGCGGCTCGTTGTGAATATTCGGCTGTGTCACGATAACAATGTCGCCGTAAACATACTCGTCCTTGGGCATAGTGATAAGCCAGTCGCCGTTTTGCAGAGTGGGCAGCATCGAGGTGCCGACAACGCTTGTGGGACGACAGACGAAGGTAAAGATTATAAAGATTATGATAATTGCGGTAGCAATTGAACTGCAAAGGTCAAAAATGCGAAGCCATCTTGCTCTTTGCTTTTTCGCCTGCTCGGGCGTAAGTCCGTCTGTAAGATATTCGGTACGCTCAAGCTGAACGTGGCGCTTGCTTAAAAACATTGCGGTACCTCCGTGGTGTATATAAGAAAAGAATATTAAAAAAGAAAAAGGGCATGGCGAAGCGTAAGCCTCCCATACCCTCAATGGTACGGCTTTGCGTACCCTCAGCTCTTAGCTTATTAGCCGATCTGCTGCTTAACCTTTGCAGACTTACCGACTCTGTCACGCAGATAGTAGAGCTTGCTTCTGCGTACCTTACCTGTTCTGATAAGCTCAATCTTGTCAACGTTGGGGGAGTGAATCGGGAAGACTCTCTCAACACCAACACCGTAAGATACACGGCGAACAGTAAAGGTCTCGGAAACACCGCTGCCCTTACGAGCAATTACTGTACCCTCGAAAGCCTGGAGTCTTTCT
>JAFUPA010000015.1 GCA_017481575.1 Clostridia bacterium | reverse complement strand
ATCGGCGCAATCGGTACGGTTGATAACACCGACGCGAGCAAGGCGAAAATCGACGTGGCGAGAAATGCGTATAACGCCCTTTCCTACAAACAAAAATCGCTTGTAACTAACTTTAATCTGCTTACGGCGGCTGAAACAAAATATGCCCAAATGAAAAAGTCAGTGGAGGACAAAGCCGCCGCAGATTCAGCGAGCGCGAAAATCAGCGCGATCGGAACGGTTGAATATTCTGCCGAAAGCAAAAAGAAGATCAACGACGCAGCCGTTGCTTACAACGCTTTGACTGCAGAGCAAAAAGCTCTTGTCGACAATCACGCAACTCTTGCGGCAGCCCAGGCAAAATACGACGAACTGAAAGCTGCGGCTGAAAACCCCGAAAGCCCTAAAACCGTCAAATCCGTTTGTGTTGCAGACGTAACACTTAATTGTAAAAAATCAACTACACTCATACCTCAAGTCACGGCTGACGACGGCGCGGAGTATACCGTGCAATATGAATCTTCAAATCCGAAGGTTGCAAAGGTGGACAGCAACGGCAACGTCTATGCCGCAAAGAAGGGCACGGCTGAAATCAAAGTTACTGTCACCGATCAGAGCGGCAACACCGTCACTGATACCTGCAAGATTACTGTAAAATACACATGGTGGCAGTGGATCATTAAAGTTGTCCTCTTTGGATGGATATGGTATTAATGGTTACTGATAAACCAATTAACAAATAATCAAACGCCTTATTTTTCCAATTCAAACAATTTAACGAAAGGTAAAAAAACGGCAAAAATTTGCACCCTTACTACCGATCGTTAAAAGATATATAAAACGTGTTCGCAAACGCCCATATATCAAGCCTTTCGGCAAAAGAAAACTGCACACTCTTGATGATACGCATTGTATCAAAACAGGTGTGCAGTTATGGTGGAAAGTCAGTTAACATATCCGAACTTTTTTTGAGCTTTTTTAAAGAGAGCGTTTTTGCACCCTCTTTGTAGTTAAAATAAAAATCAATTCTGTCATCGTGAAGAATTACCGAATTAACAAACATTACCGTTCGGACGGTGATGAAAACAACAGCAAGTATTCAAGAACGGTTGAGCTGCAGAGATGTATCGGAATACGCAGGAACGAGCTTAAGAATATTCGTGGCAGCGATCTGAAGGAAGATGAATCAGGTTATCTTTGTGTCGTTGTCCGCAGAGGTAAGGGCGGCAAGGAAACCTATCAGCGCATCTTTCCAGAAGATATCGGAACAGTAAAGTCATTCTTTGACGGTACGGAAAACAAAGTGTTTTCTGCACAGGAAATGAACAACAGCATTGATTATCACCATATGAGAGCCGAACAGGCTGTCAGGGCATACAACTACTATCTTGGCAGAATTAACAATGAGCCGGGATACAGAAGGAACACTTCATTTTACAGTGAAAATATCTTTATAATATGTTTACGTGGTGTCAGTGAAAACCGACACCATCTTTTCTTTTTCGAAAAAGTTCTTGACAAGTAAACAAATGTTCAGTACAATAATGAATTGGTAAATAATGTATTTGCCATACAACTAAATATAATCTGAAACACATATTTTTACTTATTGGCTTTATGCCAACACATATTATCTGACCGAAGAAAGTATAGTCCGATACTCGGTTAGTAACATACGGACAATCAGAGCTTAAAGTTTAAGCCGTTACATAGTTTCAGTGCAAACTGTGCGAGAGGATGAAATGTCATCCCGCTATTTGTGCTGTATATGTGACGGCTTTTTGGTTGTGCAATTTTAACAAAAATAAAAAAGTTTTCGAATTTGCTTGATTTTTTGCCGTTCTAAACCCTTACCCCTTGAGGGATGTTTT
>JAFUPA010000002.1 GCA_017481575.1 Clostridia bacterium | reverse complement strand
TCCGCCGAACCACATATTTTGGAGGTGCAAAAAATGGCTCAGAAGGTAGTAGGCTTTATTAAGCTTCAGATCCCTGCAGGTAAAGCAACACCGGCTCCCCCGGTTGGTCCTGCTTTAGGTCAGCATGGTGTTAACATCATGGCATTCACTAAGGAATTCAACGAGCGTACAAAGAACGACGTAGGTCTTATCATCCCCGTTGTAATCACAGTTTATGCAGACCGTTCATTCACATTCGTTACAAAGACACCGCCCGCAGCTGTTCTTATCAAGAAGGCTTGTGGTATCGAGAGCGGTTCAGGTGTACCGAACAAGACAAAGGTAGCAACAATCACAAGCGAGCAGGTTAGGAAAATCGCTGAACAGAAAATGCCCGACTTGAATGCAGCTAACATCGAGACAGCTATGTCTATGATCGCTGGTACTGCACGCAGCATGGGTGTTACTGTTGTAGACTAATCTCCCGCGTGGGAGGAAAAATCCGATTAACCACTTTTCAGGGAGGAATTGACTAATGAAACACGGTAAGAAATATTTAGAGAGTGCAAAGCTCGTTGACAGAGCATCACTCTACGAGCCGGCAGAAGCTCTTGAACTCGCAGTTAAGACTTCTTCCGCAAAGTTTGATGAAACAGTTGAAGTACACGTTCGCCTTGGTGTTGACTCACGTCACGCTGACCAGCAGGTTAGAGGCGCTGTTGTACTCCCCAACGGTACAGGTAAAAAAGTAAGAGTTGCAGTTTTCGCAAAGGGCGAGGCTGCTGACGCTGCTGCTGCAGCAGGTGCTGAAATCGTCGGCGCTGAGGATCTTGTTGCAAAGATTCAGGGCGAAGGCTTCCTTGATTTCGACGTTGCTATCGCAGCTCCCAACATGATGGGTCTTGTTGGTCGTCTCGGTAAGGTTCTCGGTCCCCGTGGACTTATGCCGTCACCCAAGGCTGGTACAGTTACTCCAGACGTAGCTAAGGCTGTTGAAGAAGCTAAGGCCGGTAAGATTGAGTACCGTCTTGACAAGACAAACATCATCCACTGCCCCATCGGTAAGGTTTCCTTCGGTGCAGAGAAGCTTGGCGAGAACTACAAGACTCTCCTTGCTGCTATCGAAAAGGCAAAGCCGGCTGCTGCAAAGGGTCAGTACATCAGATCTTGTGTTGTTGCAACAACAATGGGCCCCGGCGTTCGTATCAACCCGGCTAAGGCTGTTGTAACAGACTAATTTAATTTTTGTTAATACTTGACACGGGTAAAAACGTGTGGTATTATATCTAAGCTGTTCTTTATTCAAAGACAGCAGGTGCTTTATGCGTAACGGTTTTTAACCACCTGCCGAGGATAGGAGCATACAAGGAGACAGGTGTCAGTCTGTCAACCCGTAAAATGTATGTTTGTTCCCTGTCCACGGTTTGTGGGCAGGGATTATTTTCGTTATAGCACCGTATCCCATTTTTGAGAGGTGAAAAAAATGCCAAGTGCAAGCGTATTGGAACAGAAGAAGAAGATAGTTGCAGAGGTTGCTGACAGAATCAGCAATTCATGCGCAGGTGTAATCGTAGATTACAAGGGTATCTCCGTTGCTGACGATACTGCTCTTCGTAGAGAACTCCGTGAAGCAGGCGTTGAGTACACTGTTGTTAAGAACACTCTTATCAAGCTCGCAATTCAGGGCACAGCTCTTGAGTCAATGAGCGAGGTTCTTGACGGTACTTCAGCTATCGCAACATGTAAGGACGACTACGTAGCAGCTGCTCGTATCCTCAACAAGTATGCAGAGGGTCACGAAAACTTCAGCCTCAAGACAGGTTACATTGACGGTGAAGTTATCAGCATGGATAAGCTTATGGAGCTCGCAACACTTCCGTCAAGAGAGACATTGCTCTCTATGGTTGCAAATGTATTCAGCGCACCTATCGCTGGATTTGCAAGAGCTGTACAGGCTATTGCCGATAAGGCAGAGGCTCCCGCTGAGGCTTAAGTCAGCAAACTAAATTTAAAAACAACTAAAAACTATTATGGAGGTAAATAACCATGGCATCAGAGAAAATTATGGCAATCGTTGAAGAGTTGAAGACTCTTTCAGTTCTTGAGCTTTCAGAGCTCGTACACGCAGTAGAGGATGAGTTCGGCGTATCAGCTGCAGCAGCAGTTGTAGCAGGTCCCGCAGCAGCAGGCCCGGCAGTAGAGGAGAAGACAGAGTTTGACGTTATCCTTGCAGGCGCTGGCGACCAGAAGATTAAGGTTGTTAAGGCTGTTAAGGACATCACAGGTCTTGGTCTTGCAGAAGCTAAGGCTCTTGTTGATGGCGCTCCCAAGGCTGTTAAGGAAGGCGTTTCTAAGGACGAGGCTGAGGAAATCAAGGCTAAGCTCGAAGAAGTTGGCGCACAGATCGAGATTAAATAATCTCTCTCAAATGGAATTTTTAAAGACCGTCGGTTTTCCGACGGTCTTTTTCTTTGCCTATTCTTTTGTAATCTCTTTTACCAAAAGTGTGTTGTCAGCAACGGTGAATTTAACCTCAAACCCGGCAAAGGCGAAGCCGTATATTCGTTTTTCGTCCTCCTGATATGCAGGTCTCGGGTCAAGCTCAAGCACCTTGATAAGTGCCGTACGTTTTTCAGGCGGCAGGGGTGACAGCAATTCCTCCGCACACTCAACGTTCAGCTTCGGAGCATTTCCGTCTTTTGAAAAACCGCCGCTTGCATCGGGGTGGCAGTCAGAATAGGGGACATAAGGCTTGATGTCGAGAATTTCTGTTCCGTCCATTAGGTCAGCGCCCGAAACGTGAAGTACCGTGCCGTAATTTTCGGTATGCTCAATGCTTTCAAGTCTGACCGACGACAAGCCGACAGGGTTTGGTCTGAACGGTGAACGGGATGCAAAAACACCCATTTTTATGTTGCCGCCGAGCTTTGGCGGTCTTACGGTCGGTGACCAGCTTTCCCCACCGCCTGTTGAAAATTTCCATATAATCCATATGTGCGAAAAGTCCTCAAGCCCACGCAAAGCGTCGGCGTTGCGGTAGGTTGGCTCAAAAATTATTGTCCCTTTCAGCTCCTCAATAAGTCCGCTTTGTCGGGGTATGCCGAACTTTGTCGAAAAATCCGTTCTGATTTTTGCAATTGTTTTCATAATCAACCTCTAAACAAAATCGCCCGACCAAAATCGGGCGAAAAGTTTTTACTGTTTGAATGATAAAAGTGTATAGCCGTCCTCGTCAACGTAAACAGTTTCTTTAACCACGCTGTCACGGGTTATTGTTCCGTCCTCTGCCGTGGTTTCTGTTGTAACGGAGAAAACAGTTTTCCAGATACCTCTTGTTCTGTCGTAGAAAAGCTGAATCTGGTTATAATTTTCGCTTACTTCCTGACGTGCGATTTCAACAGCATCAGCCTTTATCTTGATAGCGCCTTTAGCGTTTTCTTTTGTTACCTTAAATCCGTCAACACGTACACTTTTCATTTCCTTAAGTGTGTCTTCCTCTTTGGAAAATTCAAAGGGCTTAACCTCCTGAACGAGTGTGTAGCCGTTTTCGGTATCTACGGTAGTCTGCTTGCCAAGGTCACCGTCGTCTTTGTTGCAAGCAAAGAACGTCATTGAAATTATAGCAACGAGCAAAAATGCAATTATTTTTTTCATAAACTTAACCTCTGTAATTCTGGTATTCGCCGCTTAAAATCTTCTCCCACCACTCACGGTTTGCGAGGTACCATTCGATTGTCTTCTGAATACCCTCGTTAAAGAGTGTTTCGGGCTCCCAGCCGAGCTCGGCGTGAATTTTAGCAGGGTCAATTGCGTAACGCATATCGTGACCGGGTCTGTCCTTAACAAATGTGATAAGGCTCTCGTCCTTGCCGACCGCCTTAAGGATTGTCTTAACAACGTCGATGTTAGCCTTTTCGTTGTGACCGCCGATGTTGTAAACCTCGCCGATTTTGCCGTTTTCAACAATCATATCAATTGCCTTGCAGTGGTCGTCAACATATAGCCAGTCACGCACGTTGAGTCCTTCGCCGTAAACAGGAAGCTTCTCGTCAGCAAGTGCCTTTGCAATCATAACGGGTATGAGCTTTTCGGGGAACTGATACGGGCCGTAGTTGTTTGAACAGCGGGAAATCGTAACAGGTGTGCCGAATGTGCGGTGATAAGCCATTACGAGCAGGTCTGCCGAAGCCTTGCTTGCCGAGTAGGGGGAAGATGTGTGAATTGGTGTGTCCTCAGTGAAGAAGAGATCTGGTCTGTCAAGCGGCAGGTCACCGTAAACCTCGTCGGTTGAAACCTGGTGATAACGGGGGATGCCGAACTTGTTGCAAGCGTCAAGCAATACTTGTGTACCGAGAATATTTGTTTTGAGGAAAACCTCGGGATTTTCAATTGAACGGTCAACGTGGCTTTCAGCCGCAAAGTTGATGATTGCATCAAACTTTTCTTCCTCACAAAGGTCGAAAACAAGCTTGCGGTCGCAGATGTCGCCGAGAACAAAGCGGAAATTATCACATCTTGCATCGTCAAGCGTGTAAAGATTACCTGCGTAAGTCAACGCATCAATACATACCAGACGGTAGTCGGGATGCTTGCGTTGCATATAATAAATGAAATTGCTTCCGATAAATCCGGCACCGCCGGTAACGAGAATGTTCTTCATAGAAAATCTCCTTATAAAATGTTAATTGCATTATACACCATATTTATGAAAAATAAAAGGGGTATTTGTGAATAAATAAAAGCAGAGATTGCTCTCTGCTTTAGCTTAACTGTATTCATCAATCATTTGTTGCAGGTATTTATCCTGCTCTTTGTTCGACTTGAAAGCATATTCAACGTCGGTAGTATCAAAAGTGATTTTGTCTTTATCAATTTTACTTAAAAGGTTATACATATTTTCAAATTTATAACCGAAGCCTTCAGGGACAAAAGTATAAGTTGTATCTGCTGAAATATCGATATATACCTCGTATGACGACCCGTGAAGCTTTGCATCCATTTCTTCGAAAACATATACTCTTACCGAATTGACGGATTCATAATCAAAAACGATTTCATTTTTATGAAACAAGGTGCTGTGTTTATAGCTTTTGTCATCGGCGGCAAAGTTATACTCACACATCGGGAAAAAGCTTATAAATGAAACGGTGAGAGAAACAAAAAGACATAACAAAACGATTAGGTTTCTATGATTTTTCTCGGAGATAAAGGTTTTGAAAGGTTTATGCTTTTTGCCAAAAGAACTACATATAAGACTGCCAAAAAGCAACATCGAAAGAATGTAGAAAACATAAAAGAGTATATTAAAAACCGACACATCAATGAAGACATAAAAAAGCTCTGTATCTGCAAACTGTCTTATCAATATAGCACCGAGATCCTCGAAAAACATAAAAACGAATACAAACAGAATAAAAGGTACGACGATAAATAGAAAATCGAGCAGTATTTCACGAATAAATTTGATGTCAATTTTTCTCTTTCTCATTTTTCGCTCTCCTAAATTTTTATTTCCAATAATCAACCTCGTTCGGCAGGTCAATGTCCTTTGCGTGGAAGACGGGGTCTTTGCCTGCCTTTTTTTGCTTTTCGTAGTCTTTAAGGGTACGGAAAGCGTATTTGCCGAGAACGAAAATTACGGGAATGTTGATAATCGTCATCGCACCCATCAGAACATCCGAAACGTTCCACAAAAGCCCTGCGTTAAGTCCTGCACCCACAAAGATAAGAAGTGAAGCAACTATTCTGTAAAAAGCAGTGAACTTTTTGCCCGGAATTTTGCCGTTGATAAAGTAAATACCCTGGTCAACGTAATAAAGGTTGCCGAGAAGCGTCGTGAACGCAAAAAGTATCATTGAAACGGTAATGAATATCGGGCCGAATGAGCCGAAGGAATGGCTGAGTGCAATCTGCACATATTCAGCGGGGGAGGAGAGTGTTTCCGGGTCAACTCCCGAACACATACAAAGAAACGCCGTTGCCGAGCAAACGAGAATTGTGTCAATAAAAACGGAAAGCACCTGCACAAGTCCCTGCTTTACGGGGTGGCTTACATCTGCGGATGCCGATGCGTTCGGTGCAGAGCCGACACCTGCTTCGTTTGAGAAAAGACCTCGTTTTATGCCGTACATTATGCAGGAGCCTGTAAATCCGCCGAAAATTGCTTTGAAATCGAAAGCCTCTGTAAAAATACTTGCAAAAATTGAGGGCAGCTGCTTAACGTTGATAAGTGTTATAGTCAATGCAACAAGAATATATGCAACGCCCATAACCGGAACGAGGAAGCTTGTCATTTTAATAACACGCTTGCCGCCGCCGAAAAGGCAGAAGCCGACTGCAAAAGCAACAATTGCACCGATTATCCAAGGTGTAGTCTTTTCGTCATAAAAAGAATATGTGCCAAAAGTAGACTGAAGATTATAGGAGGCAAGCATATTGAAGCCGACACCGTAGGTTGCAATAAGAAGCACGGAAAAAACGATTGCAAGCGGACGGCTTTTGAGTCCGCCCTGAATGTAATAAGCAGGGCCGCCATAGCAACCGTCGGGGCCTTTCTTTTTATAAATCTGTGCAAGTGTACTTTCCACAAAAGCCGACGAGCTGCCGATGATTGCGATAACCCACATCCAGAAGACTGCACCGTAGCCACCGCTTATGATTGCAGATGCAACACCGATGATGTTGCCCGTGCCCACTCTGGAGGCGGTGGAAACCATAAGCGCCTGAAAGGACGAAACGGTTTTGCCGTCTGACGGTTTTTCCATAACGGAGCGTATCTGCTCGCCAAAAAGGCGAAAAGATGCAAACCTTGTTCTGACGGTGAAATAAAGTCCTGCGGCAACAAGCAGGATTATAAGAATATAAGTGTAAAGTGCGTTGTTGGTTACATCCACAGCATTTTCAAACCAATTCAGGGCTGTGAGAAAAACTGTTTTTATGCTTTCTGTCATCTGAAAACCTCTTTCTGAAACAATGTAAAAATTATACCGAAAATACATATAAAAGTCAATTATTGCGTCGGTGGACATCTTTGGTAGCTGCTTTTGTTACAAAGATAGAAAATGTTTAAAATTTTTATGTTATTTACTTTTTAAATTGTCAATCGATATAATTATTTTGTTTTTGTGTAGTTTTATAACATTTCTTTAACAATAATTAAACCTCGAATCAACAAAGTAATTATAATATTATTTTGTAAAATGGGTTTTAGCACTCATTCGGAGTGGTAGAAACAGAGAGGGGCTTTTTGATGGTTAATTTAAAGGGACATATTCTTGCCGAGTTTGGTGCTTTGCTCGGGAAAACAGAGCATTTGAAGCTCAAGCTCTATGCCCAAAATGCAAATAAGGTTCAGGAAAATGTACTTCGTTACCTTATGAAAAGAAATAAAAATACCGAGTACGGAAAGAAAAACAATTTTGATAAGGTAAATAGTGTTAAGGATTATCAAAAGCTTGTGCCGCTGACATATTATGACGATTATACCGAATATGTTCAGCGAATGATAAAGGGCGAAAAGGGTCTTATAACTAATGCCTATTCACGAAGATTTGCAGGTTCTTCGGGCAGTACAGGCAAGGCGAAAATTATTCCGCTTTCTGCCTGGTCGGAGTGGGTTTGCCAGTGCTTTGCATTCAGCGCTCCCGTTGGCTGTGCGGTTAAGTGGTTTAAGCGTCATGGCAAACGTATGCCGCCGCAAAAAGGCTTGCTTACCGCCGAGGTCGGCTGTACCGAGCTTGAAAACGGCAAAACCTTTAGCTGTCTTTCATCAATTCCGCTTTTGAACCTTAAGCCTTTGGTGCCGCTTTTTGCAACCTCGCCAAAAGAGCTTCAATATACTTCAGACGATACAAAAATGAATTCGCACTATCTCAAGCTTCGTTTCTCACTCCCGAGAAAAGAGGTCAGCTACATCGGAACAATTTTTATTACTACGCTCGAGTCGATGTTCTTCTATATGGAAGAAAACTGGGAGATGCTTTGCGATGACATCGAAAAGGGCATAATCAATGAGAGTATTGAATGTCCTCCGGAGATGCGTGCGAAGCTCGAAAAGAGGCTCAAGCCCAACCCCGAAAGAGCAGAGGAGCTGCGCAAGGAATTCCGCAAGGGCTTTGACAATGAGCCAATCGTTCCCAGAATCTGGCCGAACATCAGTTGGATGTACGGTATGGGTACGGGTGCAATCGCAATTTATCAGAGGAAGCTCGAGAGATATATGGGTCCGAACATTCCTGCTCATTACCTTGGCTATGTTGCTTCTGAGGCCTTGATGGCAGTGCCGATTGAGCTTGATTCATACGAATATGTTATGCTCCCTCAAAACGGTTTTTATGAATTCCGCCCCGTAGATTCCGATGATTATGACAACCTGCTGACTATCAAAGACCTTGAGGTTGGAAAGGAATATGAGGTTATTCTCACAAATATGAGCGGTTTTTACCGTTACAGGATTGAAGATGTAATCCGTGTTACGGGCTTTTACTATGAGTCGCCGATGGTTACTTTTTGTTACAGACTCAATCAGATTGCAAACATCAGCGGTGAGAAAATGACACAGATGGCTTTTGACCATATTGTCAACGGTATGTGCGAACATTTGGATGAGCTGTTTGTCGGTTACAGCATCTACGCTGACCACAGCACATCGCCCGGTCATTATGTTATGCTTATTGAAACATCAAAAGAAGCTGATGTAAGTAAGGAAGAAGAATATGCCAAGCTGTTTGAAGAGCTGTTTTGCAAGGATAATCCCTCGGCTCAGCCTGTTTTCAAAAACGGCAGTTTAGGTCGTTGTGAAGTCAAATTCCTTCGCCGCGGCACGTATGATGATTACCGCCAGGTGCTCAAAGACAGAGGTGCAAACCTCAACCAGGTTAAACCGATAAAGTTAATTGACAACGAAGAGAAAAAGGAATTCTTTTTCTCACACATTATCAATAAGGAGAATGAATAATGAGCCGTTTGCCGTGTGAAATGTATGATAAAGTAAACTATATGTGCCGTAAATATATGGACAGAATGGCACGCTTTGAGTTGGTTTACGATTTTCGAATTGATGAAAAGGCATTCAAGGCAACGGCTGACGGCTTTTTGAAAAAAGCTCCCGTTTTCCGCTCTGTTGTGGTGAAAAATCCGATTACGCCTTATTGGAAAACAGCGGATTACCGTGTAGAAGATATGGTTTCGGTTTCAGAACCCGAGGATATCGAGGCGGCAAGAAAAGAATTTTTTATGCAGGAAATACCAACCAACAATAATGTGCAGATAAAAATTGCCCTGTTTTATTCGGGAAATAAGACTTATGTTTCGTTTATCTGGAATCACATGGGAATGGACGGCGGCGGCTTCAAGCAGTTCTGGCTTGATTTTTGTCGGAATTATACTGCTTATGTGAACGAGGGAAAAGCACCGACAGACTTTGCCGACGGTCCCAGAGGGTATAAGGAAATTTATGCTGATATGGACAAGGAAAAGTGCCGCAAAGCGAAGTCACAGTTTGCGAATGTTTCGCTGAAAGATAACCATAAATTTCCCTTTACTCCCGAGAGTGAACACGACTCAAAGGTGCTTGTGGTAAAAAACGTTGAGCCGGAATTTTTTGAAAAGGCAAGAATTGCTTGCAAACAAAGGGGGGCAACGGTAAATGATATGTTGATTACGGCTTATATGCACGCCTTTGGAAAAATGACAAATATGAAGTCCGACGAGAGCCTTAGTGTTTCATGTGCAACAGACTTGCGCCGTCATTTAAAGGATTTTAACCGAATAGGCTATACAAATCACGTTTCTTTCAGCCAGTGCTATATTGAAAATAAGGGTGAAAGCATTTCGGAAACTCTTGATGCGGTTATGAAGTCGATGGATAAAATAAAAAAAGACCCTTTTATGGGTCTTCACGGATTGCCGCTTCTTAATATTGCGTACAAGACTATGATTTATGCTCAGGCAGAGCCGATTGTAAAGCTTTTTTACAGAAACCCCACGCTTTCGGTCAGCAACGTAGGAAACATTGATGTCAAAGGTTTTTCTCTGTGCGGCAATGAGCCTGTCGGAGCCTTTGTTGCAGGTGCGGCGAAAAACAAGCCCTGTGCTGTTATGACTGCACTGACGATAAACGGCAGACTTTCAGTATCAATGTGCCTTAATGGCAATGAAGAGGACGAAAAGTTGATAAAACGCTTCTTTGATGAGTTTGAAAAGGCGATTGTCGAGCTAGCTTTATTATAAGTAAAAAAAGACCCTCCGCATTTGCGGAGGGTTTAAGTTTTGTTTATCAGTCAGATGTGTAAGCCATAAGAGCTACGTGACGAGCACGCTTGATAGCTGTTGTAAGCTCTCTCTGATGCTTTGCGCAAGTACCTGTAACACGACGAGGAAGAATCTTCGCTCTGTCTGAAGTGTACTTGTTGAGCTTGTTTACATCCTTGTAATCGATGCACTCAACTTTATCAACGCAGAATGAACAAACCTTTTTACGGCCCTTTCTGTTGGGACGGCCGTTGTTCTTATCATAAGCCATTTCGAAATACCTCCTATTTTATTGGGTAACCACTGACTAAATCGAAGTCACGATTCTCAGTGGCTACTTTTCTGTCATAAACGCCAAAAATACTCGTTAATACACAAAGTATTGCCTGCGTTTTTTGACCTTTCTGACAAAAAACTTTCTCGCTGATAATCGTAACCCGATTTAATCAGCGGTTACCGGGATAATGACCTGCTCAGAACGGCAAATCATCGTCACCTGAAATCTCCTCAAAGTCACCGTCTGAACCGGTTGAGAATGACGGAGCCTCAGGCATAGCAGACGGAGCTGAATAGTTGCTTGTGCCTGTTTCTGCCTTTGAACCGCAGAAGCTTGCCTGGTCAACAACTACTTCCGTTGCTGTTCTCTTGTTGCCGTTTTTGTCTTCGTAGTTACGGGTCTGAATTGAACCTGTTACTGCAATCATTGAACCCTTCTGGAAATATCTTGAGATAAATTCAGCGGTGTTTCTCCATGCAACACAGTTGATGAAATCAGCCTGTCTCTGCTCACCTGCACGAGCGAACGGACGCTCGACTGCAAGTGCGAAGGATGTTACGGCAATTCCGTTTTGGGTATTTCGCAACTCGGGGGTTGCGACAAGTCTACCCATCAATACTACATTGTTAATCATGTCGCTTCCTCCCTTATTTCTTGATTATAAGTGAACGAAGCACGCCGTCTGTAATGTTGAGGATACGGCTGAGCTCTGCGGGGAAATCCGGCTCAGAGCTGAAGTTGCAAAGTGCATAGTAGCCTTCTGTTTCGTAGTTGATTTCGTAAGCAAGCTTTCTCTTGCCCCACTCCTCAACGCTTTCAACAGTACCGTTCTTCTCGATAAGAGCCTTGAACTTCTCTACCAAAGCCTTTGCTGCGTCCTCACTCTCCTTAACAGAGAATACGAGCATTGCCTCATAGTTACCTACTGCCATCTTAAAAGCACCTCCTTCTGGTCTTTTGGCCACCAAAGTGGCAAGGATGCTGTGTTCAAAATTTCACAGCCCTAGTATTATACAAATAAAAGTGAATAAAGTCAAGGCTTTTTAACATCTTTTTCGGCAAAATAATTCAGCTTTAGTCCATGTGTAAAGACTTGTCCACAATATGTGGTGGGTGATTTTTGGCCGGCGGAAAAATCGGCAAAATTACCATAAAAACTATACGCATTGTTAACAATTTGTCAATGGAAATTAACAAAAAATAGTATTATAATAGACTTGAAATCTAGCCGCACAGACGGCAAAAGGAGAATGATAACCAATGAACAGATTTGTACTTAACGAAACATCATACCACGGCAAGGGCGCTATCAATGCTATTCCCGACGAGATTAAGGCTCGTGGCTTTAAAAAGGCTTTTGTTGCTTCTGACCCCGACCTTATCAAGTTCGGTGTTTCAAAGAAGGTAACAGACATCCTTGAAGCTGCAGGCATTGACTATGTAATGTTCAGCGAAATCAAGCCGAACCCGACAATTGAGAATGTTCAGGCAGGCGTTGAGGCTTACAAGGCAGCAGGCGCAGATTGTATCGTAGCTATCGGCGGCGGCTCATCAATGGACACAGCAAAGGCTATCGGCATCATCATCACAAACCCCGAGTTCGCAGATGTACGTTCACTTGAGGGCGTTGCTCCCACAAAGAACAAGTGCGTTCCCATCATCGCAGTTCCCACAACAGCAGGTACAGCCGCAGAGGTTACAATCAACTACGTTATCACAGACGCAGAAAAGAACCGTAAGATGGTTTGCGTTGACGTTCACGATATCCCCGTTGTTGCAGTTGTTGACCCGGATATGATGGCATCAATGCCCAAGGGACTCACAGCCGCAACAGGTATGGACGCTCTCACACACGCTATTGAGGGCTACATCACAAAGGGTGCATGGGAGCTTTCAGATATGTTCCACATTAAGGCTATCGAAATCATTGCAAAGAGCCTGCGTGGTGCAGTTGACAACACAGACGAGGGCAGAGAGGGTATGGCACTCGGTCAGTACGTTGCAGGTATGGGCTTCTCAAATGTTGGTCTTGGTATCGTTCACTCAATGGCTCATCCTCTCGGAGCACTTTACGACACACCGCACGGTGTTGCTAACGCAATCCTTCTTCCGACAATTATGGAATACAACGCACCCGAAACAGGCGAGAAGTACAGAGACATCGCAAAGGCAATGGGCGTTGAAGGCACAGAGAATATGAGTGTTGAAGAGTACCGCAAGGCTGCTGTTGATGCAGTTAAGAAGCTTTCAGCAGATGTTGGTATTCCTGCAGACCTTAAGGAGATCGTTAAGGCAGAGGATATTCCGTTCCTTGCACAGTCAGCTTATGACGATGCTTGCCGTCCGGGTAACCCCCGAGACACAAGCGTTGAGGAGATTACAGCTCTTTACAACAGCTTGATGTAATTCAGTCTTCCTCACAGCGTGAAGATCAATTTAAAATAAAGTTGCAGACTTGCGGTAGAAATACTGCAAGTCTGTTGTTCTTTACAAAAACAAATAAAAATAGTATAATAAAAAAGTCAGAGGTCTTAATTTCAATCTGAATGGAGAAATTCAAATGAGCGACCCCATCAGAATACTTAATCTTTTCACGATAATGAACCGTGGCGGTGCGGAAACAATGGTTATGAACTATTACCGCAATATTGACCGCTCCCGTGTTCAGTTTGATTTCCTTGTAACCCGTGAGGAGCGTGGTGCTTACGATGATGAAATCGAAGCACTCGGCGGAAAAATCTACCGTATGCCGCCCGTTTTGCCCGGCTATTTTAAAAAGCATAAGGATGCAGTTGCATGTTTCTTTGACGAGCATAACGAATATTCGATAATTCATTCGCATATGTCGGAGCTGGGATATTTTGTTTTCCGTGAGGCTAAAAAACGAGGCGTAAAATGCACAGTTTGTCACGCACACAATGCTCCGCATTTTAAAGATGAAACCATTGTGGAAAAGTTGAAGGACGTTGTCCGCAACTACTTCAAGCACAGGATAAGAAGCTGTACCGACCACAAGTTTATCTGCGGTGTCGAGGCGGGCGAGTGGCTCTTCGGCAAGAAAAGCAAGGCGGATTTTGTGATGATGAACAATGCGGTCGATGCACAGAAATTTGCATGGAGCCGTGAAAAAGCCGAGAAAATAAAGGCAAATCTCGACCTTGAGGGAAAGTTTGTTGTTTGCCACGTCGGACGTTTTAATACGCAGAAAAATCATTCGTTCATTATAGAAATTTTCAAAAATATTCACGACATCAACCCGAATTCCTGCTTGCTTTTGGTTGGTGCAGGTGAGCTTGAAGAAAGAGTCAGGCTTCAGGTTAAGTCGTTGGGACTTCAGGACAGCGTCCGATTTATGGGTTTGCGTGACGACGTTAACGAGATTATGATTGCTTCGGACGTCTTCCTTTTTCCCTCGCTTTATGAAGGCTTGCCCGTAACGCTTGTTGAAGCGCAGTCCTCGGGTATCAAATGCGTGATATCGGATTCAATCCCACGTGACTGTATAATCACGGAGAATATTGATGTTATTTCTCTCGGAATTTCGGCGCAGGAATGGGCGCAGTCAGTTCTGAAATATGCAAACGGCTACGAGCGAAAGGACACTTTCAAAGAAATTGCCACGGCAGGCTTTGACATCAAAGAAAATGCTAAATGGCTTGAGGAGTTTTATATAAATGAACACAACAAATAAAACCCTGACGGTTTTTACCCCTGCTTATAACCGTGATTATTCCATACATCTTTGTTACGAAAGTCTTTTGAGGCAGACCTGCAAGGACTTTGTGTGGCTTGTTGTTGATGACGGCTCGACGGATAACACGGCACAGCTTATCCGTGAGTGGCAGACAAGGGACAACGGCTTCGAGATAAGATATGTTTACAAGAAAAACGGCGGTATGCACACAGCGCACAATGCCGCTTATGAGAATATGGATACGGAGCTTTCTGTCTGCATTGATTCCGACGATTATATGACGGACGATGCTGTTGAAAAAATCGTTGCTTGCTGGAAAAAGCACGGTGACGAAAAATATGCAGGCATCATCGCACTTGATATTTTTGAGAACGGCGACGTTATCGGCTCGGAGCTTGAAACCGACCGATTTGATACCACTCTTTGGGGCTATTATTCCCGAGGCGGCAAGGGCGACAAAAAGCTGATTTACCGTAACGATGTTATGAACAAATATCCGCCGTATCCCGAGTTTGAGGGCGAAAAGTACGTTTCGCTTGCTTACAAATACGAAAAAGCCGACAAGGAATACACCTTGATTATCCTCAACGAGCCTGTCTGTGTTGTTGAATATCAGGCGGACGGCTCGAGCACCAATATGTTCAGGCAGTATCTCCGCAACCCAAAAGGCTTTGCCTTTGTCCGCAAGGAAAGTATGCAGGATAACGACGATATAAAAGACGTTTTCCGCAATTGTATTCATTATGTTTCAAGCTCTATTATCGGCAAAAATCCAAAGTTTATTGCCGAATCACCCAAGAAGCTGATGACTGTGCTTGCCATTCCTTTTGGCATTGCGCTTACGGCTTACATCAAGTACAAGTCAAAGGATTATATGAAAGTCGAGGGCTTTTCGGGAAAATAATTCTTTACTTTTCAAAAAATGGGTATATAATAAGGTCACAAGTAATTTCAGAGTAGACGATTATGCGTTGAACGCCGACGGGACGGGGAGTTGTCCGCCGGATGTAAAGTGTAGCTGTCGCATCCCGCTGAATAGTATCGAAGTAAATTTACCTCCCTATTATTCACTACGGATGATGGGAGGTATTTTTAATGAGAAATTTTAAAAAGTCAACAACTCAAAAAATTGTTATGATGGCAATTCTTATTGCAATGCAGGTTGTGCTTTCGAGGTTTTTGTCGATAAATCTGCAATATCTTAAGATTGGCTTCTCGTTTATTCCGCTGATGTTCGCATCTTACCTCTACGGCCCTGCAGGCGGTGTGATTGTAGCTGTGGTCAGCGACCTTGTGGGAGCAATAGCCTTTCCGTCGGGTCAGTTTTTCCTCGGCTTTACCGTAACAGCGGCTTTAACGGGCTTTATTTACGGCATGGCTTTTTACAAAAATTGCACAACACCAAAAATTGTTGCAGGTGTCATAGCCAACGAGGTAATCTGCAGCCTTTTGCTCAACACCCTTTGGCTGTCGATTATGTATACCTCGGCATTCACCGTTTTGCTCACAACAAGAATATGGCAGATTTTAGTGATGACGGTTATACAGATTGTTTTTGCCGAGCTTTTCTTCCACAGGCTTAAGATTGCAAAACGTCTGAAAACAGGAGTTATGAAAGAATAAATATGTAAAAGAAAAAGTGTCTTGCTCAACTGAACAAGACACTTAATTTTTTGTTTATCAGAGCTTTGAAGCAAGGTCCTTTATGTAAGTCTTGAAATCTTCGCCGATTTCGTGGTGGTTGAGGGCAACCTCACAGTTAGCCTTCATAATGCCGAGCTTGTTACCCATATCGTAACGGATGCCGTCGAAATCAACAGCAAGAAGGTTGCCTTCCTTACCGAGACGTGTGAGTGTATCTGTGAAGTAGAGCTCTTCACCCTCGGGTGTGTTTGCAAGGTCTTCTTCAAGGTAATCAAATACCTGCGGAGGAGCAACAACTCTGCCGAGGATTGAGTAGCAGGACATAATCTGCTCGTCTGTCGGCTTTTCGATGATGTTGTGAACGTCCATAACCTTTTCGTTATCCTCGTGATGTGTAACGTCAAGTGAGCAATACTTCGGAACGTCCTTTCTCGGCACTTCCTTAACACCTACAACACCCTTGCCTGTCTTTTCGTAAACGTCAACAAGCTGTTTTGTAACAGGGTACTCGTCGTTGATGATAACATCGTCACCGTAAAGGATTGCGAACGGCTCGTTGCCTACAAAGCTCTTTGCGCACATAATAGCGTGACCGAGACCCTTTGTTTCCTTCTGACGGATGAAATAAACATTAGCGATGTTTGAGCAAGCAAGCACGTCCTCGTAAAGGTCTTTCTTTGACGGGTTCTTTGAAAGCTTGTCCTCAAGCTCATAGCTGTGGTCGAAGTGGTCTTCGATTACACCCTTGCCACGGTTTGTGATGATGAGGATATCCTCAATACCTGCAGCGGCGGCTTCTTCAACAATGTACTGGATAGCCGGCTTGTCAACGATGTTGAGCATTTCCTTGGGAACTGCCTTTGATGCAGGCAAAACTCTTGTGCCCAAGCCTGCTGCGGGGATAATCGCTTTTTTGATTTTCATTGTAAACTCCTCCTATAAACATTAGTTATATAAAATTACTAATAATATAATAAACTATATAAATCTGCTGATAACAGACAAAATAAGTGACGGCATATAGCTTTTTGCCATAAGTGCGGCGAGTGCGGCAAAGAGTGAAACTCCGCCCCGGCGCAAAAGTGAATATTTCATAACCTTGGGGTCAGAGGTTGCTTTTTTCGCAATCCGTATATCCTCAAACATTTTTTTGCGGTAAACGCTGTCCGCTATGAGTGCGGCAACGGTGTTGGGCAAAATAAAGGTGAACAGGTAAAATGCCGATACCGCAGGTGCAACCTTCATAAGCTCGGCTTTCGCCGCTTCGGCTGCCTTGTCAAGTGCGGCTTCGTTTTCCGGTGTGTCTTCCTTTAAATAATCAGAAAATGAATTTTTGTAGCTTGTAAATGCGGCATTGTAGCTTTCGAAGTTATCACTCACAACATTTGCAAAAGGTGTTACAATAAGCGTTGCCGCAATAACCAGAGCGAGGAAAAATGCACCGACATTGTAAATCTTGCGGTAGAAGAACCACGCAGGACCAAAAATAAATGCGCCCCAATTCCACGAAACAAGATGTTTTTTGCCCTTGTTCTTAATAAACTTTTTTAGGTATCTGCCTGCACTTATCTGTGTGTAGGAAAGTGCATCGCTTACTTTAATTCCGTCAAACTCATCGTCGGGCTTAAGACCCTGCCCGTCCATAAGAGTTGCATCTACGCTGAAGAGCGGTAACGGGAAGTCGGGGATTTCTCCGTGAAGGTCTGTGTTTTCGTCAGCCTTAAGGATTTCGATTTTTACAGGTCTTTGATCTTGAGGTTGCTCGGGAGTGGGCTCGGGAGCCTTTTCAGGATTGGCTTCAAGCCAGTCAAAGCCCTCTGCGTGAAGATGTGCGTTCACGCACGCATGGTTTTTGTTGTAACATTCTCTGTGCTGTGGCGTACCACATTCGGGGCAGACGACAATATCCTCGTCATCGTGCATAATTTCGGCACAACCGTCACACTTTTTTTCATTATAATACAATTCTCTCACCAGTCTGTAAATTTTTACATTTATATTATATCACAATGTTTTACAATAGTGTAGAGTATTTTTGAATATTTTTGAAACAAATAAAAACTATTCTTTACATAAGGGAAATTTTACTGTATAATTATGTGGTAAAAATATGTACTTGGAGAGGTATAACAATGGTACAGTTTGAAGAATTAAGACTTCAGTTGCTCGGTTACGAGGATAAGCTCAAGGAGCTTGGCGAAGCACTCGGTCTTGACGAGATGAAGGCAGAGGTTGCTTCACTTGAAGAAAAGACCGCACAGGACGGCTTCTGGGACGACATTGCAAATACACAGGTCGTTTTGCAGAAGATTGCGGCGCTTAAAAACAAAATTTCAAAGTATGAAAATCTTAAGGCATCTTTTGAAGATAACCTTACAATGATAGAGCTTTCCGACGAGGAGGAAGACCTCGATATGCTCATTGAGTGTCAGTCAAGCGTTGAAGAGTTTGTCAAGGAGCTTGACAAGCAGACCTTGAGCACCTTGCTTTCTGGTGAGTACGATGCAAAGAATGCAGTTCTCACTTTCCATGCAGGTGCAGGCGGTACGGAGGCTCAGGACTGGAACCAGATGCTTGTAAGAATGTATACACGCTGGGGCGAACAGCACGGCTTCAAGGTAAGTATGATTGACTTCCTTGACGGTGACGAGGCAGGACTCAAGTCCGCAGTGCTTCGTATCGAAGGCGAAAATGCTTACGGTTATATGAAGAGTGAGGCAGGCGTTCACCGTCTTGTCCGTGTTTCGCCGTTTGACTCCTCGGGCAGAAGACACACCTCCTTTGCTTCACTTGAGGTTATGCCCGAAATCGACGACACAATCGAGGTTAACATCAGCCCCGACGATATCAAGATGGAGGTTTACCGTGCATCGGGTGCAGGCGGACAGAAGGTTAACAAGACCTCATCTGCCGTTCGTCTTATCCATATCCCGACAAACATCGTTGTTTCCTGTCAGGTTGAAAGAAGCCAGCATCAGAACCGTGAGGTTGCTATGCGTATGCTTAAGTCAAAGCTTCTTGAAATCAAGGAAAGAGAACATCTTGACAAAATTGAGGACATCAAGGGCGAGCAGAAAGAAATCGGCTGGGGTAGCCAGATTCGTTCCTATGTCTTTATGCCTTACACCCTTGCAAAGGATCACCGTACAGGCTTCGAAATCGGTAACATCAACGCTGTTATGGACGGTGACATCGACGGATTTATCAATGCTTACCTCAAGCAGATGTCACTCGCAGAGCTTAATAAATAATAGGACTTGAAAAGATGAATATTGTTGACATTTCCAGACCCTTGCTGACTACAATCGAATATCCGGGCGACCCCGAAACAAGGCTAGACACGGTGCAAAGCATCGAAAAAGGTGACGAATGCAACCTGTCGGCGGTTTATGCGTGCGTTCATACGGCAACTCACGCCGATGCACCCTGCCATTTTCTTGAGGGCGGGGAGACGATTGAAGAGGCTGACCTTAACAAATATATCGGTCAATGCACCGTTATTGAAGTTCCGCCGGGAGTTATCACGGGCGAGTACGTCAACAAGTATTTCCCAAAGAAATGCACAAGACTTCTCATAAAGGGTGACGCACAGTCGTTCTTTATGGAAAGTGCCGCTTACGAGGCGGTTGACACAGGCATCTGCCTTATCGGTACGGATGCGGATTCAATCGGCAAGTCGGGCAATCAGCTAAAGCCGCACAAGGCTTTTCTTCAGAACGGGGTTGCCGTGCTTGAAAATCTCGACCTTTCGCAGGTTGAGCCGGGCGACTATTACCTGATAGCTTTTCCGGTTAAAATGGGTGCTATCGACGGCGCTCCCGTAAGAGCGGTTTTGATTGACGACTATATTCTGTGGAACAGATTGACCTAAAAACGCACTGAACGGAGGTGCACGGGTGAAGAGAATATTTGATTTTGTTGCAAGCTTGTTTGCGGTGATTTTGCTTTCACCGGTTTTTCTGATAGTTTCAATCGCAATACTTATTTCTGACGGAAGCCCCGTGCTTTTCAGGCAGGAGCGTGTCGGTAAGGATAACAAGCTGTTCACCGTTTACAAGTTCCGCACAATGCGAAACGGAACGGGCGACATCGCAACGTCCGAGCTGTCCGATGCGGATGAAAAAATTACAAAAACGGGCAAATTCCTGCGCATGACAAGTATCGACGAGCTGCCGCAGCTTTTTAACATACTTAACGGCACAATGAGCATTGTCGGTCCTCGTCCGCTTATCCCTGCGGAAGATGAAATCCGCAAGCTCCGTGAGGAATACGGCGTTTACGATGTTCTTCCCGGCATAACGGGTTATGCACAGATTAACGGCAGAGATAACATTGACGACAAAACAAAAGCCCTGCTCGACAAGGAATATGTCGAAAAACAGAGCTTTATGTTCGATTTACAAATAATTTTTAAAACATTTATCAAGGTTATTAAGCGTTCGGATATCAAGGATACCGAGGAGCTTTAAGCCAATCCGAGGTATTCCTCGAGCGTGATGCCCTTTGCCTTGATCTCCTTTGCGGCTTCAACACCGACGTATCTGTAATGCCACGGCTCGTAGATAACCTTTGTTATATTGCGTGAGCGTTCGTCCTTCGGGTAACGGAGAATGAAGCCGTAATCTGCGGCATTTTCGCTGAGCCACTCAAATTCCTTTGTGTTTTCAAAGCTTTCCGAAAGTGAGCAGATGTCCATTGCAAGACCTGCATTGTGTTCGCTTGAACCAGGCACCATAATGACGGTAGCGGCTTTTATTGTAGCCTCCTTGCGGTCAAGACCCGCACTCATATTTTCGGAAATGCGGTTTTCAAAGTTTCTTTCCTGCCTCTCGTAGGAGCGGTAGCCCGAAACGGGAGTAAGGGTTATTCCGTCAGCCTTTGCGGCATCGTACATCTGCTGGTAGTAGGGTGCTACACGGTAGTCGAGGTAATATCCCGAGCCTTTAACGGCTTCGGCAAGTGTCGGCTTGTAGCCCTTCGGCAAAGCATACTCACCGTTGACTATGAATTTTGAAAGGTCAGCGTTTGTGTCCGTGATTTTCGGTGTAAAGCCTGCGTAAGCGTAGGGGTACTGGTCGCTGTCTGCAACTGTCTGCGACGGCTCTGTGTTTGAAACATCTGTTGTGTCAGATGTTGACGAGGGTGTTGTGCTTGACGTTGAACTCACCTCTGACGTTTTATTTTCTTCAGTTGTCGTTGTTGTAGCGTTCGGGTCTCCCGTGCTTTTATACTCCTGGTGCTTGATAACAGCACCGCCCACAACGGTTACGGCAATCATAACAAGAACTGCCTGCAGGGCAATCATTTTTATAGCTTTGGGCGTCATTTTTTTGTTCATATTCTCAATCCTTAAGGTTTAATAAAGGGATTCGGTCCCGTCTAATATATTCTATTCAGTATTTGAGCAGTTGTCAAGCGAGAGGATAAAATCTTTTTTGACAATGCTTGTTAATATCATCAGCAATCAGAAAGGAATGTTCATCACGATGAAATCAACCGAAAGCGTCGGAAATTATGTTTCCGAAGTAAGACTTTACACAAACTATGCGATTAAGCACATCAAGACAATGTGCAAAAACTTCGGACCCCGTCCTGTCGGCAGTGAGGCGGAGCTCAAAACGCAGGAATACCTTGCAAAAGAGCTTGAAACAACCTGCGACACGGTTTTGAAAGAGGAATATAAATGCTCGGATAAAGCTTTTATGTCCTGGGTACCAATCGGTGCAGTTCTTCTCATCCTTTCTGCGGCTTTCTTTACATTCGGTCTTCCCGTTGTTTCGCTTGTTGCAGGCTGTGTAACACTCTTCATCATTCTTGCAGAATTCATTTTCTACAAGCCCGTGCTTGACATCTTCTTCCCGAAGAAAACTTCAATGAATGTAACGGGTATCCGCAAGGCTTCGGGCGAGACAAAAAGAAGAATTATCTTCTCGGGTCACGTTGATTCCGCCTTTGAGTGGACATACACCTACCACGGCGGCAGACCTGTTGTGGCTATGATTATTGTAATGGCAGTTATCACGGTTCTTCTCAATATCGGCGGCGGCATTTACGGCGTTATCGCAGGCGAGGGTCTCGGCATTGTCTGGACAGGCGACAACCTTGCACTCAAGATTATTGCAGTCGCAACTTATGTTACAATTCCCTTTATGGTTGCTGCTATTTTCTTCTGCAACTACAAGCGTCCTGTTACAGGTGCAAACGACGACCTTTCGGGCTGTATGGTTTCTGCCGCTGTTCTCAAGTTTATGGATGCAAATAACATCCGCTTTGAAAACACAGAGGTTGTTGCTCTTATGGCAGGCGGCGAAGAGGCAGGCTTGCGTGGCTCAAAGGCTTGGGCAAAGGCTCACGCTGACGAAATGAAGGCAGACGGAATTGAAACTGTGTTTGTTTCTCTCGATACAATCCGTGAAATCGACTTTATGGCGATTTACGACAAGGATATGACAGGCATGGTGAAGAATGACAAGCGTGTTGCTTCGCTTCTTCAGCAGGCGGCAAAGAATGTCGGTTACGACGTTCCCGTTAAGGCAATTGAGCTTGGCTCAACAGATGCGGCGGCTATGTCACAGGCAGGAATTCCTGCTTCTGCATTCACAGCTATGGACCCCTCACCGGCAAGATATTACCACACTCGTCTTGATACAGAGGACAATCTTGACCCCAGAATGCTTGAAACAGGTCTTAAAATTGCACTTGAAACTGCATTTTTGTTTGACGAGCAGGGAATTTCATAAATTTTACAAAAACTATTGGCTTTTTAAAAGAATTATGATATAATTTACAATATACCTAATCTATTTAAGGAGTGGATTGTGCGTGAATAAAAAAATAATGAGATTTGTTTCTCTTACATTAGCTGTTTTGATGATTTTCTCTTTGTGCGCTTGCAGCAACACACCGACAGAGGAAGAGGAAACAACAATTCCTTACGCTTCTGAGTCGCCTTCAGGCAAGGCAGAGGTTCTTGACAGATTTAACGCTGTTATGAAAACTGCAAAGGAAAGCAAGGCAGCAATTTCTTACTCACTCGACCAGGGTGCAGGCGGTTGCGAATGCGAAAACGAGTACATCAAGGGCGCATTCAAGACAATTGCAAACAAGGTTACAGACACAGACTTCGGTATGTCAACAGCTTACGGCGAGCCGACAACTGACATCTTCCCGCTTATGGGCTCTGAAGAGGCAGGTTCTCTTTCTTTGACAGATGTACGTTCCGCTATTATCACAGATAACGAGTCTGACAAGACATACACAATCATCATCAAGATCAACCCGGAGACTAACCCCGAGCAGGGCGACAGCATCTACGGCAAGCTTTATAAGATTGAAAAGGACGAGGATATCCTCAAGAACTTTGATATCGTTAAGGACTTTATGACTGTTGAGTCTTACGACGCAACATACGGCACAGGCACAATCAGAGCTATTGTGGACAAGGAAACAGACCACCTTACAAAGCTTGAACTCAGCCGTGACGTAAGAGTTGAAACAGAGGTTACAGGTCAGGGCACACTCGCAAGTGTCGGCACAGTTCCGATGTCCTTCAACTACAACTCAACTGCTCACTATTCACTTGATTGGGATAATCCTGAAACAAAGGATATCGAGGCATAATTGACTGCCTCACAAAG
>JAFUPA010000014.1 GCA_017481575.1 Clostridia bacterium | reverse complement strand
AGCAAAAATAAACAGCCGCACGTGAGCGGCTGCTTGTGATAGTAATGCGTTGTCAAACTTCTATGCCCCTTTCAGGGGCTTAGCCAGTAGGCGGCCCTTATAGGGCCTGTGCAAACCACTAGTTTACTAGTGGTTATGATTGAGGTGAAGTTATGTTTAAAGGTATCTGGATTGGTGCAGATATGACAATTGAGGACAGATTTGCACCGATATTCAAAAAGGATTTTATAATTTCAAAAAGCATTAAAGATGCAAAAATCCGCATCAGCGGTCTTGGTCTTTTTGAACTGAAAATTAACGGCAATCTGCCTGATGACACGGTGCTTAACCCTCCCCACTCACAGTATACACAGACTGTTTTTTACAGGGTATTTGACGTTACAGAGCTAATAGTAACCGGCAAAAACAGTGTCACCGTTGAAGTCGGCAACAGCTTTTATAATGAGACAACTCACGTATGGAAATGGGATCGGGCTACGTGGCGTTCTTCCCCGAAAATAATTGCAGATATTGAAATCAGCTACGATGACGGCACCAAGGATATTTTTGCAACCGATACAGATTGGCTTGTTACCAAAGACGGCACGACAACCGAAAACAGTATTTATTACGGCGAGACTTGCGATGCACGCAGAACAGAGTTCATTTGGAATAATGCCATCCGTGTTGATTCACCCACAGGTAAACTCAAAGAGCATACAGAGCCGTTTATCCGTCGAATAAATGAACTCAAGCCAAAGAAGATAACACGGCTTGATAACGGCAATCTGCTTATTGAAGCACCCGAAATGATTACGGGCTGGGCAAAAATCAGGTTAGATGCGCCGAAGAACGAAAAGGTTATAATCACTTACGGCGAAAAGCTGACGGACGAGGGATATCTCCTGAAGGTCGGCGGGAATCAGGGTCGTGACGGTCATTGGTGGCCTCTTGATTACATACAGAAGGACAGCTTTATTTCTGACGGCTCTCCTGCCTTTTTTGAACCAAAATTCAGTTATAAAGGGTTCCTTTATATCGAAATAGAAAACCACGTAAAAGCCCTCACGGAGAACGATATCACGCTTTATAGAATTGCAAATGACGTTAAGACAATCGGTAGCTTCGAGTGCTCTGATGAGCTTGTTAATGAGCTTCATGCTCTTATGAGACGAACTCTACTCAATAATTTCCAATGGAAGCCAACAGACACACCTGTTTATGAAAAGAACGGCTGGCTTGGTGATGCAAACTGCGCTCTTGAAACTATGATGTATAACTTTGATATGAGTGAGTTTATGGCACAGTTTGTTGACCTTATGGACGACTGCTTCAAGGAATACGGCAAGGTGCCGGTCATTGTACCGACTTTTGACTGGGGTGTGGGAAATTCACCCGTGTGGAACACGATTTATGTTTTTGCCGTGAAGGCACTTATTGATTTCTGTGGTAACAAGGATTTCGCAGATAAGCTTTATCCGCATTTACGTGAGTTTGCCCTTGCGGATATAAAAGATATCGAAGACTTCGGCGGCACATGGAGAGTGCGTGAACTTTCCGACTGGGTTGCACCGTCAAACGACGAATTCAGCGAAATGATATGTGACCCGTCCGAGGGTGCTGAAATCTGCTGTACAGCTTATGTTTACGCCATGCTGAAAGCAATGGCATATATTTCTGAAATTCTCTGTAAAGGCGATGAAAAAGAATACAACGAAAAAGCAGAACAAATCCGTAAGAATTTCAATTCAAAATTCTACAACGCTGAAAATCAGATTTACGAAACAACTCATTGGGAACCGAAGGGCAACCGCAGAAAGTACAGACAGACCTCAAACCTCCTTCCCCTTTCCTTCGGAATGGTTGACGAGGAGAACAGAGAGGCTGTAATAAAAAATCTTGTTGATGATATCGTCAGCCACGATTGCCACCTCGACACAGGCTGTACAGGCACGAAGCATTTTCTTCCCGTGCTCTTTAACACCGGTCACGCTGATGTAGCATACAGGGTGCTTACACAGACAACCTACCCGAGCTGGGGCTACTGGATTGAGAAAGGCTCAACAAGTGCATGGGAGTGTTGGGAGCCATCCACACGCTCGTTTGACCATTATTTTCTCGGAACATTCGATGAGAGCCTGTATTCGTACATTGCAGGTATCCGTGACATCAAAAACGGCTATGAAACCTTTACCGTTGCACCCGAATCCGAGTGCGGAATGGAATGGGCAAAGGCTTCAATAAATTCGCCCAAAGGCAAAATCCGCTGTGAGTGGAAAAAGGAAAACGGCAAAACGCTTGTTGAAATAGAAATCCCCGACGGCTCGACAGCAAAAATCAAACTGCCGAACGGAATTGAGGAAACAAAAGCTGCAGGAGTTTATAATTACAGTTTTTAATTTAATACACTTGCACAAAGGAAATGACCACTCAAAACGAGTGGTCATTTCCTTTATAGTATCATAGTTTTCTAGCCTTAAATACAATAGACAGCGGAAAGTGTTTTGCTTTGAAGTCGGCATAATAACCCGACGAGAACTCGGAGGATTTGGCTAAAACCTTTTCGCTTGTTTCTTCAACCACTCTTTCAACCGCAAAACCTGCATCCGCAAGTGCATTTATATATGTTGAAACTTTGCGATTTTGTAAAGTGAGAGGATTTCCGATTTTTTCAAAAGTATAGTAATCTTCTTCGAGGTAATTTCCGCTGAAAACAATCCTGTCTTCTGTTGCAACCGTTCTGTTTCCGCCTGAAATTGCAACACTTTCCAAATCAACACAATGAAGAAGTGGGTGGTCCCACGAAAAAATATAAATCCCGTCCGATTTCAGATAGGACGCTGCATTTTTAATGGTTTTCTCAATATCAGTGCTCCACCCAATTGCGTAAACAGAATAAACAACATCAAAATAATTCTGCGGTATATTCGTGTTATCTTCCATCGGCTGATGAAAAAGCGTGCAGGAATATCCACTTTCATTAAGCAATTTCTTTGCTGTCAAAAGCTGTTGTTCTGAAATATCAAGACCAAAAAGCTCTTTTGCACCGTGTTCAGCACACCATTTTAAAGAATGACCGCTTCCGCAACCCATTTCAAAAACAGATTTACCGCTGAGATCAGGAAAAAGCTTGAGTTCGTCTTCCGTAGGAATAGAACAACCGAGTATAGGCAGAGCGGTTACGCCGAAGAAATCTTCTGCCAAAGCGTTCCAGCTTTTTTCATTTTGACTTAAAATATCTTTCTCAAAGGTTTGCAAAACGATCAACTCTCTGTTTTATTATTTACATCTCAAACTTACTGTCAGGCTCTGCCGGGAGATTTGTTTTATTGAGGTCTCCTCCCCTTGCGACAAACATATCGTAAAGCTCCTTTTTACGCTCGTCGGTGTAGGAGTAGCCCCAAAGACGGTTGATTTTGCCGAAGTCCTCAAAAGTTTCATCGGGAAGCACCTCTATCTTGTCAAGGCTGTACGGAAGCGGAATTTTAACCGTTCCGTCCGAGGTGATATAATGAGCTTTTGCAAGCTCAATCAGTCTGCGGTTAGCCTCAATGCGGGGATATTCCTCGTCAAACTTGATGCGTGTTATCGGGAAAACCGCAACCTCTGCGTTAAGATATTCATATGCTGTCTTTGAAAGTCCGTTGTGACCGTGGTGCGAAACCTGAACAACGTCGCACTTGAGTGCTTCGCCGTAACGCTTTTCAAGCTCAATGCTCGAAAGTGCGCTTGCATCACCCGGAATGAAAATGCGTGAATTTTCCGCCGTGAGCATTACCATACATGATGAGTCGTTGTAATCTGTAATCAGATTCGGATAGATATCCTCGTGTGTGCCGAGGACGTCAAACATAAGGTTTCTGATATAAAAACGCTGACCTGTGTGAATTTTGTAGGTCGGAATTTTGGTTTCTTCAAGCATTTTGAAGAGCTTTTTAGAAAGTAAAACCTCTTCACGTGTCCAGTTTTTATAGCCGTGATAATCGTCGGGAATAAGGTTAGAATAGATGCCCTCAATTATGCAATCGTGGCAGTTGTATCTGAGAAAGTCCATAAATTTTGAGATATGGTCGGAGTGTGCGTGGGAAAGAAGCCAGCCGTTGACAACAACCTTTTGCCCCTCGGGAGTGCGCTCACGCATAAAGTTATAAATTCTGTCGTTGTCGTTAAACTGCATATAGTGACCGCTGTCCACAACAAAAAAGCTGTGGTCGGGGCACTCGATTAAAAGACACATACCGCAGTCGATAAGCGCCTGGTCGCTTTCAAAGCCGTAAAATGCAGTCTCGCCGTCACCCTCGCAGTATGTCGGCTCAAAGCAAGGAGTGGTGACATTCTCGCTCGCCGCAACACGCAAAATACCGTCGCAAGGGGAAAAAAATGCGTTTACAAGCACCTCGCCCTTAAGGCAGGTGTAGAGGTTACCGTTGTTTTCGGTTTTCTGCAAAACCTCAAACCCGCTCTTTTCGAGTACAGATATCCATTCGGAATATTCTGTTTCGGTAACTCCCCTGTAAAGACGCATATAGCAGTTTTCTCGGCAATCATAGGTCGGCTCATCAGCCACCGCACGGAACTGTAAAAACTTTTCAAAAACCTTATCCATTTTTAGCCCTCGCTTTTGTCATTTATATCTTCGGGTGACTTTTTCTTTTTCATAACAATTACCGCCACAACGGCAACTGCCGCAACGAACACAACCGCAACAACGGCAATAATTATACCCTTTGAGTTGCTGTCGTCTTTTTCCCCGCCGTTCTCGTTTTGCACCATTTCGTCTGTTGTTCCGTTTTCAGCATCAATAACTTCGCCGCTTGTACCCTCAATCGCATTTGTGAATTCGGGCTCTTCGGTTGGATAAACAGAGGTGCTTGAAACTTCGTCCGGAGTGGTTGACGGAGCTACAGCAGACGAGGTTGTATCATCAGCACCAACGCCCTGCAGGTCGGTAGTGAGTGAGGTTTCGATGATGTTGTAGTTGGAATCAACACAGTTTGTAATAACAATTTTAAAGTCATCGTTTGTAAGTGGCTCTTTTGAAAGCTTTTTGAGAGTTATGACAAACAAATCCTTGCTGTCCTCAACATTACGGTAAGCCGGCATAGCCACCATTGTTCCCTTGACAGGGGTTGAGTCGGGGTTAATCAAGGCAAAAGCGGCACTTGCTTGCTTTTGAAAATTCAAAAATCCTTTTCCGTTTTCGGCACTTACAACCTCAACTCGCTTGCTGTCGAGCTGAACATCAAAGTCAAAGCCCGAAAAACCCGTGCCGCCGTTAAAGTCAATCGTAACAACTGCCTGCTTGTCGGTTTCGGAAACAAGAGTGATGTTAAACTTTGCAAGACTTGCCGCAGAGGAAGTAACAACCGTAAGCATTACCAAAACAACGCTGATAACCAGCGAAATAATTTTTTTCATTTTCATAACCTCCATATGAGTTTATAACAGTATAGCACACCGAGGTGTGTTTTACAATAGAAAAGGGCGAGCAAATCGCTCACCCTTTGAGTATTATACCTTCAAGCCAATCTCGTTGGTAAGGTAGCCGCTTTCACGGTCCTGAATATAAGTTGACGTGTCGGGCACAACAAAGCTGAAAGCCTGAGGCAGGATTTCAAAGGTGCTGTCGTTCACAATATCAACCTCACCGTCAACATTGAGTGCGGCAGGCTCGTCGCTGTGAATTGTCATCTTTTTGCCTCTTACATAAAGCGTCTGCTTCCAATTGTAATGCTTGCCCTTTTTGTATCCGCCGACCTTTGCAAGCATTCCGGGCAGGCTTAATGTGTCAATTATGCTGAAATCGAGCAAACCGTCATCGGGAAGTGCATAAGGCGTTGCCTGATATCCACCACCGTAGTATCGGCTGTTGCCGCATACAGTAAAGAGGAATTCGCCTGAAATAGGTCTGTTGTCGTCAATCGTAATTGTAAATTTATTCTCTCGCTTTGTAAATGCACAGTAAGCAAGTGCCGCCGTGTAGGCTCTGTCACCACGCAGAAGCGGAAGCTTTTTGAAGTCGGATTGCTTTGCACAGATTTCCGCATCCATACCCATTGAGCACTGGTTAACGGCAATTCTGTCGCCGCATTTAATTGCGTCAATTTTAATCGTGGTGCCGTTGAGCTGTGCATCAAGATTTAAGAAGTCTTCACGGGTGCCGAAGATACGTATAAAATCGTTACCCGAGCCAAGAGGAACAACAGCAAACTCGACATTGTCGTAACCGTAAATCGCATTGACAACATCATAAACCGTGCCGTCACCGCCACAGGCATAAACACGGATTTTCTCCCCTGTTTCTGCCCATTTTTTGCAGTATTCGTTCAAGTCTTCGGTTGACTTTGTGATATAAACCTCGTAATCGATACCAAGGTTTTCCACGCTTTCTTTAAGAAGCGGTCTTAAAATCTCGTACGCTCTGCCTTTTCCCGCTTTCGGGTTGACTACAAACAGATGTTTCATACCTGTGCACCTCACTTAAAATACATAAACAACTGGCATTTAATCATTCCGTTATAAAGCTTGCGGCGTTTGTCAGCCTTTCTTCCGAATTCTTTTTCAAACTCCTCGGACGGACTTATAACATAATAAGCCCAACCACGTTTCTGTTCAAATTTTTCGCCCATAATCTTGTAAAGCTTTTGCGCTTCACCAATGTCGAGCAAGCGTTCACCGTAGGGAGGGTTACAGATAAGCGTTCCCTTTTCACTCTGCGGTTTAAAGTCACGCAGGTCGCATTTTTCAAACTTTATCTTTCGCTCAACGCCTGCACGCTTTGCATTTACACGTGCAATTTCGAGTGCGGACTCGTCAATATCCGAGCCGTAGGCGATAAAGTCGGTATCGTAATTCACAAGGTCACGGGCACGCTGACGCTCTTCTGACCACACATACTCGGGAATAACATCCCAACGCTCGGCAGAAAAGTTACGGTTAACACCCGGGGCGATGTTGTGCACCATCATTGCACCCTCAATAAGGATTGTACCGCTACCGCACATCGGGTCGTAAAGTGTGTGATAAGGACGAAGTCTTGCAAGGTTGCAAAGCGAAGCCGCAAGAGTTTCCTTAAGCGGTGCGGCATTTGCCTCAAGGCGGTAGCCACGCTTGTGAAGTCCTGCGCCCGAGGTGTCGAGCAAGAGACTTACCTTATCCTTCATTATTGAAAACTGAATCTGATGAACGGGGCCCGTTTCGTCAAACCAGCTTATTTTATATTTTGATTTAAGTCTTTCAACAACAGCCTTTTTAATAATTGACTGGCAGTCGCTGACGCTGAAAAGCGTTGAGTTTATTGAATAGCCTTTGACCGGGAAAGCATCGTCCGAACCAATCCAATCCTCCCATGGGAGTGCCTTTGTGCCCTGAAAAAGCTCCTCAAAGCTTCTCGCATAAAAGTCACCGACAAGAATCTGTATTCTTTCGGAATAGCGTGAGCAGATGTTTGCCCTTGCAAGCAGATTTTCGTCACCGCTGAAAAGGACTCTTCCGTTTTCGGAAATAACATTTTCTGCACCCAGGTCTTTCATCTCATTTGCGATAAGAGCTTCAAGACCCAGAAGACAGGGAATAACAAAATTTATCTTCATAAAAAACCTCTGTGTTTCCTTTTAATCAATGAAATTATACTTCTGTTATGAAATAAAATCAAGTGGTTTTATATTCTAACTGATGCGTGGCGTGTAACGTGACAGCCGAAGTTTACCGCAACGGGCAGACCTGCAATGTGTGTGGGTGCTGCTTCGATTGCAACAGAAAGTGCCGTTGTATCTCCGCCAAAGCCCTGCGGCCCGATGTCGAGCTTGTTTACTCTTTCGAGGATTTCCGCTTCCATTTCAGCGTAAAATTCATCGGGATTTTTAACGCTTACGCTTCTGCAAAGTGCCTTTTTTGCAAGGTAAGCGCACTGCTCAAAGTCGCCTCCGATGCCGATACCAAGTACTATCGGCGGGCAAGGGTTGCCGCCTGCTGTTTTCACACTTTCGAGGACGTAATTGATAATATCCTCTCTGCCGCTTGCAGGAGTGAGCATTTTTAGTGTGCTCATATTCTCACTTCCGAATCCCTTTGGTGCAACGGTGATTTTCACGCTGTCACCGTCTACAATTTCGGTGTGGATTACGGCAGGAGTGTTGTCTTTTGTATTAACTCGTCTCAACGGGTCGGCAACAACCGAACAGCGAAGCAGTCCGTTGACATATCCGTTGTGCACACCCTCGTTAACAGCATCGTAAAGACTGCCGCCGACAAAGTGGACATCCTGACCGATTTCAAGAAAAACGACCGCCATTCCCGTGTCCTGACAGATGGGAATATCCAGCTCCTTTGCCGCTTCAAGGTTTTCTTCAAGGTCTGCAAGAATACCTTTTGCAAGTGCATTTCTTTCGCACGACTTGCAGGCCGAAATGTTGCCCACCAAATCGTCGGGGAGAATTTTATTTGCTTTTATACAGAGCTTTTCGACCTCTTCGGTAATTAACTTTACGTCTATCTCTCTCATAATATCACCTGTAAAAAATGGGAGCAGTAACCTGCTCCCGCTAAAACAAATTAAAGTTTGTTTGTACCACGTCTGTTGTAACCGCCACCGTGCTTTGAATCACGCTTAAGGTCAGACATTTTTTCGTCACTTTCCTGCTTGAACTTTGCCATCATACTCTCAAAAGACTGCGGCTGAGTGTCAACAGTTTTGTTACCCTGCCAGACGTTTGCATTACTGCTTCGTCTGGGTGCATTATTCTTCGGCTTGTATGCAGGCTTCGGCTGTTCCATAGCCTTTTTAATGGAAAGGCTTATTTTGCCGTCCTCTGCGATTGAAATAACCTTGACCTTGACTTCTTGTCCGACAGTCAAATGGTCCTTGATGTCCTTTACGAATTCGAGTGCGACCTCTGAAATGTGCACCATACCTTTCTTGCCTCCCTCAAGGTCAACAAAGGCACCGAATGCCGTAAATCCTGTAACTTTTCCCTCAACAATTGCGCCGACTTCTAACTGCATACTAAAGTATACCCCTCAATAAAAATAAATTTATCAGTCATTCACAGAGACATCGTAATAAACTCTTTCACCCGGCATAACGTAACCGAGCTTGTCTCTTGCGATTGATTCAACATACTCATCTGTGTTGCCGTTGTTAATCTTGTCACGCAAAGCGGCATTGGCAGCCTCCTGCTCTGCGGTAGCAAGCTCAACAGCGGAAATATCTTTTTTAATACTATCTATATCTCTGACCAGAGAGAACAATGAAATGGCAAAGCATGCACAAAGAACAACTGCAAAAAGAACGATTATAAAGCTTCTTTTATTTTTCTTCACTTTTGCCACTTCCGTCACCTCGATTCTTAAAAATTATGCTTGGGCACAGTTTTACGCAAAGATTATACACTATGTTATGTCGAATATGCAAGTGTTTTCGCAAAAAATTTCCGCAAATATGTAAGTTTTTATAAATTTTTTCACGAATTACTGCGAAGCGTGTTTTTATTTTTATAAAAAGCATTTTAATTTTTGTAAATTGTCTTCTTATGTGTTTTATCAGCCTTTTTACGGGCAAAAAGAAAAAATCGCTCAAAGAATAAAAATAAACCCACAAACCAAGGGCTTCGCCGATGAAAACGTATGTCAGAAGCTGACCGTCGCACATAACCAAAAGGAAAATAAATGTTGCGGCAAGGCAGACGGACAAGAAGATTATATCCCGAAACACCAAAAACTTTTTATCGCTTCCTGTAAGCAGATAAAATAACATTCTGAATAAATCATAGATTATTCCGAGAGTGAAGCCGAGTCCTGCCGAATATAAAAAACAAACTGCTTGAAAAACAAGCGAAGGCATATATTGCATTACCGGAACACCTTTGAAAAGAAGCTGCCTGCGGACTTGCCCTCGGAATAAATTACCGAGTCAATTTCACCCTCTACAACCATATCTCCGCTTTCGACTGAAAGTCGGCTTATCTTAAGACCCCTGCCCCGAAGCGAGATTTCGCCACATTCGCTTTGTGCAATTATTGTTTCTTCATCAAAGCTTTCAACATCGTTTATCCCCGTCATTGTGACTTTTTTTCTCGACTCGATAATCAGGTCGTGCATAGCGTTTTCGGGCATAAAAAATCACCTCTATACATTGTATGAGGTGAATATTATTTTATTACAGCACTTTGTACATAAGACCTGCGTCGTCCTTTGTTGCGTGCTCAACTACTTTTGTGACTTCAATTCGGGTTGTGTTAGCACCCATCTGAATTTCCACAATGTCGCCAACCTTGACGTCATAAGAGGCACGGGCGATTTTTCCGTTAACGGTTACGTGCTTCGCATCGCAAACCTCGTTTGCAACCGTACGTCTTTTTATAACTCTGGAAACCTTAAGATATTTGTCAAGCCTCATAATCTGCCTCCTAAAGCTGACGGCAGGACGATATCGTCCTGCCGAAGAATAGAACTAACCGGAATAGACTTATTTTACAGCGTCTTTAAGAGCCTTACCAGCCTTGAAAGCGGGAACCTTAGAAGCGGGAACTGTCATAGCCTCGCCTGTCTTCGGGTTGCGACCCTGCTTCTCAGCACGCTCTCTAACTTCGAATGTACCGAAGCCAACGAGCTGAATCTTCTCGCCGCCCTTAAGAGCGTCTGTTACTGCGCCGAAAACTGCGTTAACTGCCTTCTCAGCAGCCTTCTTATCCATTTCGCCTTTTGCAGCAACAGCATTGATAAATTCTGTCTTATTCATTGTAATTCCTCCAAATTTTATATTATGAAATACTTTTCGTATATCATATTCCTTTTTTAGCCTCATCCCAGAGTTCGTCAAGAGTTTCAAGCGATGCCGTGGTCATATCTATGCCACGCTCACCCGCTTTCACCTCAACCTTTTTGAACCTGCCGACAAACTTGTCGGTCGAGTTTGTGAGGGCTTCCTCGGGGTCAACCTTTACAAAGCGTGAAACATTGACTGCGGAGAAGAGCACATCACCGAGCTCATCGCTGATTTCTGCCTTGTCGCCGTTTGCGATAGCCTCTTTCAGCTCCTCAATCTCCTCTGAAAGACGGTCGAGTGCACCGCCGACCTCTGTCCAGTCAAAGCCTGCTTTCGCCGCCTTGGACTGAATTTTGTTGGCACGCATAAGTGCGGGCAACTCACGTGGAACAGAGTCAATTGCATCGGAGGTCGATTTCTGACCCTTTGTTCTGCGCTTGATTGCGTCCCAGTTTGTGAGCACATCGTCAACTGACTCAACATTGATTTCGCCGAAAACATGCGGATGACGTTCAATCATCTTTTTGCAGATTTCGTCCGTTACGTCGTCAAAATTGAAAACACCTTTTTCGGTTTCAATCTGGGCATGGAAAACAACCTGCATAAGCACGTCGCCGAGCTCCTCACGGAGCATATCGGGGTCTGCCTTGTTGATAGCCTCTATCGTTTCGTACGTTTCCTCAATAAGATCCTTACGGATAGACTCGTGAGTCTGTTCCATATCCCACGGACAACCGCCCGGAGACCGAAGGTCTTTTATAATCTCAATGAGGTCGTAAATATCGTATCTGTCTTTAAAATTAAAGTTCTCTATCATAACATTACCATTTTAACCTAAAAAGCCATATTTTTCAAGCCTTTTCGCAATTTTTTCACCCTTCGGTATCATTTCAAGGTCATCTTTTGAAATGGCCTTTAAGAAAAGGAGCGAAATTACATAAGCAAGTACTGCCGCTGCAACCGCAATTACGAGTGCAACCGTGCTGCCGTTGAGCATACTGTCGGCTTTGCCGAAGCCGCCGAGAATGTTTGAAAAGACCTTAACCGTAGCAAATGCCACAACCGAGCTGATTGCCGCACAGGTAAACGGCTTTAAGAATATGGAAACAAAGTTAATCTTGACACCTGCAATTTTGACAATGCTGTAAAGGTTGATTGCAACCATAACAACATAGCAGGCAATTGAGCCGATTGGCGCACCGTTAATGTTGATTTCGGGATTGCCGATCAAAACGTAGTTAAGAATAATCTTGATTACCGCACCGATACAAAGTGACTTGACGGGAATATCCGTTCTGCCGAGAGCCTGGAGCATATTGGTTATCGGTGACGAAACGGCAAACAGGAAGACCGAAACACCATAAGTTGTGAGAATTGGAGCACCGATTGTTGCTGATGCCTCGGGGTAGAACATATTGAGGAGATTATAGGAAACTGCCGCAAGACCGAAGCCGACAGGAAGCGAGATGAGCATTGTTACACGGATAACCGATTCAACAGTTGTCTTGATAGTCTTGCTGTCACGCTGTGCCCAAGCCGCAGAAATAATCGGAATTGCGCTGATGCCGAGTGTCATTGTGATTGTCGGCACAAGGTTTTTAAAGTCAAGTGTTTCGCCGTAAACACCGTAGAGGTACTTTACAATCTGTGAATCAGCAATACCCTCTTCGAGCAGATAGGTTGAATAAATACCCTTTATGACCTCGGGAGCTTTTTCAACCGCATAAGCAAGTCTGTTCTGAATTGTTGCAGAGTCGATAAGATTTGTAACGTTGAGGATAAGTGAACCGACAGCCATGGGTAAAGCAGTTCTAACAAGTGTTTTTGTAATCACCTTGCTGTCCTCGGGCTTCTGCGAAGAGGTAAGCATATCCTTTGTGATGCCGTCGCCCTTAACCCTGTGTCTTATCATAAGGAACACAAAGCCGAGCACCGTACCGATTGTAACTCCGAGGACGGCAGTTGCCGCCGCATATGGGTAAAGTGCCGCAAGAACGTCAGCCTCTGCGGTGTAAACCTTGCCCATTACAGGCTTGCCGTTTGCAAAGTTGTCAAGCTGAACCTTTAAGAAAACATAGGTTACGCCAAGACCGATGAAGAGCTTGCTCAAAGCCTCGATAACCTGTGAAATTGCAGTCGGCATCATATTCTGCAAGCCTTCGTAGTAACCTCGGTAGGTTGACATACAGCAACAGAAGAAAATTGACGGTGCAATTGCAAGCACGCAGTAAATGTTTTCAGTATAGCCGACAACGTATTTTGTGTACGGGTAAGCGATGATTAACATCAGCGCAGTACCCACGGCACCTGTCAGCAAAAACAGTCGTGTTGCGACACGGCGTATCATTCTGACATCACGGAAATTACCCAAAGAACGCTCTTTGGCAACCATACGTGAAACTGCTATAGGTAAACCCGCCATTGAAATTGAATAAAGCGGAGTGTAGATTTCGTAAGCTGTGTTAAAATAGCCTCTGCCGACCTCACCGATGAGCATTGACAGCGGAATTTTGAACAATGCACCAATTACCTTAACCAATACGGTTGCAACAACAAGAACAAAAGCACCGTTGAGCAACGATTGGGATTTAACCTTTTTCTCGGACACCGATGCACCTCCTAAAGATTTCATAAAATAAATTTTATCATATATTTACGCTTTTAGCAATTACTTTTTTATTCAGACTGTAAGAAACTCATTGAGAAGCGAGGTTTCGGGAAGAAGTGACGGCTCAATTTCTTCAAAAAGGCTGATTGCACCAATCAATTCCTGTGCCTTATCATAAAACTCGCTGTCCTCCCCCACTTCGTTCAAAAGTCTGAGAGCTTCATTCTTAAAAACGCAGGTTTCATAAGCGTGGAATGAGTTTATTTTTACATCAGCATAAGATTCAAATGGGAAGAGAAATTTATCCTCACCTTTAAGCACACCCTGCCACATAAAAAATGTGTTTTCTACGGGTGAATTGCGGTGGCGGTAGTCACGTATCATACGACGTGTGAGGCGAAGATTTCTTTTATTAAGAAGAATTTTGCCGTCGTCACCCATAACACGGGACGAAACGCTGATGTAAATTCTGTAAAGATGACTTTCGTCAAGACCGTCTGTTATGACGGGGTTGAGAGCGTGCAAACCCTCAACGATGATAACATCGTTTTTCTCAAGCTCAATGTGCTTTGTCTGCTCGCTTCGCTTGCCCGTTGTGAAATCAAAAATCGGAAGCTCAGCTTTTCTTTTTTCAATAAGAGCGTTGAAGCACTTGTGAATAAGCCCGATATCAAGAGCGGTGACGTTTTCGTAGTCCTTCATTCCGTCGTCGTTCAGCGGAATATCGTCCCTGTCCATATAAAAATCATCGAGCGAAACCGTATAAGCGTTTCTGCCGCTTTTCTGAATTTTTTGCGAAATGATACCTGCGGTTGTTGTTTTGCCTGACGAGCTTGGGCCTGCAAGCAAAACAATGTCGTAATCTGAATTTGACAAAAACTCGTTTACAACATCACTCACGGCGGTGTCAAATCTTTTTTCGCAGGCGATGATGAATTTTTCGGCATCCTGTGACACGTTTTTATTTATAAGGGAGAGTGTATTAACCACTACCTGTTCACCTCATCGTAAAACTCTTTGATACGTGCTTTGCGTTCGAGCAAGGTGTCAAAGCGTGAAATGTATTCATAAGGATATTTATAGTTAAAAATTCTTTCAATATTCCTGCCAAAGGGTTCTTTTAATTTAATAACCGCTCCTGCACCCACACCAAGAATTGTGTGGCACTCCTCCATCATAAAGATGTTGTAAAGGCACTCGTAGCCCTGCTTGCACCAGCCGACATTTTCAAGATTGCCGAGCGAGCGTGACTGTCTGTACATATAATACGGGACATAGCCGTGAGCGTAGAACTGCTTTTGAGCGTATTCGAGCATTCTGTTTGCGGTTTCGCCGCTTTCAACGTCAATACCGCCCGTAACAATTGTCGATGAACGCTTGAGTGCGAGGGTATGTAAGGTGATATTTTCGGGCGAAAGCTCAACTGCCTTGTCAACAGAACGGCAGAAGCTTTCAAAGCTGTCGTCCGTAAGACCTGCAATCAAGTCCATATTGATATTATCAAAGCCCTTTTGCCTTGCTGTTTCGTAAACATCAATAACGTCCGAAACCGTGTGGCGTCTGCCGATTGAAACAAGCACATCGTCATTGAAGGTCTGCGGATTTACGCTGATTCTTGTAACTGCGTGGCTTCTGATAACATCAAGCTTTTCGGGTGTTACAGTGTCCGCTCTGCCTGCTTCGATTGTGTACTCTCTGCAGAAAGATAAATCAAAGTTTTCCTCAATCTCACAGCAGATTTTTTCGAGCTGTTCGGCACTCAATGTAGTCGGAGTACCGCCGCCCCAATATACAGATTCAAGCCTTAAGCCGAGTGAATTTGCGATTTCAGCAGTTATCCTGATTTCCTCACAAAGCTTTTCTACATATTCGGGCAAAAGCTTCTTCGCCTGTGCAATTGAATGAGACACAAACGAACAATAATTACAGCGTGTGGGACAAAACGGAATTGAAACATAGAGACTAAAGGACTTTTCGTCCGACATCTGCATAATTTTCTCTTCCGCCTTGGCAACGCTCAACGCAAGGTCGGTTTTCTGCGGAGAAACAAGGAGCTTACTGTTAAAATATTCTACCGCTTCGCCCTCGCCTTTTTCAGTAATCAGAGTGTTCATAAGCTTTGACGGACGGACACCCGTAAGTATTCCCCATTGCGGAGTGTAGCCCGTGACAGAGCAGAGAATCCCGAACAGCAAAACTGCCATTTCACGCTCACAATCGTTGTAATCCGATTCAAAGCATTCACGGTTTTCGCCGTTGACTCTGACTTTTATATTAAACCCGTCACCGCTTTCTTCAAGCGAAGTGACAACGCACAAAGAGTCTTCCCCCTCTTCGTCACCGTGCAGAACACGGATTGTTTCGTATGGGTAAAAGACTCTGCAAAGGTTTTCCATTTCATAATGAAATTTATGGTTTATAACCCGTAAAATCATCTGAATCTCCTCATATATCGGTTTCTGCGTTTTTCATACTCCATTGTTGTTGCTCGGTTGTGACCGGGGTAAATGTCGTAGTCACCCTCCATATTGTAAAGTCTTGTGATAGACTCGAGCATTTCTTCCTCACTGCTGTCAAAAAAGTCGGTTCTGCCGACAGTAAGACAGAAGAGAGTGTCACCCGTAAAGATTGTTCGCTCACTCTCGGCAAAGTAGCATACACCGCCCTTTGAGTGACCGGGTGTGTGCATAACCGTAAACTCAATTTCACCGACTGTGAGCTTGTCGCCCTCACCGACAATGATATCCGCAGGAACATATTTCTGCACACCGGGCATCATTTCGTGAGCAAAGCTCGGAAGCTCGTCAACAAGCTTATAAGCCTCGTCGTTGTGGGCAACAATCTTTGCCTCGGGGTGCGACATTTTAAGGTCGTATACACCAAGAATATGGTCATAGTGACCGTGTGTGAGCAAAATATATTTTAATTTTTTGCCCTCGAGCTTATTTTCAAGCTCCTGTGTGTATTCTCCGCAGTCGATGACCGCCGCTTCATTTGTTTTTTCATCGGTCACGATGTAGCAGTTTGCACATACGGGGCCGAGCACAAGTGTTTCAATCTGCATAATAACTTACTTCCTAAAAAATTATTTAACCCAGATGTCTGTATCCATAAGTATGGTAACGGGACCGTCGTTCTGAATGTCGACCTTCATATCCGCACCGAATGAGCCGTGTTCGACATTTTTTACACCGTTCAGCTTCAACTGCTCGATGAAATACTCATAAAGCTCATTCGCCATATCGGGCGGTGCGGCGGTTGTAAAGGACGGGCGGTTGCCTTTTTTGATATCTGCACACAAGGTAAACTGTGAAATAACAAGCACCTCCCCGTCAATATCGAGCAGAGATTTATTCATCTTACCCTCTGCATCTTCAAAAACACGGAGCTTTGCAATTTTTGCGGCAAGGACATCTGCGTGCTGTTTTGTGTCCTCAGGTCCGACACCGAGAAGTACGTTGTAGCCCCAGCCGATTTTTCCTATAACATCTCCGTCAACCGTTACACTTGACGAAGAAACACGCTGAACAACAGCTTTCATTCTATCATTCCTTTTCTTTTGAGCCTTTTATGCTCTTTCAACGTCAAGAACGCCGTTGATTTTGAGTATCTTTGACATTACACCCTGCAGGTGTTCAATTCCATTAACGGCAATTGTAAGCTCAATTGATGCTCTGCCGTCCTTTTTACTCTTTGTGTTTATGCCGTAAATCATAACACGCATATCGGCAATAACCTTTGAGATGTCAGCCATAAGACCGACACGGTCAAGACAGGTTATGCTTAAGGTTGCGGTGAAATCTTCTTTAACATCGCTGTCCCAGCTTGCACTTATCCAACGCTCGGGTTCAGCCGCAAGCTCGATGACCTTGGGCACGTTTGTGCAGTCTCGCTTGTGAATTGAGACACCGTGGCCACGTGTTATGAAGCCGATTATATTATCGCCCGGGAGAGGACTGCAACACTTTGAAAACTTGATAAGGCAGTTTTCAATTCCCTCAATCACTACGCCATCCTTGCTCTTTGAGCGTCGGGCAGGCTTTGTGATTTTGATAACGTCCTCCTGCGGTTCTTCTGGTTGCTTGAAGGTCTTGACATACTCGTCCTTGATGTGCGGCATCATTTTATTAAGCGAAACACCGCCGTAGCCGATAGCCGCAAAGAAGTCTTCGGGAGTTGCAAAGCGCTGACGCTGTGCAATCATTGTTACAAACTTTTCAAAGTCGTCATCATTGAGCCTTATGAAATTGCGTCTGAACTCACGCTCAACCTCAAGCTTGCCTTCAAGTATGTTTTCGTCACGGCGCTCTTTCTTGAACCACGAGCGTATTTTGTTTCTTGCGCCGCTTGTTTTGACAAACTTAAGCCAATCTCTGCTCGGGCCCTTGCCCTGCTGTGATGAAGTAATAATTTCGACAATTTCGCCTGTTTTTACAACATAGTCAATCGGCACAATTCTGCCGTCAACCTTTGCACCGACCATTCTGTTACCGACAGCGGAGTGTATTGCATAAGCAAAGTCAACAACCGTTGCACCTGCAGGCAGGCTGATAACAGAGCCCTTGGGAGTGAAGACAAATACTTCCTCCTGAACAAGGTCGGTTTTGATTGTGTTAACAATATCCTCGGGGTTTTCAGAGACATTCTGGGATTCAAGAAGCTGTCTTATCCATGAGAACTTCTCCTCAAACTTCTGTCTGCCGTTCATTCCGAGCTTATATTTCCAGTGAGCCGCAACACCGTACTCCGCCGTGCGGTGCATTTCCCACGTTCTTATCTGCACCTCAAAGGGAATTCCGCCCTCGCCGATAACGGTAGTATGAAGCGACTGATACATATTTGCTTTAGGTGTTGAAATGTAATCCTTAAATCTGCCGGGTATTGACTTGAACATATCGTGGATAATACCGAGGCAGTTGTAGCAGTCGATAACGTCGTCAACGATTATTCTGACTGCATAGATATCATAAATCTCGTCAAAATCCTTGCCCTGCATATACATCTTGCGGTAAATGCCGTGAACACTCTTTACACGTCCGGTAATGTTACAGTTGGGTATAACCTGCCTTACCCGGTCACAGATTTTTTTCTGAATATTGTCAAGGTATTCCTTACGCTTTGACTGCTGTTGCTCAAGCAAATCCTGAATTTCCTTGTAAGCAACGGGGTCAAGGTAGCTGATTGCAAGGTCTTCAAGCTCCTCCTTAACACCTCGGATACCCAGACGGTGCGCAATCGGAGCATAAATTTCAAGTGTTTCCTGTGCCTTTTCACGTCTTTTATGAGGTTTCATAAAAGCAAGTGTTCTCATATTATGGATACGGTCGGCAAGCTTGATGATTATAACTCTGATATCCTGCGACATCGCCATAAGCATCTTGCGTACGTTTTCCGCCTGTTGCTCCTCCTTTGTAAAAAGCGGTACCTTGCCGAGCTTTGTTACTCCCTCGACAAGATTTGCAACATCCTCACCGAATTCCTTTTTAACGTCATCTTTTGTAAGTGCGGTGTCTTCAACAACATCGTGCAAAAGTGCCGCAACCATAGACTCGCTGTCCATACCGAGGTTATAGAGAATCTGTGCAACCTGAACCGGGTGAATGATGTACGGCTCACCCGAATGGCGGAACTGACCCTCGTGAGCGTTGCGGGCAATTTCATATGCACTCTTGATATATCCGATTTCCTCGCTGTCCATCGTCTCTGAGGCGCAGGTAATCAAATCCTCAAACAAACCGTCTGCGGATTTCTGACTTTTTTGCGACTCCAGCACAGCCTCGTCGATATAATCCTCCGTATGCTGTACGTTGTTTAATATATCCTGTAATCTTTTCTCTTTTTCTTCAGCCATTTTTCATTACCCTTTAATTCTTTTAATTACGGGAGCATCTTCAAGGTTTACCTTAACATTTTCCTGCGGCAAGGTAAGGTTGCCGTCGCCGTCATAAACAAGAGTGCCTAGTTCAAGCAAGGCTTCGACTGCGACGCTTACCTTTGCATAATCCTGTGCAGAAAGACCGAGGCGCTTGCAAAGCATTTCGTTGTCGTAACGCCATTTGCCGTTGCCACGCACAAACTTGTAAACCCTTGCAATAAATTCACGGTCGGGAAGTGCAGAAGCAAAACTGCCGTTTTCACCGTGCATAATGCTGTTGAACTGCCTCATTCCTGCAAAAAGGACATCCTCGTCCATATCGTGCAGTTTGATATTTCTAACTAATATATTAAGCCTTATCTGTCCCAAATATTCGTTACTGTCAAAGGTTGCCGCAATGTCCACAACATCGCCGACAACAAACGGAAAGTCAAGCTGGGTCATTCTGAACAGTACCGCATTGTGAGTTGTGTCTCCCCTGCGCAAGGTAAGTCTCAGATGCTTGCCCGAGCCTATGGGTGTGATGTCCGTGAGGGTCATATTGTAAAGACCGAAAACGGGTTGAGGATTGCCTGCACCGAATGGCTCAAGCAGTTCAATCACATCAAGCAGCTCGACATTCACGCAAGACGGGTTTATTTTGAAATCTATATTCTGTACGGGGTCGGGAAACTCCGTTTTGTCTGCATAGTCATTTATCGCTTTTCTGAAAGCGTCAATTTTATCGGCATCAAGACTGAGACCTGCGGCAAGAGTGTGTCCGCCGTAGTGGTCAAGTACCGCATCGCAAGCACAAAGTGCATCGTAAAGGCTGAAGCCGTCAATGCTTCTGCCCGAGCCTTTTGCGGCATCGCCGTCAACCGTAATGACTACGGTCGGCTTGCCGTATTTTTCAACAAGTCTTGAAGCCACAATTCCGATAACACCGTCGTGCCAGCCGTCACCGCTTACCACAAGCACACGGTCATATTTCCAAGACGGATTCGAGTCAATGAGTGCAACTGCATCATTAAGGATTTCCTGCTCAGTCTGCTGTCTTAAGACATTGTCATCATTAATTTCGTTTGCAAGGTCATTCGCCTCGTCATAATCTTCCGTAAGAAGAAGCTTTATCGCACGGTCTGCCGAACCGATTCTGCCTGCGGCATTTATCCTCGGTGAAAGTCCGAATGCAACTGTGCCCGACTTTATCGGCTTGCCGTCAAGTCCGGCAACTTCAACAAGAGCCTGAATACCGAGTCTGTCCGAGTCGTTTATAAGTGCTGTACCACGTCTTACAATACTGCGGTTTTCGCTGTGAAGCGGCATAACGTCAGCAATCGTACCGATTGCCGCAAGGTCAAGAAAAGAATCTGTAACCTCGTTCTCCTCACCCTCAAGGGCACATATCAATTTATATGCAACACCAACACCTGCATAGTCCTTAAAAGACAAAATACAATCCTGCCTGTGCGGGTCAACAACCGCAACCGCATCAGGAAGCACGTCGGACGGTAAGTGGTGGTCGGTTACAATCAAATCCATTTCAAGCTGGCGGATATACTCTGCCTCGTCTACGGCACTTATTCCGTTATCAACGGTAATAATAAGCTTTGCACCCATACGGCTGAGGTTATCAATTGCATTGTAGCTCAAGCCGTAGCCCTCGGTATGTCTGTTAGGAACGGCATAAACAACGTCCGCACCCTGCATTTCAAGGTAGGAGTAAAGCAATGCCGTTGCAGTTACACCGTCTGCATCGTAGTCGCCGTAAACCGCTATTCGTTCAAAATTTTCGAGTGCGGTCTTAATTCTTTTGACCGCCTTATACATATCGGGAAAATCAAACGGGTCGGCAACGACACTCTCGGCAAAGCCAAAGAATTCCTGTGCCTCTTCCACCGTTTTTATACCTCTTGCAGAGGCAAGCAGAGCGGCATAAGGGCTGACATTAAGCTCCTCGGCAATAAGAGTTGCCGCTTCTTTATCAAAATTTTTGACTGTCCACTTTTTTCTGCTCATTACGCCACTCCTTTCTTTATTTATCGTAAATTTCTTCAAGCTGTCTGACGGTGTTCGAAACATCAAACAGCTTTGCTTTTTGTTTATCTTTTTCGGGTGTCGGTCTATCAAGAACTCCGTTTATGACCTCTGCCCACTCTGCGGCGGATTTTTCTAGCGAAACGTATGTAATCAAACCGAGGTCGGCAGTTTTTGTTACGACATCGGAAACAACACATTTTAAGTTAGCCGCCTGTGCTTCGACCAAAGAAAACGGAAGCCCCTCAAAAAGTGACGGCATCAAAAAGCAATCGCAGCAACCGAGCACCTGCGGGATATCTGTTCTGATACCCGTTAAAATAACGATATCTTCAAGGTTTAACTCTTTGATTTTTGCCTTAACCTCATTCTCACGCTCACCTGTTCCCACCCACGCATAGCGGAAATCGTTTCGGATTTTTTTGAGTTCGGAGATAATTTCAAGGGCGAATATGGGATTTTTTACCCCTGTAATTCTACCCACAGAAACAAGTCTGTGTTTTTCGTCCCCCGAAAAACCAAGTTGTTTCGAATAATCATTATAATTAAAGTTCTCTGACTTTTGGTATCTTTCCATATTTATTCCGTTGTAAATCAACTTGTAACTGTGAGTACCGTAAAAATACTCACCTGCCACCGCCGAACAAGCAAGTCGTTCAGTCGAATTTATCAAAATCAAGTTTTTCATCAAATGCGCATAGGCTTTCTGAATAAGCATAACGCACTTTCCTAAAACACCTTGAGCCTTGTACTGACTTTTCGAGGTATGCGCATGGCATATTCTCTTTTTTACTCCTGCTGTTTTTGCAAGAAACAGAGTTATGCCGTTAAGAAGGTCCATATTTGAATGGGCAATGTCAAAGTCACCGCTTTTTAATTCACGCTTTACGTTCTTGATATATTCAAGCTTTTTCTTTAAAGAATCAAGGTCACCTGCGTGGATAACCTTTACACCCATATCACGTACACGCTGACCGTGGAGTGTTTCAACTCCCTCGTCAATAGCGATGATTACAGTCACGTCATACTTTGTTTTATCAAGTTTTTCAAGGACATTAACGAGAAAGGTTTCTATTCCGTTCGCACTCAATCCGTGCGAAAAATATACTAGCTTTTTCACTTTAATCCGCTCCCATCATTCTTGTGTTGCGTGGAGTGCATTTACCTCTTCGAGAACTTTTTGCTTGAACTCACCGTGGATTTTATATTTCTTTGAGAAAATAACAAGTGAAATGAGCATCATTACCGGAGGAACAATGAACATCATTGCAGAAATTGCACCCTTTGCCTCGTCAGTAACCACAGAGTTCACTGCATTTTCACCGCTGAAGTCATAGCTTGTGATTACAAAAGAAGCATACATAATAATGCTCTGGATAGTATAAGCCATTTTCTGCAAAAAGCCCTTCATTGAGAAAGTAAGGCTCTGGTTTCTCTTACCGAGCTTGTACTCGCCGTAGTCAACGATGTCTGCAAGCATAACAGTCTGGTTTACAAACATACTTGCCGTTCCGAGTGATGTAACGATGTAGCAAAGACCGAGACCGTAAACATTACCGCCGAAGCCGTAGCCGATTATCGCCATTCCTATGTAACCTGTTGCCGCCATAAGAAGCGAAAGCTTGTAGATTGAGCGGTTGTTCATAAACTTTGAACAAACAGGAACAACGAGAATTCCGAGAACTGAACCTACTGTGCCCATAAGGTTAAATGTTGACTGAAGAGTAAGGTCGCCGGCAACCTCTGTGAAATAGAAAACGCTGATGCCGGAAGTCATATAGAAGCCTGCGTTTGAAATCATCGCAAAAAGCATAAAAACAAGAAGCTGGTCGTTGTTTTTGATAACATTTAAAGCTCTTTTGAAGGAGAATTTCTCTTCGCTTTTTATCACATTGCGTTCTTTTGTAACAGACACACATATCACGGCAAAAACCACAAGAAGAATTGCCGCAAGAATTGACCATTTACCAAAACCGACCTTAAGAACATCTGACGGAAGAGAATCAAGGTCATCCTTTGCAACGCCTGCAAGAAGAGGAACCATAATCGGAGTGAGAATGGAAATTATACCTTGACCAAGACCTGAAAAAGCACGTGCAATGGTCGAAATAAGGTTTCTGTCCTTTTCGCCTCTTGCCAATGAAGGAATCATTGACCAATATGGAATATCAGCAAGTGTGTTTGTCATACCCCACAAAACATAGAAAACCGCAACATAAACAAGTATCCAGACGGAGTTTGTATTTATTCCGGGGTTATTGAAAAGCAAGCACAAAACGACTGCATTCAAAAGTGTACCTCTGAGAATCCACGGACGGTATTTGCCCATTTTGCTGTTAGTCTGGTCAACAATAGAGCCCATCATCGGGTCGTTGATGCCGTCCCAGAGTCTTGCCAACGGGGTGATGATAAGAAGGAATGCCGGACTTATTCCAAGCACCTTTGCAAGATAAATTGACAAGTACGAATAAAACATACCGTAGCTCAAGTCAAGTCCTATGGCACCAACACCGTAGCCTACACCCTCTTTAAATAATTTCTTATTCATAGTAAGCCCCTACTTTCTATAGCATAATTTACTATTTTATTATTCTACCACATTTTTTTCAACAGTACAATAGAAAAAATGACGCTCCGACAAAAATCAGAGCGTCATTATTTGTGTTATTTAATTAAAGAGTAATCTGACCTACAGCGATTTTAAGAATAATCAATGCGTCGGTTGAATTAACTTTGCCGTCACCGTTTGCATCTGCATTAAACAGACCCTGCGGTTCAACATAAACATCCATACCTACTGAATATTGTAACAGCAAAAGTGCGTCGATTGAGTTGATTGTTCCGTTAAGGTCAACATCAGGGAATACCTTGTCTGCCGTGGTGTCAAGCTCATAGCTCTCGCCGCAGACTGTGCATTCCTTATGCTTGATACCTGTTTTGCTGTATGTGGGACGTTTATCGTAAACCCACTCACCTGACGGGTGACCGGATGCGGGCACAACCTCGTCAAAAACCAATCCGCAAAGATTACATTTGCAACGGTAGATGCCGTCCTTTGTGCAGGTCTGTTTCTGTACTGTAATTTTTTTGACAGAAGAATGCTCACAGATAATTTCAAAATCAAGAACATAGCCCTCGCCGTAGCCGTTGATGCCTACAACATAGACCGTTGCTGTGCCTGACTTAACATTATTTACATAAACAACCTCATAATCAGTACCTTCAACTACAGCAACCCCGTTGTCAAGCTCTACCGTAACATCGGGAGTAACAGGAGCGCCTGTATATTCAGCGGTATCTTCACAGCTTGCAGTACCAAGAGAAACATCTTCAACAATTATTATTGTTGCATCCGGATAGCTCTCCTCGATAACCTCGGGCAAGTATGTATTTCCTGCAACAGTTATGAACTCTACACCTGAGCTGCTGCACTTTTCAAAGACATTTTTGCCGAGGGTTGTGTTTTTGGAAATTTTAACCTCGCCCAAAGAAAGGCAGTTGTAGAATGCAGTATCCTTAATCTCGGTAACGGTAAACGGAATTTCAACCTTTTCAAGGAAATAGCAGGAATTAAATGTGTTTTCCTTTATCTCCTTCAAGCCGACAGGAAGTTTAAGAGCTTCAAGGCTTGAACAACCGAAAAATGCTGCCTCTCCGATTGAAGTAACTGTATTCGGAATGCTGATTTCAGTAAGATTGAAACAGCTCTGGAAAGCGCTTGCACCGATAAACTCGAGATGCTCGGGAAGTGTTACCTTTCTGAGTTCACTGTGATTGAAAAATGTTTCGTCAGCAATACCTGTGATAGGAAGACCGTTATACTGTGACGGAATTGTGAGTTCTGCAACAGTTGCACAGCGGTAAGCAGTTATAACATAGCCTGTGCCGTTATCGTTCAGTTCAAAAACGAAGTCGTTAACAGAATTACGGACGATTTCAACAACAGCATCTGCCGCAGTAACGGAAGAAGTGATTTCGACATAGCCGGAGTTTGCTGCATTTGTAACCTCAAGGTCAAGAACAGTCTCGCCGTTGGCAGCTGTGTTTCTTACCTTAAAGGTTATGATTGCAAAAGTACCGCTGAACGCAAAGTTATTGGTACCTGCAAGAACCCAGGAAATGATTCCGGGGATTTTTGCGTTTTCAGAATAAACCTTGCCGTTAATCTGACCGTCAAGTGCAGCATCAAGTCCTGCACCCATTTCAAGGCTTACAAACTCGAGCTTTGTCTTATCGTATTTAAGCTCAAGGTCAAGTGCCGCCACACTGTTGATTGATGACGGGAAATAAACCGTAGCAACAAGTGTGTCGCCCTGCAAAAAGCTTGATTCGTTAACAGAAACAGCAATGCTCGCCTCTGCCGCAGACGGGATAACCGTCAGCATACTGAAAGCAAGAACAAGCACAAGAACGGCTGAAAAAATACGTTTTGTAAACTTTCTCATCCTTATCACCTTTCCTTTTCGGATAGTTACTTATACGTATTTTATTCTATAACATTTATTTCAAAATGTCAAATGTATTTAGAGGTCACAGTTTTACAAAAAGCAACAATATGTACGTTTCTTTTGAAATAAGCAAAATTTTATTGATTTTTTAACAATTGTTATATATAATTTTTTGTGATTTAGTTTTAAAGGGGTGCTTTTTATGGCAGAAAAAAATTACAGTAAGCTTGTCAAAGCTCTTCAGATTGCATCGGGAATTTTCATGCTCCTGATGGTTATTCTTTGCATAGTGCTTATTCAGAAGTACGACATCAAGGTTTCAAATATCCCTGCCCTGAGCGAAAAAATCCAGGGCGGTATAATGACACTTTCATTCGGATTTATTCTTTTTTCTGTTATCAAGTCATTCGCACTTGTTTTTCCGCCCGCTGTTGTTTTCTCAATCTGTGCTTACATGATGCCCAACTATTGGATTGCACTTGTTATAAACATTATTTCGGTTTTTCTCAGCCTTTCAATCCCCTACTTTCTCGGTAAATTCACAGGTGCAAGTATGGTTGACACGCTGAAAAAGAAGTTCAAAGCAATTCAGAAGCTTGATGACTTTGCAGGCGCAAACGAAATGGAAATGACCTTTGCTGTCAAGCTTTCCGGTGTTCTCCCCGGCGACCTTTCAAGCCTCGTTTTCGGTGCTATGGGTATTTCTTACAAAAATTATATGATTGGTGCAAACCTCGGTATGCTCCCCCTCGTTATTGCTTATACTCTTTTCGGTTATGCACTCAAGAGTGTCGGCGAAAAGCCGTGGGTTGTTGCAATTCCCGTTGTTGTAATCATAGTTTTCATTCTGATTGCAGGAATTATCACAAAGAAGCTTATTGCAAAAACCAAGGCAGCAAGAGAGGAAACACGGAATGGCTGATTCACAAAAAAACTGGTACGAGCTTGACAATGCCGCTTCGATTTATCCTTACTCGTCAAACAGACAATGGATTTGCGGCTACCGTATCGGCTTCGTACTCAAAGAGGATATTGACCCCGAAATTTTAAAGCAGGCTGTTCGTGACATTATGCCACGTTTTCCGTCGTATTTTGTCCAGCTTCGTTTCGGCTATTTCTGGCCGTATCTTGAAAAAACAATGGCTATGCCGATTATCGAAGAAGAGCATCTTCACCCTATTCTTCCCACTCCACGCTGGTACACAAACGTGCCTGCGATGAAAATTATTTACTACAAGCGTAGACTTTGCTTTGAGACCTTCCACGGCATTGCTGACGGTGGTGCAACAATCACAGTTTTAAAAGCATTAACTGCACAGTATCTTCGCCTTAAGGGTATCGAAATTCCTGAAAGTGACCTAATTGTTGATATCAACGAAAAACCTTTAGAAGAAGAAACAACCGACTGCTTTAAAAAGGTTTATGACCCGAAGAAAAAGGGAATGACGAGAAAAGAAACTGTAAGCTATCAGCATCCCGTGCATCCCATTCTTAACTACAACAGACTTTTTGAGGGACTTGTTCCCGTCGAGGACATTAAAAAGCCGTGTAAAGAAAAGGATGTCACAATCACAGAGCTTCTTACGGCAGTTTTCATTTATTCCATATATCAGAACTCGCCCGAGAGTAACAAAAAGCCGATTAAAATTTCCGTTCCCGTTTCGCTTCGTCCGATTTTCGGTTTTAATTCAATGCGTAATTTCTCGCTTTTCACAAATATAGGTGCTGTTTTAAAATCGGACAAAAGCTCGACTATTGACGATATTCTCGAAGCAATAAAGGGCAAGCTCAAAGAAGGAACTCAAAAGGAAGTTCTTGAACAGAACATCACAATGAATGTTAACACCGCTTCAAACCCGATTGTAAAGATTTTGCCAAACGGACTTAAAAGACAGGTGCTAAAAATCGGATACAAAAACGGTCAGCAAAAATTTGCCTGCACTCTTTCCAACCTTGGTGTTTGCAAAATGCCGCCCGAAATGAAAGAACACATCGACCGAATGGAGGTTTTCCTCGGCGGCCCGAGAAATGCAGTCGGCTGTGCCGTTAACAGCATTGACGACAAGTTAAACATAGCATTTAACGTTGCATCAAAGCAGACAGATATTGTTCGTACTTTTTATAAAACCCTTGCGGATATGGGAATGCATATCCGTGTTGAATCAAGTGATTGGAGATAATAAAATGAGATGTAAAAACTGTAATGTAGACCTTCCCGAAAACTATACAGTCTGCCCCCTTTGCAATGGTAAGACTAACGATGAACCACCACATATCGATGGGGTAATAACCGCTGAATATCCCAAAGTTAAAACTCAGCCGTACAAGAGAAATCCTTTTCCGATTTTTCTTGGAGTATGGTTTGTTGCTACACTCATTTTTGTTATATTGAGCAAGCTCGGTATTGTTTCTGAAATTGTTTCTGCGGTTGTTTTTTGTGCCATCCCCTGTATATGGACGGTTTTCTTAAGACCGTTTATGGTTGACCAGCTTTACATCGGCAATTATATAATTATGAACCTCTATCCGTTTGCACTCACATGTGCAACATTCAGTTACATAACAGAGTCATCACTAAAAAATAGTTTCCACAGCTTTATAAAAGATTATCTTCCGCTGTGTTTCATCGCTGTACTTGTTGCTTTGATAATTGTTATATTTTTAGATTCAAAAAACAAAAAACGAGCAGCGGCTTACCCTGTTCTGGTGCTGGCACCAAGTGTAATTATTACAATCGTTCTCTCGGTAACAGAAAAAGCACTTCTTATCCCGTGGATTGTCACAATTGCTCTTTGCATGCTCATACTCGTTTTCCTCTTTGCAACCAAACCGCAGGAAACAAAAGACGAGCTTGCCGCAAAGTTTTCTATACAGAAGTCGGTTAAAAGTTATAAATGATATCAAAAAAGCAAAAAGACCGCATCTGCGGTCTTTTTTAGTTCTCGTTGTTGCGTGAAAAGGCTTTGGAAATATTAGTGAATAATCTGTCAAAAAACGATTCATATTCCTTTTCAAGTGCCTTAAATACAAAATGACAAATAATCTGTATCAGAATAATCAAAAGGAAATATCCGCCGATTGTAATCACATAAAACTTCCACGACAAATCATTCACAATGCCGATTACTACAAACAGAACGGGAAGTGCCAGCAATTCTACAAGTTCCCAGAGAATCATACCGAAATATGCAATATTTCCTAAAAAATTAAAAAATCGTTTCAATTTTCTCACCGTCCCGAGTGCAGTATAGCACAGTAAAACTGAAAAAGCAAACCGGCAGCTTTTAAAAACGATGTTATAAATAATTTTGGTAAGCATAAAATATTGCCAAGATTACGTTTTTATGATATACTCTATCAGGAAATCCGTCCGTAGCATAGCTGGATAATGCAGCAGATTCCGATTCTGAAGACCGGGGGTTCGAATCCCTTCGGGCGGGCCATTATGAGTGTTAATAACGGATTCAAGTTATTAACACTCTCTTTTTGCTGAAAATTAGTTTTTTATTGGTCGCAGACTTTTTACGGTCTGCGACCTTTCTTGTTTTATGCTGTCAGGTATTCAATAGCAACGCCTTGCCGTATGTCGGCTTTGTAGTTTTCGCTGACGGTTGGCAACTCCAGATAACCTACAAATCGGTAATGGATAACTATTCTTTGCGTTCTGTTTTTACCTGTACCCTCAATCTCGTGAACTTCAATTCGGTCAATCAGTTCGTGTAACAGAGGTGCTGTCAGAGTTTCCATTTGCATAAATTTCCGTATTGCGGCTATAAAAATTTCTTTGCCCTTTTGTGTCTTTTCCAAAGAGCCAATCTGTGTGCGGAACTCGGGAATCTTTGCTTTCAACTCAACTCTTTCAACCTCATACTTGTGTGACATACACATAAACCATTCATCTGTAACTTTGCCGTTTGAATTATCCTCATAAAGTTTGAGATAAAGTCTTTCAACCGTTTCAATTCTCTCAATAGTTTTCTTCAACTCGGCTTGTAAATGATTCTTCTGTGCAAGTATATCGGCATTGGTTTTGTTTGAAAGAATTTCTGCAAAAGCGTCTTCATCATACTCCATAAACGAAATGAGCTTTCTCAACTCCATCAAAACAATCTGCTCTATTGCATCTGTTCTGACATAATGCCTGCTTTCACAAGTGCCACGGTAATCCTTCTTGTAGTTGGAACAACTGAAGAAATGAATATCTTTGTTTCGTGGATTGACGTGTGACCACAGCTTTTTACCGCAATCGGCACAGTAAAGAAAATCACAAAAGATGCTTTTTTCACCGTTTTCGGGCTTGGGTGCTCTGCGTTTGGTTTTTGCATTTTTCTCCTGTACCATTTCAAAAACCTCTCTGTCAATAATAGGCTCATTGACATCTTTGAATATCAACCAGTTTTCACGGTCATTCATATACCGCCTTTTGTTTTTGAACGACTTTGAATAAGTCTTGAAATTAATCACATCACCGCAGTATTCTTGCTGATGCAGTATCCCCGACACAGTTGACGGCAACCATTTATACGGGTCCTCATAAGCCTTTTTGCCGCCTCTGCCGATTCCTTTGCTTTGCCAATAGGCTCTTGGTTTCAGCACCTTGTTTTCGTGCAGAATGTGTGCGATCGTTTCGTTACCCTTGCCCTCAAGACACATTTCAAAAACGCTTCTGACAACTTCGGCAGCCTCAACGTCAATTACCCATTTCTTAGGATTCAGCGGGTCTTTGTTATATCCGTAAGGCGGCTGTGCCAATGGCTCTCCGCAGTTACCTCTGATACGGCAAGCTGAACGGACTTTCTTTGAAATATCGCGGGCATACATTTCGTTCATTATGTTTTTGAACGGTGCAATTTCGTTTTCGCCCTCTGCACTGTCAACCAAATCATTGATTGCAATAAATCTTATGTTGTGGTCGGGAAAAAAGCTGTCCGTATAATGACCGACAGAAACATAATCTCTGCCGAGTCGTGATAGGTCTTTCACCATAATGCTGCTGATATATCCCATATCAATATCGTCAAGCAAATCCTGAAATCCCGGGCGGTTGAAATTTGTTCCCGTATAACCGTCATCAACATAGTATTTAACATTAGACAGCCCCAATTCTTTTGCCTTCTGAGCGAGCAGTTTCTTTTGATTGGCTATTGAGTTACTCTCCTTGTCCGTACGGTCATCACGTGAAAGACGGCAATAAAGAGCGGTAATTCCTACTTTGTTTGACTGCATTAGTCCTCCTTTCCGGCAGTCGAACATACATATTCCGCTTATATTGTATTTTTATCTTCGTCAGTTGTCAAATGTGCGAAATCACTACCGATAAATTCTGATAATTTTTCTTTCATAGTTTTGTTTTCCGTTTTGCTGAAACGGGTTGAAACAATATACCGAACACCGTTTATGACGTATTCGTTATTATCTAAATCATCGTTCTTACCCGTCTTAAGTTCAGCACGGGTGTTGCCGATCATTTCAATAAACTTTGATTTTATAATTTGCCAGAATCTCATCATCTCGCCTCCCGATTTCTCTTTTTCTGCAGATACTTTGCATAATATTCGCAAGCCTTAATTATGAATTCCTGCATCTGTCTTTCATCAGATTTTGGAGAATATTTCTGCAACCGTTCCATAGACATCTTGAACATCGGCTTTTGGTTGGCTTTCTCTTCGTTCATAATTGCTTTGATTGAGTTTTCATTCAGTTCTCCCGATTGAAAAAGCTTTCGCATTCTGTTCGCCTGAGAATATGACGGAGTACATTCCGTTTCTTCAATTTCATTCAACAGCATCCGTTGAATGCTTTTGTCGAGATATGAAAGCTCAACAGCAACAGAGAATGCAATTTTGTTCTCATCAACCATAGTAAGCAGTTCGGGGATGAGTTCAGTAAGACGAATATATCTCTGCACCTGCCTGCCACTGTCCGTGTCGGAAACGCTTTCTCTGGACTTGTGGACAGCTTGTCCACAAGTTAAATCTGTCCGTTTGCCTTGTGCTTTTATTGCTTCAAGTTTCAGCTTGTATGCCATAGCCTTTTCACTCGGCAAAATATGTTCTCTGTGCAGGTTGCTGTCAACAAGCATAATCATTGCTTCTTCTCTGCTTACATCACAAACGGTAACAGGTACAGTTTCTAGATTAAGCATACGGGCAGCGTGTAATCTGCGGTGTCCCGATATGACTTCAAATTTACCTTTCTCATCCGTTGGTCTGACAACAAGGGGTGAAATTATTCCGTTCTCGTTTATGCTGTCAAGCAGCGATTCCAATTCTTCGCCATCACGGATATGATAGGGATTTTCATTAAACGGTAAAAGATTGTTGATATTTACTTTTTCAATTTTCATAATTTGTTTTTCCTACGCTTTATGTCGTAAGATACAAAATTTGCATTCAATAAAATATACATTGTTTCAATTACAAGTTCAGAAGTTACTTCGGCTTCGGTTCCTTGGAACATCAAAGCACCCATATTTGTTACGAGCTTTCCCAAAGCAGAGAAAAGCTGCATATAATCATCCGAAGGCTTTTCTTGTATCGGACAACCCTCAACGACAAGCCGTATCAGTTTTTCTTTCGGGAATATGCTTTTGTTCACCATTTCGTTAAGGCGGTCAAATTCATTGTTTGTAACTCTGACTGCAATTCTGTTATTTCTGTTTCTCATGGTTAATCTCCTTTGTTAATTCATTTTTGATTTTTGTCATAAGTGTTTGTGCATCCCGAATAACTTTTCTGAACATCGGGACATCAAGAACCTTGCTGTGCCAAGCACGGTCAGCAACAACTCGGAATCGTTCAATAATATCTGTTGCTTCACGGTTAAGTTCACAATAATTAATATTTATTGTGGGCTTCATAATCGTTTCGTTGATACATCTGCGAACATATTCTGAGCGAGTTATTCCTACAATGTCTGCTTCTTCATCAAGGTCTTTTAATTCTTCATCATTCAAATGGAAGAATATTGTTTTGGTATATTTCATTCTTACCTCCTTTCTGCGGGTATTAGGGTGTCCCTAACAAGTGGGATTTGTATGCACAAATCCAGTGCTTGCTAAGACTAATGCCACGGACAAAGCCGTGGTTTTGTTCTGCCTTTCGGCGGGTATTAAATCATAAACATCAACTCCTTGTTTTCTAATGAAGGGCAAAACACCTTTCACTTATTTGGAATTTCAGAGGGTGTTTTGTATAGTCTGATTTTTAGGAAATTAAAAATACCCTTCATTATGTTTGCACTGGGGAAGGTTAAATTGGGGTGATTTTTTTGAAAAGTTTTTTAATTTTTTGTGACGGCAAAAGTGCTGTCACAATTTCAATAATCGTTCCGTGTTATCTGTAGGATGACGGCAGATTTGCCGTCACTTCGCCCCCTCACTTGTTTGGAATTAGAAGGCAGTTTTGTACACCATAATTTCCAAAAAACATTCCAACAATAAAAAATGCCCTCCCGTTTGGTAGAGCAAAAAGAAAAACCGCCGCACTGCCAATCGGTAATGCAGCGGTTTGTTATTATTCAACTGTCAAAATGACACTCTGAATATGAACACATCCTCGTCTGCTTTGAGCTCATAATATGCATTATTCTTTTCGCAGATGTTGAATTACGGGTGCAAATAACCCTTGCGTTCATGTATGCAAAGGTGTATAATGAGAAAAGTAAACGGCGGTTTGGCGAATAATATATCGTTCGCATTGCCGAATAATAAAACGGCGGTTTAACGAACAATACAAACTGCGTAATACAGGAGAAAACAGCTATGGATTATCTGAAGATTGAAGATGTTGCGGCAGAGTGGGGCATCTCGCAGAGAAGATTGCAGGCACTTTGTGCACAGGGAAAAATAGAAGGCGCTGCCCGTTTCGGCAGAGCTTGGATGATACCGAAGAATGCAAAGAAACCGATTGACGGCAGAACAAAGGCAAGCCGTGAGATACAGGCAGAACCTGTCAAGAACGAGATGCCTATGCCCCGTAAAACGCCTTTTCTTTATCTGACAAACCTCTACAATGCTCCCGGCTGCGCCGAAAAAGCCATTGAAGGTCTTGCAGATAATTTTGAAGCGCAAACGCTTTTCTCTGCCGAACTTGCCTGTGCAAGAGGTGAAATCGACAAGGTGTACGAAAGTGCAAACTACCTGTTGCAAAAGCATACGGGCTTTTATGCAGTCCTTGCCGCAGGTACGCTTCTTGCACAGTGTGCTATCTGGCGCGGTGACCTGGATATGTGGCGAAAAGCCAAAATTCATATTTCCGAAGCCAATGCCAAGGATGACAGAGAGCGTGAGATCATAACCCTTTGTATTTGTGCGGTTAACAGTATGCTATATGATGTAAAAGACTTTCCGGACTGGTTCAAAATCGGCTGTTTTGAGCTGCTTCATAAGGATACTTTGCCTGCTGCAAAAGTGTATTATGCAAAATTTATTTATGCTGTCGGTCACGCTCTTGCATCGCAGACCTTTGAGCTGGAGAATGTTCAGGGGCTTGCGTTGATGGGGCTTTTACCGGCTACAATCGAACCTATGATTTCACAGGCAATGGCAGATGAAACAGTTATAACCGAAATATATCTGCGCCTTACCTGCGCCGTGACCCACCATTTCAGCAAGAACGATCAGCAAGCCATACGCCATATTGACAGAGCGCTTGCACTTGCTCTGCCCGACAAGCTCTACGGAATTCTTGCAGAATATTGCCGTACCATCGGTCCGCTGATTGAACAGCGATTGAAAGCGGTTGATGAAGCCGCATGGAATGAAGTAAACCGTCTGTTCAAGGTCTATGTAGGGAACTGGGCAAAGCTTGGCAGCAGTATCACGGGCAGACAGATAATTGCTGACCTTTCTGTTCAGAACCGTGAAATTGCCCGTCTTGCCGCTTTCAAATTATCCGATTCGGAAATTGCTTCGAGAATGAATATGTCCGTTTCCGGTGTCAAACAGGCGATACGAACAATCAAACAAAAAAGCGGACTGGAACGTTCGGATTTTGCGGCGATTCTTTAATATATATCCAAAACACCTCAAAAAAGTTATATTGAACAAGTCCGTTATATATCCCCAACACCCCAAAAAGTTATATCAAAGCGAAAAAATGCCCGAAAAATTTGTACTTTTTTTCGCTTTTTAGGTAGTACACAAGAACCAAAAAATCTGCTATGCTTTTATCAGTTGATGAAGCACGGCAGATTATATTTTGTCTTTGCTTCGCTGAAAGGAGATGAAACGATGTTCACAACAATGTTGGTAGGCGACCCTAAACAAAGACCGCCCACTCCGAAGGAAGGCGACCTTTTCAAGATAATTGAGCTTTGCGGAAAGACCTTTGAAATACGTTACGGGTTTTACGAGGAACGAGACCGATACACCCGGTATGCGGAGCCAATCGCAATTTATCCGGATTTCACTGCACAGCCGGCATACACCGATGACGGAATACCGTTCATTACGGCAATACAGTCACCTTGCAAAAATTTTGACGGCAAACAGGATGAAAACAGCTGTTGCGAAGATTGCGGCTATTATCTCCACGGTGAAGAACTGCTCGGCACTTGTACCTGCCCGAAAAATAAGAAGATAGGAGAATAACACAATGAACATTAACCCCAAAACCAAAAACGCTTTATGGATCGTGTTTGCGGTAGCAATCGTTGCGGTGTGTGTGATTATGTTTATACTGAACCCCGGCCCCGAACACATCGAGGACACCAACGGAGCAGATAATTACAACCTGCAAACGATTTCCGAGCAAGACGTAGTAAAACAGGAAATGGGTGCGAGAGGCACCGTCAGAGAAATGGAAACCCATCTTGACATTGCAGGTTGGAGCATATCCGACGGTATCAGGTATTCCTCGGATAAATTCACTGGCGTGTCTATGCTCTACAACACGACGCTGTTCAAGGGCTCGGATATCCACGTAACCCTTGCAGAGTTCGAGATCAAGGAAGGCAACTTCGCTTTCTACATCGTCTTTGACGGTGAGGTGGTCGGTCAGGTAACACCGGACGACGGAGCCTATTCCGAGTTCCTGCTTGAAAACGTAGAAAAGACCGGTACACTGGAATATGTGATAGCCGGCGAAAGCGCAAGCTTTGAATTTGTCGCACCGACAGATTTTGAAAGCTGAAAAATATAAAAGCGCAAACGGAATGAAAACAGCTGCTGTGAAGATTGCGGCCATTATCTCCACGGCGAAGAGCTGCTCGGCACTTGTACCTGCCCGATGAATAAAAAGTGTTTTGCTCAACGGCAGAACGAATAATAAGCCGAAAGGCTTTTATATACATTAATATATTAGGAGGCAAAATTTATGAAATTCAAAAAATTATTATCCATTATCCTTGCGGCATTAATGCTTATGTCTGCGGTATCCGCTTCCGCAACTGCAATTAATGCTAACCACGAAATCAAATACGGTGAAACAATTACTGTTACGGCGAAGCCGGAGAGCGCAGACGATCCCGTATATGTTAAGTTCGTGCCCGAAAAAGACGGCAATTATATCCTGAAATCCGAATCTGACGGCATTGATCCGTATTGTAGGCTTGTAAGTGCCGACGGCGAAGATGAACTTGTATGGGCTGATGATGAAAACGGCTCTGATTTTATGCTTAAATATGAGTTTGAGGCTGGAACAACATATTATTTTATTCTCTATGTTTACGGAGAAGATGCGCAGGAGTATAAGATCACCCTCGTATGCGGTCACGCATATTCAGACGGCGTTTGCTCTGTATGCGGTGCAGTCTGTGATCACAGCGAAGCGGAATTTCTTGGTTATTGCCTTTGCGGAGAAAAGTATGTTGGCAAGGATATCAAAGACGGCGATGAATTCACCCATGATGCCGTTGCATATAACAATGAATCCGGCTGGTACAGATTTGTTCCCGAAGTAAGCGGCGCATATTGCATTGAAGATATTACCGGTCCCGGCGGTGGAAGCGACTCTGCCTGCGTCGTTTATGATGCAGACGGCGAATGGTTAAATGAGAATCAAGACGTCGACTTTGAGGCAGGAAACTATGATTTCAAGCTGGTTTATGGCTTCGAGGCTGGCAAAACCTATTATTTTGAGATTTACGATGCCTATGAGGATGGAAGCTTTGAAGTGAAATTCAGCCGTGTAACTCATACCGCCGATGACGGCAGCGTGCATTATGTTGATTATTCTGAATATGAATATTCAACCTGCATTGAAAACGGCTACAGCGAAGGTCTTTACTGCCCCGATTGTGAAAAATATGTCTGGGGTCACGAAGAGCTTGAACTCAGTGACTATCATAATGATGAAGACGGTGACAACGCCTGCGACGATTGCGGAATACAGATTGTTTATTGCGAGCATCTTTGCCACAGTGATAATTGGTTCCTCAACTTTATCTGGGTCATCGCCCGTTTCTTCTGCTCACTCCTCAACCTCAGCCCCATCTGCTTCTGCGGAGTGGCGCATTATTAATGCAGAATGATGAACGCAGAGTGCAGAGTTGTTTATATTCGTTCTGCACTCTGATCTTTGCACTCAACGGCAAGGAGGAAAAACTATGAAAAAAACAAACAAACTCATAAGCATACTGCTTGTACTGGCAATGCTTCTGTCAATGGCACCGCTGAGCCTTACGGCAAGTGCGGCACCTGACACAGATTACACAGGCTATTACAAAATAACCAATGCCGGTAACCTTGCTTGGTTTGCCTGCCTTGTTGTGGGTGACACCTCACAGTCGGGCATAACAGAAGCAGAACCTGATGCCAAGGCAGTTCTTACTGCTGATATTGACATTACGGTTCTTGGCGAAAGACTCGGCAAATCGTGGGTAGGTATCGGTACGGAAGAAATTCCTTTCACAGGTATTTTTGATGGCAACGGATACACAATCAAAGGTTTGACAACTGATACGAACCTTACCAAATCAGCGGTTGCAACTGTTCCTGTTGATACAGCGAAGCAGGGCTTGTTCGGTGTTATCGGCGAGGGCGGTGTTGTCCGTGACGTTATCGTCGAAGGCACGGCAAACCTTTCTGATACAATTAAATACGGCGGCATCTGCTCCGAAAATAACGGTACTATTGAAAATGTTCTTTCGATGATTACCGTTACAGGCGGCGACAACGCCGATGTATTCTGCAACACAAACAACGGTACAATTACAAACAGCTTTGCAAATCAGACAACTTCCGTAGCATCGGGTGTAACTACCATTGATGCAGCTGCACTTGCAGACGGCAGTGTAACCTATGCTCTCGGTGCATCTTTCGGTCAGACTATCGGTACAGATACACAGCCCGTTCATTTCAATGGTGAAAACACTGTTTATAAAGACGGCGATGTATATACAAATACAAAGCCTGACATACCGGATTTGGGTGAAGCAAGAATTTACGACACAAGCGTAAATCTCGGCATTGACCTTTCGGTAAAATTTTATGTCGAAATCGGTGAAGATATTGAAATTGAAAACATTAGGCTGAGAACAGTATCACCGTCCGGTGTTTTGAAAGACCTTCCTGTTGATACAGACGGAACAGGAAATCCATTAACCGTTACTAAAGGCATACATACTCTTTATGTTTTCACGCTCAATGGTATCACCCCGCAGTGCATTGGTAACACTATTGAAGCTCAGCTTTATCATAATGACATAATTATGGATTGTGATAATTCCGGATTAAATACCAGTATAAAAGAAATCCTTATCGGTATTTATGACAGTTCGGATGATAACACAAAACAGCTTATTATTGATACATTGGATTATGGTGCTGCATCGCAGGTGTATAGAGATTACAAAACCGATGCACTTGTGACTGACGGTTTTGAACCCGCAACACAAGATGTTGATAAAGAAGTTCCGGAAAACAAACCTGTTTTGACAGACGATTCGTCTGCTGTAGATATATTTACCAATGTAAGTTATGGTGCAACCAATTATCTTATGTTCGGTCTGAGCGGAAATGTTGATTTTACCGGAAAAGTAACTGTTAACGATGCTCCTGTAACCGGCACAATGCAAGGTTCTTACTATGTTGTCAAAACCGAAACTATCTCTGCAAAAGATTTAGGCAAGGATTTCACGGTGAAATACACCGGTGATGACGGTGCTGTTACCCTTACATACAGCATAAATGATTATTGTTATACCGCATATACAACAAGCACAAATCAAAAAATGATAGACCTTGCACAGGCACTTTATAATTACGGTCTTTCCGCACATATTTATTCAGGCGAGCATGAGCTTGGAAACGAACAGACCTGTATGGGATACGAGTGTGAAATTTGCAGAAATTGGTATGGTGAAACAGACGAAAACAAGCATACCAACTACACCTACACCGCAAGCGGTAATACCATCACTGAAACTTGTGACTTATGTAAAGCTTACAGCGGCACACTTACAATTTCCGCACCCGCAGACCTTTATGCAGACGGCACAACCGCAAAGGAAGCGGTTGTTGATAATCAGCTTGCAGATACTTCCGTAACATACGAGGTTATATATTCAACCGCAGACGGCTCTGCTCCCAAAACCGCAGGCACTTACACCGCAAGCGTAACTCTCGGCGATGCAACCGCAAGCGTTGAATTTACTCTTCTTAACTATGCCGCATCTGTCACCGACAAGGACGGCAAACTCATCGGCAATTACACAACCTTTGCCGATGCCATAACAGCGGCAAGCGCAAGCGAGGGCAGCACGCTCACTCTGCTTGATGATATCACTCTTACTGCTATACAGTATATCAGCTCGGGCAAGTTAACCCTTGACCTTAACGGCAAGACTTTGTTCAATGAAACCGCCACCACACTTCGGATAGAAAGCGGCGCTGATGTAACTATTAAGGACAGCGGCAAGGGCGGAACGGTCAAATCAAACGCAGCATCATCAAGTGCAATCCTTAACAACGGAACACTCACCATTGAATCGGGAAACATAATCAGTGAAAACAAAGCTGTTAACAACAATAGAACGCTCACCGTAAACGGCGGCAGCTTTGAAGGAAAGAAATATGCGCTTTATATTTCTAAAGGAACAACCGAAATTTACGGCGGCGAATTCAACGGAACCGTATGGGGCTTTGCGCCCTATACCATAAACGATGGTGATTTTACTGCAGAACTTATCGGCATCAACTGCGAGGGCGGCGTTCTCACCGTCAACGGCGGCACATTTGATATAGATGAAATAAAGATTTACAAAGGTACCGTATCACTCAAAGGCGGCGAATTTAAAAACGGATTTACTGTTCATGACCTTAAATATGACAGCGACGCCGAGAAGTTTGCAGCCACAATCCTTGCAGACGGTTATTACTACAAGGATGCAGACGGCAAGATCATCACCGTTGCAAATAATGCAACCGCAATCAGCGGCTATGTCAAGGTTGCAAAGGGCGCAGACTTTGCAAATGATGCGGTCATCACCCTTTCACAGACCGAATATGAATATAACGGCGGCGAAAATAAGCCCGCTGTAACCGTAACAGTCGGCGGTAAAACCCTTGACAGCGCAAACTATTCGGTTTCTTATGCCGATAATATCAACGCAGGCACGGCAACCGTAACAGTTACCGCTGTTGAAAGCGATATTTATTCGGGTACAGCAACCGCAAATTTCACAATCACAAAGGCTGATGCTTCCGTAACTGCGCCCGCAGCAAACACCCTTACCTACAACGGCTCTGCACAGGCACTTATCACAGCAGGCTCAGTCAACGTCGGTGAAATACAGTACAGCACAGACGGTGTTGAATACTCTGCAACTATTCCCACAGCAACAAACGCAGGCTATTATACCGTATATTATAAAGTTGTAGGTGATGCAAACTACAACGACACCGAGCCTGCAACAGTGTCCGTTACAATCAAGACAAAGGATATTTCCGATGCGTTCATCATTCTCGGCGATGCTCTCACCTATACAGGCGAGGAACAGACACAGAACGTCACAACGGTTGAAATTCCCGATGACCTTGATGTAACTTATAATATCAGCGGCAACAAGGCAACAAATGTTGGTGTTTACCTGCTCACAGTAACGGGTAACGGCAACTTCAGCGGCGAAGCAAAGATTGCTTATGAAATTGCAGTTGATGTAAGCGGTATTGATGGCATTACTCCTCTCAATGTAAAATCATCCGACAAGGCAAAGATTGAATATGTTTACAATCAGCTTGATAACGCAGTAACAGACCTTGCAGATGATGCAAAGAAAGCTGAATGGGATAATCTTAAATCCGATTGCATTGAACTGCTCAAAATGATTGAAAGCGTTGCCGATAAACTTGAAAGCTTCAAGAACAAATTAGTAGAATATGATATTGATACTGTTACATCGGATGATGCAGACGATTTGGAGAGCTTCTATAATGAAGTCGCTCAGGTTTATAACGATTATTTCGATAATCTGACCGAAGCCGAAACAAAAGAATTTGATAATATTCTTTCCGGTATATCGGCTTTTCAGAAAAGAATCAGCGATATTGCAAAAGAAATCACACGCATTACCAATGCCGTAAACGGCTATGACAAAACTACCGTTAAGTCAAGCGACAAGGCTGACCTTGAACAGCTTATTGCAGACATCAACGCTCTTACAACAGGCAAGAATATCACGGATTCCGAAAGAGCAGACCTCCTCGCTCTTGCAGATACCGTAAATGATCTTCTTACTGTTATCAGCGATACGGCGACAGAAATCAAGCGTATCACTGATGCTGTAGATGCTTATGATATTGAAACCGTGACAAGTGCAGACAAGGCTGACCTTGAACAGCTTATTGACGATATTAAAGCACTCACAGACGGCGACAACATCACAGATGCAGAGAGAGAACAGCTTAACGGCAACGAAACAACGCTTATTGCACTCGGAAATAAAATCGCTGAAACGGCAGATGAAATTGCAAGAATTGAAAATGCCGTAAACGGTTATGACGAAGTAAGCGTTAAGTCAAGCGACAAGGCTGATATTGAACAGCTTCTTGCAGACATCAAAGACCTCACCGACGGTCAGAATATTACTGACGAAGAAAGAACAAATCTTGAAAATCTTGATGCAACAGCAGATGCTCTCCTTGCAAAAATCGCAGAAACCATGTCCGAATATGACAGAGTTATCGCTGCTGCAAACGGCTATGACGAAGCAACCGTAACAAGTGCTGATAAGGATGCTCTTGTTCAGCTCAACGAAGATATTTATGCTCTCGCTCTTACCGATAACGTAACCGCAGAAGAGATTGAAAATCTTGAAAATGCTCACGATAAGGTTCTCGGTCTGCTTGATAAACTCACAGGTATCAGCGACGAAATCAAGCGTATTATCGAAGCAGTTGACGAGTATGTGTTTGAAAGCGTTAAGTCAAGCGACAAGGCTGATATTCAGCAGCTTATCGCAGACATCAAGGCTCTCCTTGATACACAGAATATCACCGCTGACGAAAGAACACTCCTTGAAGGCGCAGACGAAACCTGCGACAAGCTCATTGCAAAAATTGATGAAACGGTTGCGGAAATCAACCGCATCAACGATGCAACAAATGCTTATGATATCGACACCGTAACAAGTGCCGATAAGGCAGATATTGAAAAGCTCCTTGCCGACATAAAGGCTCTCACCGACGGCGATAACATCACCGATACCGAAAGAGAACAGCTTGACGGCAACGAAACAACACTCAGCGCACTCCTTGATAAAATCGGTGCAACGGCAGATGAAATTACAAGAATTGAAAATGCCGTAAACAGCTATGACGAAACAACAGTTAAGTCAACCGACAAGGCAGACCTTGAACAGCTTATTGAGGACATTAAGGCTCTCACAGATGCAACAAACGTCACCGCAGAAGAAAAAGCAAAGCTTGCTGAACTTGATGCAAAGGTTGATTCACTCATCAAGAAAATTGATGATACAGCGGCAGAAATCGCAAGAATTGACGAAGCTGTAAATGCTTATGACGAAGAAACAGTTAAGTCAAGCGACGAAGAAGCAATCAACAAGCTCAAAGAGGATATTCAGACTCTTATAGACAGCGGCAATGTAACCGAAGAAGAAATCGCAGCCCTTGAAGAAACAAAGGCTGACGCAGATGCTCTCACCGATAAGATTGATGAAACACAGGCTGAAATTGACCGTATCAATGATGCAGTTAACAGCTACACGGAAGATACTGTTAAGTCAACCGATACAGAAGCTATCGAACAGCTTAAAGAGGATATTCAGGCTCTTATCGACAGCGGTAATGTAACAGAGGAAGAAATCGCAGCCCTTGAAGATACCAAGGCTGATGCAGATGCTCTTACCGATAAGATTACCGAAACCGAAGAACAGCTTGAAGAAATCAAGGGAATTGAAAACAACTACAACCCCGAAAACGTTTCAAGCGATGACAAGGCAGATATTGAAGCGGCTATTGCCGAAATCGAAGCCGTTAACCCCGATAATCTCACCGACGAGCAGAAGGCTGAATATGAAGAAATCAAGGCAGAATTTGAAGCTCTCCTCAACGAAATTGAAGCCGCAGAAAAGTCTGTTGCAGATATCGGCGTTGAGCTTGAAATGTTCGACGAGGACAGAGTAACTATTTTCTGGGAAGATGATATCGAAGCTCTCAAAGCAAAGATTGACGAACTCCTTGCAGACGAGAACATGGGCACAGCAGAAAAGGCAAAGCTCAATGAATATAAGGCACAGGCTGAAAAGCTCATCGAAATCATCAACACTCCCAAAGAATATTTCTCACTCCGTTTCTTCTACCTCATCTGGGATTGCCTCACTTGGAAATATAACGGCATTCTCTGGCTCTTTAAGCAGATTTTTGCTTTCTGAACTTAAAAAACTAATAACCCCATAAAACCACCAAAGCCGCACGGACGTAAAAATCCGTGCGGCTCGCTTATTAAAACTTTAAGTTCGTTTAGTGTGCTTGTTTTTAGCTAATTCTTTTCGGTCTGGACCGTGCAAAATTAACTTTTATCGAATACATTTTGTTTGTATGAAGCAATATGTGTTCAGAAAAACTGAAACGGTAAAATGCATTTTTTAACGGTTTGGAGTATGCTTTTATCAGTTAGTTTATGTTATAACCTCAACAATAAATCAAATCACTATTAACTATCTCTCTTGCCTGTGCTTCAATATTATTCATCCGGGCAACCCAATCCATTTGGTTGTATGCTTTTAGTTGTTCTGTTATTCCCTCATTTACTTTCATCTGTTCTACCAGCCGAGAGAACATATCTGATGCTTGTTCATCAATCTCTGCAAGGTGAGTCCACAACGTGCCGTTCATAAGCATAATATTAAATTGAACTCGTTTATGATTCATAAGATAATCTTTGCGTTTCAGTCCCCATATGCCGAGTGGCTTGTTTGCCTCAGCGGGTAATGTAATATTAGGTATTTTATAATCGCCAACCATCCTATAACTTCCGCCATTGAGTTCAAATGATGATTTATTCATAACTGTACCTTCCTTTCAATCAGTAACAAATGTGTCGTATGTAAATTTAGCACCGAGCCTGAAACCGGCTATGAAGCTGTCAGCATTGCTCACACAAAGAAACTCGCTGGATTGACTTGCATATTTTATGAATAGTGCTTTTTCTTCCTCGGTTAATTTTGATGTAAGCTGTTCTTCGGTTTGAGAAAGCGTATCTAACTTCTTCTTGATTTCCGCCTTCAGTTCTGTTATACTTTCTTGGGGCTCAATATTTCCGTAATAAAACTCTTCAATAAAATGTGACATAACAATCTCCTTGTGATTAAGTTGTTATTTTCAGCAAAAGTACAGGTGTAGAATATGTGTGTTACTGCCGATAAACATTTATTTTTCCGTTAAACAAAGAAGGGATTCGAACCTGTAAGGGTCTGTCGTGAAGAAAAACAGTACAGTGTACTGTTTTTTAGACAGAGCGGTGAAGTCGGGCACTGTTGCAAAGGCAACGGTCGACAAACCATAAGTATGCGAAGCAGACGGCGAATCCCTTCGGGCAGGTCAAAATCGACAAATCTCGACAGAAGTTTGTCGATTTTACTTTTCCGCCACTACCGAAATTCATAAAAAATTTCTATATTTTATTGATATTTATTACCAATATATTGTATAATAGTTGTGAAATGGGGAATTAAAATGAACGTGTACACAAAAAGCAGAATTTTGGAAATCGACCCTTATTTAGCACCCTTTGAAAATGATATAGGTTTGAGAACAGAGCTTTATCTCAACAAAAGGAATAATCTTTTAAGCGGCTGTAAAAAGATAAAAAATTTTGCTAACGGCCATAAGTATTTTGGTTTTCACCGTACTCGTACCGGCTGGGTTTACAGAGAATGGGCACCTGCTGCTGATGAAATGTATCTCACAGGCGATTTTAATAATTGGGATATTGAAAGCTGTCCTATGACCAAGCTTGAAAATGGTATTTTCGAAGTGCATCTCAAGGGAAAAAACACACTTAAAATAGGGCAAAAGGTACAAGCTATTGTTAAAAACTCAAGGCAGATACTCCGCCGCATTCCGCTTTACGCTACACGAGTTGTACAAGACCCTCAAACGTATTTATGGTGTGCAGAAATCGAGGATACATATGAGAAATTCCCTTGGACAGATAAAGACTTTGTGCCAGAAAAAACACCGTTTATTTATGAATGCCATATAGGTATGGCTCAGGAAAAGGGCGCCGTTGGAACATATAGTGAGTTTACAGAAAATGTCCTGCCGAGAATCAAAAGGCTGGGGTATAACACAATACAGATAATGGCCATT
>JAFUPA010000013.1 GCA_017481575.1 Clostridia bacterium | reverse complement strand
TTTGAGATAGGACGGGTCCATCATCCGTATCATTTCACGCTGAATTTCCTCAAAACTCTTGAAATTTTCATCTTCGGTGGTTATAATATTTGCAGTACATTTTTGAGAAGGCTGCTCCGTATCTGCGCCAACAGATACATTAGGGGCAGTCTTTTCCGTTATATTGGTCATTCAGATCCCCCCCTTTAATCCATATAAGGTCTTGTTGATTTGCTCGATAACTTCAAGCAAGTCACCGCTGACATTGCCGCCGCTTTCGATACGCTTCAGTTCATCAAGGACGGCGGCAAGTTCTAATTTAAGAGCCTTATACACTCTCGGATTTCCTTCCACCACGATTTCACGGTCGGTACACTTGCGGTAACAGTATTCCTGCTTGGTGAGTCCCGATAGCGTCACGATGCGGTTTATCGTTTCGTGTTCTTCGGGCGATACCCGAAACCCTACGGTGATACATCTGAAGCGGTCGTGTTTATCCAAATTCTTAGCTGACATTTTGTGTTGGCTCCTTTCGGAAATTGTTGAGTTTGTCTGCCATATCCGTCTGTGTGGACGGGAACAGATGAGCGTAGTTATAAGTGATATTGATACTTTCGTGTCCTACTCGGTCAGCAATCGCCACCGCAGAATATCCCATCTCGATTAAGAGCGATATATGGCTATGTCGCAGATCGTGGATTCGGATACGCTTAACCCCTGCTTCATCTGCGCCCCTTGTCATTTCACGGTGCAGATAATTCTTTGTGATATTGAAAACTCTGTCGTTCTTTTGCAGACCGTAGAGTTTGGCGAGATATTCCTTGATCTCCACCACAAGAAAATCGGGCATTTTAATCACTCGGTTGCTTTTTGGTGTTTTCGGCTCGGTAACAACATCCCTGCCGTCAATACGCTGATAGGACTTGTTAATCGTGACTGTGCCACGTTCAAAATCAAAATCTCCGGCGGTTAAGGCTAACAGTTCACCCTCACGGATACCGCACCAATACAGCATTTCAAATGCGTAGTAGGATATAGGCTTGTTCATCACCGCAAAGGCGAATTTCTGATATTCGTCTTGTGTCCAAAAGAGCATTTCACGGCTTCTCGCCTTGCCCATATTGCCGACCTTAGCAGCGGGATTTTCTTTCAAACCATAGAACTTAACGGCGTGATTAAAAATGGCGCTTAACTGATTGTGCAGCGTTTTAAGGTATACGGGAGAGTATTTCTTGCCGTTCTTATCGCACCCCTTAATCATTTCATTCTGCCAAGCAATAATATCTCTCGGCTGAATTTCGGTGATCTTGCGCTTGCCGAAGTACGGCAGGATCTTTGTGCGGATAATATGCTCTTTGGTGTGCCAAGTATTTTCTTTGATACGATTCTTCATATCCACCGTATAGGTGTCAACGAAGCTCGCAAAGGTCATACTGAGATCAGCCTGAGCCTTGTTCAGAAACTCACGCTCCCAAGCAAGTGCTTCACGCTTTGTTGGGAAACCTCGTTTTTGGCTCTGTTTTGTGCCGCCTTTCCAATCGGGAACACGGTACACAACTCGCCAAGTGTTTGTCTTTTCTTCTTTATAAACAGCCATTTACATCACTTCCTTTCCTTGCTTTTGGCTGCATCATAGCAGGTCTTATCTAAAAAGAACTGTTTGTTCACTCTACCCGCCATTGTAAAAAATCCTTGTTCTTGCATTTCGGCGTTCATTTTCCTTATTACCTTATAGGCAAATGATTTTGAGATTTTGAGTGCCTTCGCAACTTCATCTACGGTCATATAGTAATCTTCAAACATTGCATTTCCTCCTTTCCTCAGATTTGTGTTGTTTCAAAGGTTGCCGTTCTACCCAAGTGCCGTTCCTACCCCTGCTTTTTCAGCGGTGTTTTCTCGCTCACTCCCTTTCGGAAGGTCTTGGCGGAGTATCCCACTCGGACGATCATTCTATTTTTACAACTTAACGCTATTTGCTATAGTTGCTATCCATATTATACTAACGGAATACCGTTAAGTCAATAGGTTTTTGAAAAAATCTTTACTTTTTTTGCTTGGGTTGTCTTGACATATCCTAACTCTATATGCTATACTCATTATACAACACGTTGTAAGGAGTGTAATCAGTATGGCAATCGGTGAAAGAATTAGATTTTTTCGTAACCTCAAAGGTATGACACAAAAGTTTCTCGGTGTTCAGGTTGGCTTTCCTGAGAAAACCGCCGATATTCGTATGGCACAGTATGAGTCCGGCTCAAGATCACCCAAAGCGGATTTAACGCAATCTCTCGCAGATGTATTGGGTGTTTCTACTATGGCTTTGAATGTTCCCGACATTGATACTGACCTCGGCTTTATGCACACGCTGTTTGCATTAGAGGACATTTACGGCTTGAGGATTGACAAGCTCGATGATGAAGTGTGCATCCGTCTTGACCGCAACAGAGGAACATCTTACATTTCTTTGCTTGAGCGTTTTACCGCTTGGCAAAAAGAAGCGGAGAAGTATCGCAATGGCGAAATCAGCAAAGAGGAATATGACCGTTGGCGTTATACATACCCCGAAGTAGAGGTACAGCGTACAAGGGAGTCCCTTGACCGACTTCGTGAAGAACGCAAGTCCGAAACTGAATAATTTGAGCAACAAAAAAGAGCTATTAGATTTCAAACAAAAATCTAATAGCTCTTAATTTTATTTATGAATAATTATCAGATGTTGCCAAAATGTTGCCACGAGGACTTTTTAATCCTCGAAAACCCAGTGTTTATGCGGGTTTTCAGCGTTTTTGGTATCACTCCCACTCTATCGTTCCTGTCGGCTTCGGGGTGAGGTCGAAGAGGACACGGTTGATGCCGTCAACTTCGTTTGTGATTCTTGCTGTAATCTTGTGAAGAACGGGGTAGGGGATTTCTTCAATAGTTGCTGTCATAGCGTCTGTGGTGTTAACTGCACGGATGATTGCCGGCCAGCCCTCGTAACGGCTCTCGTCCTTAACGCCAACGCTCTTGATGTCGGGTACTGCGATGAAATACTGCCACACTTTTTCTGCAAGTCCGCTGTTGTCAAACTCCTCACGGAGGATCGCGTCTGCCTCACGGAGTGCGTGAAGTCTGTCACGTGTGATTGCACCGAGGCAACGTACACCGAGTCCGGGACCCGGGAACGGCTGACGGTAAACCATTGCATGCGGAAGTCCGAGTGCTTCGCCCACTACACGAACCTCGTCCTTAAAAAGAAGCTTAATCGGCTCAACAAGCTGCATTTCCATTTCGTCGGGAAGTCCGCCTACGTTGTGGTGTGACTTAACAGCTTTTTTGCCCTCAGCCTGTTTGATGCTTTCGAGGATATCGGGGTAAATTGTGCCCTGTGCAAGGAAGGAAATTCCGTCAAGCTTTGCAGATTCTTCATCAAACACCTTAATGAATTCTGCACCGATAATCTTACGCTTACTCTCGGGGTCGCTTACACCTGCAAGAAGGTCAAGGAAACGGTCTGTTGCATCAACATAAATAAGGTTTGCATCGAGCTGATTCTGGAAAACCTCAATAACATTTTCGCTCTCGCCCTTACGCATAAGTCCGTGGTTAACGTGAACACAAACAAGCTGCTTGCCGATTGCCTTGATAAGCAATGCCGCAACAACTGACGAGTCAACGCCGCCTGAAAGCGCAAGAAGAACTTTCTTGTCACCAACCTGCTCCTGAACTGCCTTTACCTGCTCGGCAATGAAAGCCTCTGCAAGCTCGGGGGTGGTGATTCTTGCCATATTGTCCGGTCTTTTGTTCTGATCCATAATACTGACCTCCTGAAATATATAGTTCCTCGAGATTGTCTCGGAATTGATTTTTAATACAGAGAATTATATCACAACAATTTTTGAATATCAATATTTTATATGGTGAAATGCAACACTTTTTTGAATTATTTTTTAGCAGTTTGACTAATGCAAAGCACGTTGCATTGCTTTGAAAAATTTTTTATAATCAACTGTGAGGTTTGATTTATTTTCTGCGTCTAATAAGTGAAAGGATGATCCTTTCGGAAAGGAGCAGGTCTATGGATAACGGTGCAAGTAGCTACCGCCGTTTCCTTGCCGGTGACGAGAGCGGGTTTGTTGAGATTATAAGGGACTACAAGGACGGGCTGATTTTTTACATCAACGGCTTTGTCTGCAATTTACATACTGCCGAGGAACTGACCGAGGACACATTTGTAAAAATCATTACGAAAAAGCCGAGGTTCTCGGGCAAATCGAGCTTTAAAACGTGGCTTTATGCAATCGGGCGCAATGTGGCGCTTGATTATCTGAAACAAAAATCAAGAAAAAAGGAAGTGCCGATTGACGAAATCTTTGACCTGACAGACGATGAAAAGGAGCTTGAACACTCGTTTTTGCGTGAGGAAAGGAAGATAACCGTTCACCGTACAATGTGCAGATTGAAACCCGAATACAGGCAGGTTTTATGGCTGGTTTATTTTGAAGATTTCAGCCTAAAAGAAGCATCGGTTGTGATGAAGAAAAAAGTCCACAATATCGAAACGCTTGTGTCAAGAGCGAGACAGTCGCTCAAGGCAGAACTTGAAAAGGAGGGCTTTCACTATGAAGACTTATAACGAAATGGCGGACGAAGTTTTCCGCCGCAGAGATGAATATGTTGTTTCACAAAAGGCGAGGAGAAAAAAGACGGTCGGTGTGTCGCTTGCCTGTGCTTTGCTGGCAGTGCTGGTCGGTGTGGGTGCGTGGCAGAGCGGATTGCTCACTCCCGTTGTGCAGACGGCAGATGACGCAATTTACCCGGGAATTAAGGATAACTACGGTCCGGGCGAGGAAGAACCGACACAGGCGGAAAACGGTGTTTTTCAGCCGGCAGATTCAGACACAGTAACAATGGAAAACGGGGAAAGGCTTAAAGTGATTTCGTCAATTGATGAGATAACCCCATTTTGCGATCCGGCTACACCTTCAAATGGAAAATATTTTTTTTCAACACCGTTGAAAACTGCACTTGAGAAGTATAACGACAACGAGCTTTTTCGTGTTGTTGTTCGTGTTTTTGAAGACTTGAAATATATAACGGGGATGGAAAATCTGGAACCAATTGCTGATAAGTTTTATGAGATGGGATATACCTCGGCAATAGAAGTTGTCAATGACCGTTTTGGTTTCGCCGTGCTCACAATGCTTTTGAAAGAAGATGAGCTTAATAAGTTTCAAGCTGATAATGAACACGGATACTTATTCTATCTTTATGAAGAGAAAGACGGTCTTGGTGACTGGTGGCCAACTGCACCCAAAGAGCAAGTGTATTTTGTCGGTAAGGTTATTGAAATATATGAGGGTAGTTGTATGCTTGAAGTAACCGACAACGGCAACAATTACCTCGTACCGTCTGACAAGGTGATTGTGAATACGGATGTTGACGGGTGTCCCGATTATGTAAATGGAGATTTTTTGCGGATTGAATTTGACGGAACGTTTGCCGAGTCTTATCCGTTGCAGATATTAAACGTTTCCGCTGTGGAAAAGACCGACAGCACAGGGAAGGTAATTGAATAAAAACAGGTAGGGGAGCCGTTTTGGCTCCCGGCAAAGATTGCACAAACTTTTAATTTGGCGGGGTCTTTAATTTTGCTCGAATTGGCAATAGAGAGAAGGCGCCCCTGAAAGGAGATTCCCCTGTTAGGGGAAATGTCTGCGAAGCGGACAAAAGGGTGCCCGTTTTCGGAGAAAAAGCTGGCTTGCCGAAGGCAAGACTGAGGGGTTTGTTGCGAAGCAACAAGGAAAAACATTGCTGATTAAAGTTTTTTTGGTCGCTAACGCTCCCCCCCATCCGCCCTGTCGGGCACCTTCCCTTTCAGAGAAGGCTGCTTGTCTTGAAATTGATTTGATATTTGAAGACCCTCGACAAACCTCAATTCGCTACTTAAATTAAAATTATTCTTGACAACCATAGTAAAGTTAATTTATACTATAGAAAAAACGAACAAATGTTCTGTGTGAGGTGCGAATATGGTTGATGTTTATGAGAACTGTCCGATATATGCAAATTCAGCATATACATTGCGATTTGTAAGTCTTGATGACTGCAAAGATTTGTTAAAGGTATACTCTGATACGAAATCGGTTCCTTTATTTAATAGTGATAATTGTTATGGCGATGATTTTTACTATACTAATGAAGAGGAAATGAGCAAAGCTGTTCAGTTTTGGATTGACAAGTATGAACATAGAGATTTTGTGCGATGGTCTGTTGTTGAAAATGGCAGAAACGAGGTTATAGGTACAATAGAATTGTTTCACCGTGATGCAGATGATACCTACACGAACTGCGGATTATTACGTCTTGACCTAAGGTATGACTATGAATTTTCAACTGAAATTGTAAAGATTCTGTCTCTTATAATCGGACCGACTTTTGATTTGTTTGATTGCGACAAAATTGCAACAAAAGCTATTCCTGAAGCCAATGAAAGAATATGTGCATTGCAATCTTTGGGGTTTGAAGCTTCTGATGAAAAATTAATCGGTCACGACGGGACAGAATATGATAACTATTTTGTCTTGAAACTAATTTGATATTTCTCTTAAGTAAATTTATATTTTGCATAACGCTTCTCTTTGTGAGAGGCGTTATTTTTATTGATTTTAATTTCGGGTTATGTTAGACTATAACTCAAGAGGTGATTGATATGAGCCTTAAGGACAAAATCAGATTTAAAAACGGAAAATTGAAGGTTATGCAGATTTCCGATTTGCAGGATACCAAAAATACAAGTGTTGACACCTTGCAGTTTGTTGACGATGCAATTGAAAAGGTCAAGCCCGATTTCATAATTCTGACGGGCGATCAGCTCGATGTTGTCGGACTGTGGGGCAAGGGCGAAAAGGCGGAAAAGAATGTTGAAATTGCAATCCGCAGACTTTTCAGCGTTATTGAAAAGCACAATATTCCGTACGTCCTCACCTTCGGCAATCACGACCGTGAAACAGGTGTTTCAAACGAGAAGCAGGCAGAGGTTTATAAAACTTTGAAGAATTGCATCTGCTTTGATGATTTTAACGACGGCAGACCCGACGTCGGAACTTTCAATGTCCCCGTGCTCTCCTCGGACGGCGAGAGGGTTGCACTCAATTTTTACGTTATGGACACCCATTCAAAGACAAAAGGTGTCGGCTACGAGGGTGTGAACGACAAACAGCTTGAATGGTACAGAAGCGTTGGCGAGAAGCTCAAAGCGGAAAACGGCGGTGATTTTGTACCGTCAATGGTTTTTCAGCACATTCCCGTCAGCAATATTATGGAGCTTTTCAAGGAGGTTCCCAAGGGCACAAAGGGCGCACAATGCGACTTTGTAAAGGGCAACAGCAAGTATTGGATTCTTGATGAAGAGAAGCTTTTCCACAACTATACATACGGCGAAACACCGTCAATGACACTCGGCACAAAGCAGTTTGATGCTATGAAGGCACAGGGCGATGTTTTTGCAATGTATTTCGGTCACGACCATTACAATTCCTTTGCAGGCAAGGTGGACGGAATTGACCTCGGCTACTGTCCCGGTATGGGCTACAACGCCTACGGAACAAAGCACAGAGCATTCCGTGTTTTCAAGTTTGACGAAAACGATGTGAAGAATTATAAGACGTATTCTTTAAATTATAAGGATTGTTGCAACAAAATGAAGACCGCACCGTTTAAGAATGCATTTTCTTACTGGTCGCCGTGCAATCCTGCGGCGGCAGGCCCGTTTGCGGCGAAGATTTTGTCGGTGCTTGTGCCTGTTATCGTTGCACTTGTTTTAGTTTATAATTTCGTTAGTGCCGAATTTGTTACAGGCTTGCTTATCACACTTGCAGTTGCAACCGCAGTTTATATACCTGCAGGACTGATTTATAACAAGATTTTACGAGATAAAATATTCAAGAAAATTTGAGGTGAACCTTATGAACGAAGTAATGAATACAATTTTAAAGCGTCAGACAATCCGTGAATACAAGCCCGAGCAGATTACCGACGAGCAGTTAGAGGCTTTGAAGCTGGCGGCTCTTCGTGCTCCGAGCGGCAGAAACGGTCAGCCGTGCCACGTACGTTTTGTTCAGAACGCAGAAATGCTTAAAGAAATGAATACAGACTTCAAAGAGCTTGTCGGCTACGACACACCTGCATACACACGCTGGGACACAAACCCCGTTTACCACAATGCACCGACGTTTATCGTTCTTTTTGCCGAGGGCGAGAGCTATATGGACGGCGGAATTATGTGTGAAAACATCTGCATTGCCGCAGAGGGTATGGGGCTCGGCACTTGCATAATTGCAAGCGTGGGCGCACTCTTTGCCGACGGCAACGAGCAGGGCAACAAGTGGAAGCGTGCCTGGGATATTCCCGAGGAGTACAAATTCCTTATCGCAATTGCAGTCGGATATCCTGATGAAAAGCCCGAAATGAAACCGAGATTTGAGGATAGGATTAAGGTTATAAGATAAAGGAATTGCTGGTTGAATTTTAAGGAGATATATAGATGGAGAGAGAAGAGTTTAAACGAAAGTGGCTTGAAGCATTTATTCCTAATCTAACTAAAAAACAATATAACGATTGCTATGTATATCAATATTTATGGCATATATTTAGTTATGGGTTAGTTCCCAGAGAAAAAGTTTTGTCGGGAAAAGCAGCAAGAGAAGCATATGAAAAAATCAACAAAGAGAATGCCATAGTAATTCAAATTTGGGATGACGATGAAATAGAACAGACATCTGAAATTACTGATGAATATAGGCAATGGGAAAACATTGAAGATATCCCCGAACTTTATGTGGTGGGTAAAAAATGGAAATGGACTTATGTTTCTACTCATGAAAATGGTTGGTGCGGACCATATTTCTATAAAATAGATTAGAAAAATACAATTTGACACCCTGCACTTTCAAAAATTACATACCCTAAAAACAAATACTCAAAGGAGACTTTGCCATGTTCAAATACGAATACGAATCCGTCAGCTGTGAGATGGACGGTTGGGGAATGTTTAACGGAAATTCGTACGGTATTGATGATTATAAATCTATTATCGAAAAGCGTGCTAAAGACGGCTGGCGATATGTAGGCTATATCCCGACCAGACAAAGAGGCACGGGGCATATCCAGGAATTGGACTTGATTTTTGAAAAGGAAGAATAATTTTCAGAGGTTTGTATGGTCAGAGAAATTAAAGAAAATGAGTTGAACGAGTTGTTGGAGCTGTACCTGCATTTGCACGAAAAATCCGTGCCTGAAATGACAGAACACTTGACGAAAACTTGGAAAGCAATAATTAAAGATGATAATCATCACATTGTTGTGAAAATTACAGACGAAAAAATAGTATCTTCCTGTGTATGTGTGATTATTCCTAATCTTACACGGAATGTGCGACCGTATGCGTTTGTTGAGAATGTTGTTACTCATGCAGACTATCGAGGAAAAGGTTACGCAACTGAATGCTTGAACTATGCAAAAGAAATTGCAGAAAAGTCAAATTGTTATAAAATGATGCTGCTTACCGGCTCAAAGGAGGATAAAACTCTCAACTTTTATCAGAACGCAGGATATAACAGCACAGATAAAACTGCCTTTATTCAATGGCTTGAATAAACAAAATCCAAGGTACACGCATACCTTGGATTTTACTTTTATTGCATCTTATTTAATTCCGCAAGCCTTTTTCAGCGGTTTAACCGAGATAATTATGCAAGCCATAATAACGGTGATGATTGTTTCGGGGAGCATAAAGGTTGCGTTGTAAATGAGCGAATAAACCACGCTTAATGTGTTGCCCGAATATGTTGAGAGGATGTTTGCACCGTAGTCCATTCCGCCGCCTTCGGTGAAAAACCACTCGGCATAAGTACCGAAAAGGATGTAACCCGAAAGGAAATGGGAAAGGTACTTGAGCACACAGGCAAAAACAGAACCGAGAGCAAAAGAAACCTGCGGGTTTTTGATTACCTTTTTGAATACTCCGCCCAATCCGAGCATAGCACCCGCTACAAGATAGTCAAGCAAAGCACAAAGAAGCACCTGATACCACGCAAAGCCTGCACCTGCAACGGCACCTGAAATGCCGAAAATTGCCTGCAAAACGCCGTAAACAAGACCTGCTGAAAGTCCCCACTTTGCACCGTAAGCATAGCCGACGAAAAGCAAGGGAACAAAGCTGAAAAGTGTTACCGAGCCGCCGTAGGGCAGTTCGCTGAACTTAATAAAGGAAAGCACGGTTGACATCGCAACCATAATTCCGCTGACGGTGAGCTTCAACGTGTTGTCGCTCATTTTATTTGATTTTTGATTATTCATAGAAATTTAAACTCCTTTCCTGACTGGTTTTATCAGTCAACAGAGGGTCTGTTTCAGATGAAATTAAGCCTGCACCTGAAACAAATAATACAAATCGCACTCTGTCCGCTACCCGGGAAAGTGGACAAAAACGGAAAACGCTCGGTTAGCTAAACCGAGCGTAAAGTTTTTGTATAACAATATCTTCCTACGTCGGCATTATCCGCATCAGGTTCGGGGAAACAGTATGAATTTGAAAACGCCAAAAAACGAGTTCCGATTTATACTTTTTCCCGAGGGTATAATCTCAGCCGTTTGCACAGCACCCCTGTATTTGATTTTGTCTAATGATACATCGTGAAAAGCAATTTGTCAACAAAAAAATTTAATTTTGTTGTCAGCTATCAATTTTTGCAAGGTTCGTTTTGAAAAGAGACAACCCGAAAAAGTGATATTATATCGTAAAACAGTTAAACAAATTGGTGTTTGTCGGGGTGTTAATTTTAATAAAACTTGCTGTGTGCGTTGCCTCCCTTGCCCTAAAGGGAGGGGGACCACGAAGTGGTGGAGGGATATTATAAAGAATAGATTATGTTTACATTATAGGTCTGCGACGCAGAATATCCTCCCGTCACA
>JAFUPA010000012.1 GCA_017481575.1 Clostridia bacterium | reverse complement strand
TGTGACGGGAGGATATTCTGCGTCGCAGACCTATAATGTAAACATAATCTATTCTTTATAATATCCCTCCACCACTTCGTGGTCCCCCTCCCTTTAGGGCAAGGGAGGCAACGCACACAGCAAGTTTTATTAAAATTAACATCACGACAACCCCAATTTATCGTGCTAAATTCAATTTACATCGTAGGGGAGCATATTATGCTCCCGTCAAAATTCGTGCAAAATCTGCGGGCAGATGATATCTGCCCCTACGCACTCAACCGTAATTGTAGCGGTAGGGCGGCGACTTGCTGCCGCAGTAGAACAGAACAAAATTGAAGTTTTGATGTAATCGGACAGCCTTCTTTTGACAGAAGGTGGATTTTGCGAAGAAAAAGACGGAGAGAGACCTTTCAGTCGCTACTTGAACTACCCCTCAGTCTCGCTATGCTCGCCAGCTCCCCTGACAAGTGGAGCCACCCTAACCTTTAATCATCAGCAAAACAGAAAGACACAGACAAATTAAATTTTGTAAAATATTTACATTACCTTTCTCGGTGAAGTTAAACTCTTAAGTTGACAACATTGCCTTTAGGGCAAGGGAGTCAACGCACAGAACTGCCCCTGTGCATTTATTTCAATTCGTTTGCTATGGTAATAAAAATGTCAAGTTGTTCGTCAGATAATGTCTTTGTCGCATCAAGCAGTTCTTTTGACTTAACAGGGTTCTTTGTCTGCGTATCAAAAAACTCCTGTGGTGTAACACCGAGGTATTCACAGATAGTAAAAAACACATTTATTGACGGAAAGCTTTTACAGTTTTCAACTTCATTGATGTAGCCTGCATTTTTACCTATCGACAAGCTCATATCTCTGGCAGATACACCCTTATTTAATCTTAATTCAACCAATCTTTTGCTAAAATTCTGTTTATCCATACAAACACCTGTTTTCATACATAATTATATCAATAAAAGGTGAAAACATATAAACACAACCTTTCAAAAACATCGTGAAAAAATATTGCTCACCACAGTTATTATATGGGTAATATATTACCCTTGTCAAGAGGAAATTTGTTACCCATGATATAATCATAAAAACAAACAAAAAGCAGGGTTGATTTTATGAAATATTGGCAAAGAATTAGAGACATCAGAGAAGACCACGATAAAAAACAAAGTGATATAGCCGATTATTTAAAAATAGACAGAAGCTATTACGGAAAATACGAAAGAGGAATACACCCAATACCGGTTGAACACGTCATTCAATTATGTCATTACTACAACTTATCAGCAGACTACATACTCGGTCTTACAGACGAAGAAAGACCGCTGAAATAACAGAATACCGAAAAAAATCGGCTTGCATTTCTGCAAGCCGATAATTTTTATGCTGTTTTATCTAACGCTGTCAACAAGAGAAACAAACTCGCCTGCAACCTTTGATGCGGTGTGCTCACCGAAGGAGATAAGGCACCATGTGTCTGTATCATATTCGCCGTTCTCTTCGCTGTACTTCATACCTGCCATTACAAACTCCGGATCGGGCTCGATGTAGCCGATTGCATCGTTCATAAGGTCAAATACGATAACGTTTTCGCCGAACATTTCACGGTATGAATCATACTCAAAGTCTTCAAGACCGTCGCCGCCCATAAGCATTTCACCGTAGTGTTCACCGGGGCTGATGAGTACCTTGAGTGAGTCACCGAGCTCCATATATGCGCACTCTGTTACCTCGTAGTACTTGCCTGTTGCGCTGTCGTAAAGGAAGAAGTAGTCTGTGATGCCAACCTTACCAATGATGTCCATAAGTACATTTGAAACTTCAATAACATACTGCTTATTTTTAATGTTAAGGAAAGGTGCAACCTCTTCTTCTTCAACAGGAACCCAATCCTCGTACCAGATTGAGTAGTCCTCGCTGTCGCCGTATTCTGCAACGCCGAGGTAGTCGCCAAGTGCAAAGTTGAGTGCTTCACACTCTTCCTCTGTCTTTGTCATACCAAGAAGCATATAGCCGATTTCGTAACCGTAACGTACTGCCTCTTCGTATCTTGAAAGGTCAAGTCCGTCGTTTGTCTCGCCACGTGCATAAGTGATTGTACCAACTGCACCCTGAATGAAGATGAAGTTATAGCCTGCCTTGTTGACAACTTCCTCTGCATAAGGAATGAAGTCAGCAGAAATTACTGTGTGACCGTAGCCTGAATTTTCGGGATGAACACCGAATGTTGTGATGATTGTCGGTGTTTCGGTAACATCGTCGGGTGTGAACTCAAGACGGTAGAGATTGCCGTCGTAGTTGTAAGGAGCAGTTCTGTCACGAAGATAGTCTGCACCGATATCCATCTTTGCAAGCTCAAGTGTGCCTGCTTCCATATCTGCATAAGCGTCCTTGATTGACTTTGCAGTCTGGTCGATGATTGTCTGGAGGAACTTGCGGTCAACACCGCTTTTAAGCTCTGTAAGACCGAGTGAACCGAGTGTGATGTTGCTCAAAACATTACCTACTGTGTTGTCCCAAACACCCTGGAGGTCGATACCTGAGTGAGTATGAGTAACACCAACGTTGATGCTTACGATGTTGTTAGCCTCTGCAAAATCTGCAACAGCTTCACGGATAAGTCTTACGTCAGCGTTTGCAATACCGATTGCATCAAGAACACAGAAAACAACGTTTCCTCTGCCGCTTCCGTCGTTGAGAACGATTGTACGAACCCAGAGACCGTCAAATGTCTCAGTTGTTTCTGCCATAAGGCCATAGCCGCCCATTGTGTAAGGAACCTCACCGAAATCGTCGGGAAGGATTGACTCCTGAGCGTAGCCGAGATGCCACTGCGCACCCTCTACAGGAGCGTCGATGAACTCGTCCATACCCTCGTAGAAGTTGCCGTACTCGTCAAGGTTGAAATCTTCATAAGGATTCAACGCAGGAGTTGCGGGAATTACAAGGTTGAGAGCCTTACCTACGATTGTGATAAGAATGTTTGAAAGAGTGTTCACAATCTTTGCAAGGAAGTTCATAAAGATAACCTTCATGCTTGTTGATGAAAGTGACTCGAACTTGTCACCAAGGTCAGCGGCAGCGTCACCGAGACCGCTCAAATCAACATTTGCAAAAACGTCTTCAAAATTCATGTTTGTGTCTTCAACAATAGCTGTATCGTCGGCAGGAACTTCTGCAAAAGCTGTGACTCCGACAGGAATCATAAGGCTTAAGCAAAGGATAACCGAGATAACAGAAAGAAGTACTTTTTTCATAATTTATCTCCTTTCATTTCGATGCGTGAGCACACACATCCATATTAAAGTAATTATATCACAAAATTACAAATTTACAATATAAAACAATGATTGATATTTTTGTATAAAATAACGAATTTTGTATTTAACGATTGTTATTTTGCTTTCGGATATCTTTTGATTTCATCAGTTTGACCTAAAATGTAGTCAATGCTTGTTCCGTAAAAATCTGAAAGCTTTATAAGAATAACTGTAGGGATATCATTTTCACCCGTTTCATATTTTGAATATCCTGTCTGTGACATACCTAAAATTTTTGCAATTTGCGTTTGATTCATATCTTTATCTTCTCTCAAGTCTCTAATTCTTTTATACATAATTATATTCACCTCTATATTTATGTAAAAAGGATTATATATTAACCTGTTTTAGGGTATTGACTTTTAACCTGTTTCAGGTTAAAATAGGTTTGAAATAAACATTGCGAGGTGAATTTATGCCACAGTTAGCAAGTATGAGCCGAAAGGATATGTTGATAGTTTTACAGGAACTAATTAAATTGCAGGAAGCCGAAAAATATTGGGACAATCAACTTAGACTTTGCCGGATTGAGGTTTCAAAAAATCAAAAAATTATGCAAAAAAGAAAGAAAAGCAAACAAGACTTTGCCGGATGTCTTTTGTGGTTTATTGCTCCCGTAATTATAATGGCAGGTTTACTTTTAACCGGATATATAATTGAATTTGATGTTAACGGAATACATCCTCTGACAGGAATTGTTTTGGGTGTTGTGGCGTTGGCGTTTGTTGTTTTTCTTGCATCTTTTATTATTAAAAAATCAGAGAAAAAGCATTTTCTTAATGATATATCATCAAGCACTTCAGGTTTCGAAGTTTTAAATGAGATTAATAATAAACTCTCTCAAGCCAAGCAGCAATCTAATTCGTTTTATCAGCGATATACCGTGCCCGTACAACTTCAAAATCCACCGGCCACAAGATACGTTTACCAAATTCTGCGAGATTATCCGAACGTTTCAATGTCAGATGCAGTCAACGATTTTTATCGCTTGCAACACGAAGAAATGCTTAGAGATGAAATTAAAAAGCAAACTATCGAAACTCAAAAATTGCGAGAGGACAACGAAAGGCAACACCGAGAAGCAATGAAAGAAGCACAATACGGCAACAGACTTCGCCGTGAAGCAAACAACACATTAAATGATATCAGATGGTACAAATAACAGGAGGATTTTACATGATTTGTAACAAATGTAACTCAACTGTAGATGCAAACAGTAATTTTTGCCCGAACTGCGGTCAGTTTTTTACAACAAGACAAAATCAAATTGACGTTAGCCAAATGGGCTTCAATCAATGTGAAAAATGCGGATATGTAGGCACATTTGAATTAGAAAAGGTTTTGCGTAAAAAAGACTGGATTATAGGGTTACTCACCATTCCAATCGGCGGTTTTGGTTTAGTTTACCTTTTAACCACTTCCATTGAAAGAAAAATCGGAAACAAGAGAGGTCTTCAATGCCCTGCGTGCAATTATGTACATAAACCAAATAAAAAATCCAAAACAACTCTTGACAATGTTTCAAAAACAGCTAAAAATCTTGCCACCGATAAAAACTTCCAAAACAACATTAAAGATGTCGGTCGTGCTTTAAGAGATTTTCGTGATTCACTCGGATAAAATAACAAGGCACTCGAAAAAATTTCGAGTGCCTTTATTTTTGATATATCTTATTTCCCTATCATCATCTGCATTGCGTTCAGAAGAACATACACACCAACAGCGCATCTTTTCTGACAGAGCTTAAAAAAGATTTTCCAATGTATCGGGAAATATGCAAATTCAAGGTTTTTATATGCTTTTATGTATTGCTCGGAGTTGAGTATTTTTTTAAGATTTTTAATCCGTTCCCCGTGCGAAGCCTTGTTGCAAAGCTCGTTGAGCCCCAAACCAATCATACTGAGACAAATTCGGTTGTCAAGTGCCGTGTGGAAATCCTGCCCGAGTGAATTCGAGTGGAGATATGCACGTATTCTTGAATAAAGCTCAGACCATTGCGGAAAAAGCTTTGACTTGTAGCTTCGTGTCAGCGAGGTCTCGTTGTCCTTGCGGTAGTGGTTGTAGGGCTTGTCAAGAAAAGCACAGCTTTTGATAAAGCCAAAATAATGAATATTAAAAAGCAAGTCCTCTGTGCCGATTATTTTTGTGTCTACAAATTCGAGGTTATTGTTCTGAATTATATCCGTGCGGTAAAGCTTGCCCCAGGCGGTGACGATTGCATCCGTATTTTCGGGGTTTGCAAGCTCATCACCCATTAGCCCTGCAAGTCTGCGATGAAGATTGCGTGTCCCCTCTTCGTCAAAAATACGGTCGCCGTCAAAGATTTTCTTTTCGAGCGATTTGTCGGCAAATTCACGTGTGTAGCCCCACATCACGGTTTCAACCGCATTTTTTTCTGCGGCAGAAACAGCGGCTTCGATTGCATTTGTGTCAAGCCAATCGTCAGAGTCCAGAAAAATGGTATAGTAACCCGTTGCAGCTTTTATCCCCGTGTTTCTTGCACCTGAAAGACCTTGATTTTTTTGAGTTATGATTTTAATTCGATTGTCTTTTTTTTCATAGCTTTCGAGAATTTCACCCGAGTTGTCGGGTGAGCCGTCGTTAACGCAGATTATTTCAAGCTCGGTGTAAGTCTGCCCGAGAACGCTGTCAAGGCATTTCGGCAGGTATTTTTCGATATTGTAAACGGGAATAATAACGCTGACCGTTTTCATACACAACGACCTCTCGGATTTATTTTTTCTTGAAAATCAACAGCTTGCTGAAAATGTAGTTCAACAGAACAACCACGACAGCAAGAATACCCTTGACTATATACTCTCCGCCAATCGCACCTATTGTGAGCGCTGCATTAAGATGAAGCCACTTTATCATAACGAGCAAGCCAAGCTCTTCGATGCCGAGTGTAAGCACTCGTGCACCTGCAAATGAGGGAATTTCTTTTGCAATAACGTCAAGCTTCCAGCTTTTGCTTTCAAAAACAAAGAGCTTGTTGGTAACATAAGCGAAAATAACCGCCGCAACCCACGCAATGATATTGGAAACCATAATGTCAACAAATCTGTTGCAAAGAGCAAGCACAAGGAGGTTCACAACCGTTGTCATCACCCCGAAAAAGAGGTAAGAAAACACCTCTTTTGAAACAACCTTGCGGATGAGCTCCATTATTTTTTCGTTCTTTATGAATTTGGCACAAAGTGCGTGAATTTTCTCGAATAATTTGTCCATAAAAACGTTCCTTTGTTTTGATATAACATTTTAATTATAATTCGTTAAATCCGCTCTGTCAAGCAAATAGACCCTTGCATTTTTTTCTAACTGTGTTAGAATACTATAATGTGAAAAGGAGGCGAAACAATGTCAGACAGAGTAGAAAGAGCGATAGAGCTTTTTAAAAGCGGATTTAATTGTTCACAGGCTGTTTTTGCCGCCTTTGCAGGTGAATTCGGAATGGATGAGGAAACAGCGCTTAAGGTTTCCGCAGGTCTTGGCGGCGGTGTTGGCAGATCACGTGAGGTTTGCGGTGCGGTTTGCGGTGCGGCTATGCTTGTCGGCTTTAAATACGGCGCAACCGACGGTGACGACGCCGAAGCAAAACAGCGTTGCTATCAGGTTGTTCAGCAGATAATTACCGAGTTTAAAACAAACAATCCGACAATCATCTGCCGTGAGCTTCTCGAGCTGAACAGCAGCGATAACACTGACCCGAAGCCCGAGGCAAGAACACCGGAATATTACAAAAAAAGGCCGTGCGTTCAGCTTGTTGAGGATGCCGCAAGAGCCGTTGAAAAAGTATTATTTTAATTTCATTATTCAAGTTAAGGAGATGTAACAATGGGTTGCACAGGAGATTGCTCAAGCTGCTCATCAAGCTGCAGCGAAAAACAAGATTTACACGTACCGTGTAATGAATACAGTAAGGTTAAAAAGGTTATCGGTGTTGTTAGCGGTAAGGGTGGCGTTGGCAAGTCGCTCGTAACGTCAATGCTCACAACAGCAATGCAGGTTAAAGGTAATGCCTGCGCCGTTCTTGATGCCGACATCACAGGCCCGTCAATCCCCAAGGCATTCGGTGCAAAGGGACCTGCAATGCAGAATGAAATGGGACTTCTGCCCGCAGAGACTAAGACAGGCATCAAGCTGATGTCAATTAACCTTCTTCTTGAAAAAGAGGATCAGCCCGTAATCTGGAGAGGCCCTGTTATTTCAGGCGTTATTCAGCAGTTCTGGCAGGAGGTTTTCTGGGGCGATGTTGATTATATGTTTGTCGATATGCCTCCCGGAACAGGCGACGTTGCGTTGACCGTGTTCCAGTCACTCCCCGTTGACGGCATTGTTATTGTAACAACTCCGCAGGACCTTGTTACAATGATTGTTAAAAAGGCTGTTAATATGGCAAATATGATGAACGTACCGATTCTCGGTATTGTTGAAAATATGAGCTACCTCGAGTGTCCCGACTGCGGAAAGAAGATTTCTGTTTTCGGCGAAAGCAAAATTGACGAGGTTTCAAAGGAAATGAACATTCCCGTTCTTGCAAAGCTCCCGATCAGAAGCGAAGTTGCAAGCCTTGTTGACAAGGGTGCTGTTGAGCTTGCCGAAATCACCGAGCTTTACGATGCGGCTGATAAGATTAAGGAAATGCTTGGATAAGACGAAAAGGCGCTGTCATTGCGACAGCGCCTTATTTGTTGTCAAAAGTAATCTTTGCTGTTTTGTGTCAAATCAGAAAATTATATCTGCACAGAGTGCGGCATGGTCTGAAAGATACATATCGCCGATTTTCTCGTCAATAATCTTGTAGTTTTCGACCCTTACTCCTTCAGACACAAAGATAAAGTCAATAGGTCTTGTTTCAAAAATATTTTTGCCGTAGTTTATGTATGTTGCACCGTCATCAGAATTTTCGGCAAGGTATTTCGAGTCGTTCATGCAGGGCTTCATTTCATTGTAGGCATCTGCACCTTCTTTGGTGTTGAAATCGCCTGTGCATACCACAGGATAACCTTCCGTTTTAAGCTCCTCGATTTTAACCTTGAGCACATTTATCTGTTTAACACGTACGGACTCAAGCACGTGGTCAAGGTGCGTGTTGATATGGATATAAATTTCGCCTGTTTCTTTGTTTTCCAACTTTACCCATGTTGCAATTCTCGGGCAAAAAGACAATGTGAATTTTGAGCCAAATTCCTCCGGAGTATCGGACAGCCAGATTGTTCCGCTGTCAAGCAGATTGTATTTGTCCTTGAGGTAAAACACAGCAGAAGCCTCTGAGCTTGCCTTTCCGTCACGCATCCGGCTGACACAGTCATAATCAATAAGGTTCTCGCTGAGAATTTCAATCCACTGAGCTGTTGCCTCCTGAACACCGAACGAATCCGGAGCATACTGCTCCAAAGCTGCACAGATAAGCTGACTTCTGCCCTTGACTGAGCCGAAGGTATCGTCTTTACAGCGGACATTAAAAGATACTATTCTTACACTGTCAGCAGATTTTTCAGGAACATTTGCAATAGCAAAATTTTCCGGAGCATAAGAGCCCAAGGTAAAAAGAAACGAAAGTATGAGGGCTGTAAGCTGGTTAATTATATACATATCAGTTCTCCTTATCGGTGATTTACATTATCATTATAACACTAATTTCCAAAACTGCAATAATTTAGTTGCCGACATAAAAACAGTTTCTTGTTTTTTTAACAAATTTTTTCAGTTGTATTTTTGCGGATAATGAAAACAATAAGTAATGCAAACGCAAAAACAATTCTTCGAAAAGGAGTGAAAAAGACATGGCAAGCAAGAAGAATGTAGTTCCTGAGGCAAGAGAGGCTCTCGACCGTTTCAAGATGGAGGCTGCTTCTGAAGTAGGTGTTAACCTTAAGCAGGGTTACAACGGTGACCTCACATCAAAGCAGGCAGGTTCTGTTGGCGGTCAGATGGTTAAGAAAATGATCGAGTCTTACGAAAAGAACATGAAATAACTTTTCGTAAAGCAAACGGATAAAACTTTAAAAGGTGCTGTTGCAAAAGCAACGGCACCTTTTCCGCTAATATTTACCATGTAATTGTAACATCAAGTCCGTCAACCTCATACTTGATAAGACCGAGCTTTTTGTCAATTGAAGCTGTAACGGCTTCAAGCATTTCGGCATCCTTCATTGTGATTGTGGAAATCAAGGTAAGCGAATGGGGAAGATAAGCTGTGTCGCTCAAAACAAAGCCGGTTACCCACCAATGAAGTGTCGGCTCACGGCTGAAAAGGAGCTTGTCGCCATGGTAAAGCTCAATAGACATAACAAGCATATCCTCGTCAGCGGCACAATCATAGAAAGAGCCGTCACGCTCTGCCTCACGTGTGTAAATGCCAACTTCACCGCCGTTTGCGATTGCATAACGACCTTTCCAAAGCTGAATCATCCACTCACGGCCGTCGTAGTCAAACTTGATGCGCTGTGTTGTATAGTGGAAGAAAAACGGTGTAAGATAGCAGAAAACATCGTAGAAGATATTAAAACCAAGCTCTCTCTGCCAGACGTCAATACCAGTGTAAATCATATTCTGATTAAAGTCCATATAATATCCGAGAAATGCGGGTGCGCCGTCTTTGCCGACAAACGAATTTGTGTTCTCGTCATAATAAATGCCTGCGTACACTCTGTCTTTGCTGCCGTCACGGTATGTGATTTCTATACCAAGCTCATAAAGACCCGGCTTGCCCTCAACGGGAGCCGCAAGAAGCAGAACCTCATCAACAATTCCGAGCCAGACAGAAACCATACGTACAACTACGCACATTGCCATATTGCCCTCAAGGTAATATTGATTTGACAGGTCGTTGAGATATTTCTGCGTTTCGGGAATGTTGAGATTTAACGACGAAGTAACAAGCTCTGCATACTGGTTTGTCTGGGGCAGATTTGTGTAAATCTGGCTGAAATCCACGCCTGTTGTTTCGAGCACACCCTCAACAACACCCGAAAGGACATCGTCCGCCACAACAACAAGCTTTTCCTCGTTAAAAATTTTAACACCTGCTATTGTGTTTATCTGCTCGTTCACGAGAAAAATGGTTTCAAGGAAAGAACCGATATTAAACATCGGATATCCGTTTTGCCAGATGTCAATGATATCAATTTTGCTCTTTTTCTCTGCCGCCGCACCAACAGGAACAGCCGCAACCGAAAACAGAGTGACTATAACAAGAAGCATTGCGATGATTTTATTTTTCATTTTTTCGCCTCCCAGAGATATTGTTTTTATTATATTCCAAAAATGCAAATTAGTCAACTTGCAAGGCTTCAAAATTTTTCGCAGAATACGACACTCTTTGCATTGAAAAAATTTGCACACAATGATATACTGAAAATCAGAAAAAGCAAAGGGGAAAAAATATGTTTCATTTTTTTGTTTCGCCCGAAAATGTGACCGACACACAGGTTACGGTGGTCGGCGGTGATGTGAACCACATAAAAAATGTTCTGCGAATGAAAATCGGAGAAAAATTTGTCGCCAACGACGGCAACGGTGCAAGCTATTGCTGTGCAATCAGTGAAATCAGTGACGACAGAGTTGTAGCCGACATCGAGGACGGTCAGCTTATGAGCAACGAATTGCCCGTAAAGCTCGTTTTGTTTCAGGGACTTCCCAAGGCGGACAAGCTGGAGCTGATTATTCAGAAGGGTGTTGAGCTTGGCGTGAGCGAGATTTACCCCGTGGAAATGAGCCGTTGTGTGGTGAAGCTTGACGACAAAAAGAAAAAGAGCAAAACTGCACGCTGGCAGTCGATAAGTGAAAGTGCGGCAAAGCAGTCGGGCAGAACTGTTATACCCGAAATTCACGAGCCGATTTCTTTTGCCAACGCTTTAAAAGTTGCGGAGGACTTCGACCTGCTTCTTGTCCCCTACGAATGTGCCGACAGCATGTCAGCTTTAAAGGATAAGCTTGACAACGTTAAACCCAACACAACAATCGGAATTTTCATCGGCCCCGAGGGCGGATACGAGGAAAGTGAAATTGAAAAAGCAAAGGCGGCAGGCGGTGAAATTGTTTCGCTCGGTAAACGAATTCTGCGCACGGAGACCGCAAGCATTGCGGCACTCGCAATTTGTATGTTCAACATTGAATCCAATCTTTTATAAAGGAAAAGCATATGTTACCACAGGAATTTTTGACACGGATGAAAGAACAGCTCGGGAACGATTTTGATAAGTTTTTAAAGTCTTACGACGAGGCTCCCGTGCGCTCTTTCAGAATAAACACAAACAAAATAGACAAGGACAGCTTTTTGAAAATAAATCCGTTTGGCGGCGAGGAGCTTCCTTTTGCCGAAAACGCTTATTATTTTGATTTTGATAAAATCGGCAACCACCCGTACCACCACGCAGGTATGGTCTATGTTCAGGAGCCTGCGGCAATGAGCGCTGTTGCAAGTGTGGACATCGACCCCGAGTGGAAAATCCTTGACCTTTGTGCCGCACCCGGCGGGAAATCCTCACAAGCGGCAAGCAGACTTGAGGGCGGTATGATTGTTTCAAACGAAATTGTCCCCTCTCGTTGCAAAATTCTCACGGGAAATATGGAGCGTCTCGGTTTTAAAAATGCTGTGACCACCTGCGCAGACGCAAAAAGACTTGCATCACTTTTCGGTGAGGAATTTGACCTTGTTATTGTTGATGCACCTTGCTCGGGCGAGGGAATGTTCCGCAAGGATGAAACCGCAATAAACGAGTGGAGCCCTGCAAACGTGAAGCTGTGTGCCGAAAGGCAGGCTGAAATCCTCGGTTACATACATTCGCTTGTAAAAGAGGGCGGCTATCTTCTCTACTCGACCTGCACATTTTCTTTGGAAGAAAACGAAATGTGTGTTGACAGCTTTTTACTCGGGCACAACGAGTTTGAGCTTGTGCCTGTTAAAGACCTGGTAAAGAACAACACCGCTGACGGAATAAATTTTGACGGTTGCAAAACAGAAAACATCAATTTCTGCCGACGCTTTTACCCTCACATTTCAAAGGGTGAGGGTCAGTTTGTGGCATTGATGCAGAAGAAAAGCGGCAACGGAATTTACTCAAAAAGAGAAAACGCTCTTGAAGAAATCCCCAAGAACGAGCAAAAAATTGTGTTTGATTTTCTTGATGCTACACTTGAAAAGTACGACAGAAAATGCGTTAAAAAATATAAGGAAAATATAGTTTATTTTGAGCCCGATTTTGTTGTGCCGAAAGGTGTTGCTTTCTCCTGCGGTGTTACAATCGGAACTGTGCAAAAAAACTATATCCAACCGCACCACCAATTTTTTATGGCAATGGGTAAGGATTTCAAGAGAAAAATTCACCTCACCGCCGAGGAAGCCGAAGTGTACCTTAAGGGCAACACCCTGCCCTGCGACTGTGAAAACGGCTGGGCGGCGGTTCTGGTTGACGGTTGCACCCTGGGCGGTGCAAAGGCTGTTAACGGAACGGCGAAAAATCATTACCCCAAAGGACTTCGGAAAGTATAAAGCTAAAGGCAGAAACGAAACCGTTTCTGCCTTAATTCATTTTAATCCTTTAAAGGTCTGCCCTCTGCATCGGGAATCTTACCCATAAAAATCTGTACAGCTTCAACAATTGCCCAGATTCCGACAGCCAGCGGTGCAACAAATGTCCACACCAAGCCCAAGGAAAGTGCAAGCTGAATAATACCTTTTTTGGTATATCCGAGATAAAAATTATGAATTCCGTAGCCACCGAGCAGGATTGCAAGCACACCTGCAAGAATCTTTGACTTTTCGCTGGTCGGCTTTGATGCGGCACAACCGCAATTAAGACAAACAGCCGCACCCGGAGCGATTGAAGTACCGCAATTTTCGCAGAAGCTTTCGCCCTTACCTTTAGCTACGCCGCAGGCTGTGCAAAAATCTGCTACAGCATCAATTTCTTTTCCACAGTTTTTACAGAACATAAACGTTCCTCCTTTTATTTTTTATTTTCCTCTTTTTATACTTACAGTTCAGGTCATTCTTTGAAAAAATGCTCCTCAACTGTTGCACACATCGCATGGTATACGGGCAGATGAAGCTCCTGAATCATAAAGGTTTCATCCTCGTCAACCACAATTGAAATATCACAAATTTCCTTAAGCTTTCCTCCGTTTTTACCCGAAAGAGCAACTGTCTTAAGACCCAACGATTTTGCAACCGCCGCAGCGGCATAAACATTTTTTGCGTTACCCGATGTACTGATGCCGAGAAAAACGTCTCCCTTTTTGCCAAGACCGAGTACCTGCTGTGCATAAATCAGGTCAGGGTCACAGTCGTTTGCAAAAGCTGTTGTCAGTGCAACACCGCCGTTGAGTGCAATTGCCGGCAAGCCCTGCTGGAGTTTGTCAAGTCCGATATCAGAAAGCTCAGGCACGGCAGATATCATCTGCGCCTTTTTTTCGTTTGAAAGAGGTCTGAGTTTAAGAAAACCTTTCATCAATTCACCGACAATATGCTCGGCATCTGCACAGCTTCCGCCGTTGCCGCAAACTAGCAGCTTGCCGCCCGACTCGTAGCTTTTTATAACCGTGTCGCAAAGCTGACGGATTTCTTTTTCGTTAGCCTTAAGTGTAGGATACCGCCATATCAGCTGTGTAACATAGTCCATTGGTTTCACCTCAATCATACAGGAAATCCTCTACATTGAAGTCATCAATGTCTTTAAACTCGTTTTCACCCTCGATTTCGGGAATCTGTGCAATGACTTCAAACTTTCTGCCCTGCGACCAGAGGGACGGTGTGACACGGATTGTATAACCGCAACCGCCGGGAGTCAACCATTCGTGCATTGATGCCTCGGGCAGACCGAACATTGCAAGAAGAGCCATAATAACACCACCATGGGTAACAATGGCCGTTTTGGTGATGCCCGACTGAATAACACCGTCGATGACCTTAATCATCGTTTGTGCAATTCTGTTTGAAAACTCCTCGTTGCTCTCACCAAAGGGAGGATTAACACCCTTTTTGCCTGCAAGCCAATCAGGGAAAACGGGATGATTTTCAAGCTCCTCCGCCGTTTTGCCCTCAAATTCGCCGAAGTTGTATTCAATAAAGCCGTCAATTAAAATCGGCTCGCAGTTGGGGTAAATTAACTTTGCGGTCTGTGTGCAACGGGAAAGCGGGCTTGAGAAAACCGCCTCAACATTGGGATATTTATAATCCTTTTTCATCTGGGCAATCTGCTCCACACCCTCGTTGCTTAACGGCTCGTCAAGGTGACCGATATATTTGCCGCCGACGTTGCCTGCCGTCAGACCGTTTCTTATAAGCTGGATATAATACGATTTCATTTGTTTTTACTATTCCTTTAACATTGCCTTGTAGAGTTTGATATAAGTGTTAGCCGAGCGACCCCAGCTGTAATCACACTCGAGGGCACGCTGTGTGAGTGCCGCCCAATCGTAGTTATAATAAACCGTCAATGCACGGCGGATAGCGTCGAGCATATCGTGAGCGTTGTAGCTCTTGAAGGTAAAGCCGTTACCCTCGCCGTCACCACAGTCGGAAATGGAGTCACGAAGACCGCCCGTTTCACGGACAATCGGTACTGTGCCGTAGCGCAAAGCAACCATCTGTGAAAGTCCGCACGGCTCACTCTTTGACGGCATAAGGAACATATCCGCACCTGCATAAATCTTGCGTGCAAGGTCAGGGATAAAGCCGATTTTGAGACCAACCTTGTCGGGATATTTTGCGGCAATTTCTCTGAAGAAGCTTTCGTATTCATAGTCGCCCGAGCCGAGAACAACAAGCTGTAACTCGCTCGTCGAAAGAAGCTCGTCAAGAATGCCCTTTACAAGGTCAAGGCCCTTGTGTGCAACAAGACGGGAAACCATACCGATAATCGGCACATCTGCCCTTACGGGAAGTCCCATAACCTGCTGTAAATCCTCTTTGTTAAGCTTCTTGTCCGCAGGATTTGCGGCTGAATAGTTAGCACGGATGCTCTTGTCCGTTTCGGGGTCGTAGCCGAGAACATCAATACCGTTGAGAATACCGCTCAGCTTGTAGCGTCTCTCGTTAAGAATTCCGTCAAGACCGTGTGAATACCACGGGTCAAGAATTTCGTCAGCATAGGACTGGCTGACAGTCGTAACCTTGTTGGCACACTCGATTGCGCCCTTCATAAAGTTAACACAACCGTCGTATTCAAGAAGCGAAGCGTTCTCTGACGGGATGCCGAGAACATCCTCAAGGATTTCTCTGCCGTAGATGCCCTGATACTGAATATTGTGAATCGTGAAAACTGTTTTTATATTTTCGTAGCCCGGTGAATTTGCATACATTGCAGAATAGTAAACGGGTGTGAGTGCCGTCTGCCAGTCGTTACAATGAATGATGTCGGGCTTGAAGTCGATGTGCGGAATAATCTCGAGAATTGCACGTGAGAAAAACGCAAAACGCTCCGCATCGTCGTACTGACCGTAAATTGTGTCACGCTTGAAATAATACTGATTATCAAGAAGATAGTATATAACACCGTTGTGCTTTGCCTCAAAGATACCGCAATACTGACGGCGCCAGGCAACAGGTACACAGATGTGAGTGAGGAACTTCATCGTGTCCTTTAGCTCCTGACGGATTGTATCATAAAGCGGCATAACAACACGGCAACCTATAAGTCTTTTGCGAAGCGCCTGCGGCAAAGAGCCTGCAACGTCGCCAAGACCGCCACTCGCCATAAAGGGCAATGCTTCACTTGCGGCATATAAAACTTTCATAATAAGTCACCCTTCCTTTAGATTACGATACCCTTACCGATGTAAACGGGGAATTTCTCGTCGCCTGAAAGAACCTTGTTCGGCTTGATTACGACATTCTTGTCAGCTACAACACAGTTGAGATGAACGTCGTCACCAATGTATGTGTTCTGCATAAGCACGCAGTTTTTAACAACTGCATCCTTGCCAACGTGAACACCACGGAAAAGAACGCTGTTTTCAACCTTGCCTTCAATTACGCAACCGTCAGCAATAAGTGAATTTTTCACATCTGAGCCGAGACCGTAGATTGCAGGAACATCGTCCTTAACCTTTGTGTAAACGGGCTGTGTGCGGCAGAGTGCGTTTCTGTTGTCCTTGTCAAGCAATGCCATATTTGCCTCGAAGTAAGACTGCATACTGTCAAGCATCTTGACAAAGCCTGTTACCTCGTAGCCGTAAATCTTGAGCTTCTGAACATTTCTCTTGAGAATATCGTCTGTGAAAGAATGGTAGCCGAGGCTGATTGCTTCGTTAACAAGTCTTTCAAGAAGTGACTTTCTCATAAGCACGATGTTGATTGAATAGTTAGCTACACCATCCTTGAGTCGGCGTGAAACTGCACCGACTTTGCCGTCCTCTGCAATGTCAAGAACTGCAAGCTCGGAGATATTCGGTGTTTCGCCGTTTACATAAGCTATTGTGATGTCTGCTCCCTTTTCCTCGTGGTAAGCAAACATTTTCTTTAAATCGAAGTTATAAAGAGCGTTACAGTCGCACATCATCACATATTCCTCGTCGGAATACTGCAGGAAGTTCATAACACCTGCAATAGCTTCAATTCTGCCCGAGTAAAGACCCGTGTTTGCAGAGTTGAACGGAGGAAGAATGTAAAGACCGCCGTTCTTTCTTGAAAGATCCCATGCACGGCCGTTGCCGACGTGGTCCATAAGTGACTGGTAGTTGCTCTTTGTGATTATGCCGACCTTGCCCATTCCGCTGTTAACCATTGCGGAAAGGTTGAAGTCGATAAGGCGGTAACGTCCGCCGTAGGGCACAGAGCCCATTGAACGCATTGATGTAAGTTCATTAAGGTAATTATCAAAATTGTTTGAAAATACAAGTCCGAGTACATTATTGGCTCTCATCATTCTGCCCCCTTTACATCTTCGCCTATCATAGCCTTGGGTTCAACACACGCACCCTTGCCGACCGTTACACCGGGGCCGACAACTGCTACGCCCCAATCGTCGAGATTTTCCATATCCTCGGGACGCTTACCGACCTCGGCATTGCCCTCGACAACAACGTTTTCTGCAACGATTGCATACTGAACCTTTGCGCCCGACTTGATTACGCTGCCGGGCATAATGATTGAATCCTTGACAACTGCGCCCTCTTCAATGTCAACGTTTGCAAAGAGAACGGAGAAATCAACCTCACCCTCAATTTCACAGCCCTCGGCTATCATTGAGTTCTGCACCTTTGCGGTGTCTGCAACGTAGTGCGGGCAGGTTACGGGATTCTTTGCATAAATCTTCCAGCTTGAATCTGTAAGGTCAAGGTCAACCTGCGGATTGAGGAGGTCAAGGTTTGCCTCCCAGAGGCTGTCGATTGTTCCGACGTCCTTCCAGTAGCCGTCAAATGCGTAAGCAAACATTCTCTCGCCTGCCTCGTGCATTGCGGGGATAAGGTCGTGACCGAAGTCGTTGCTTGAAGACGGATTTGCCTCGTCGTCAAGAAGATACTGACGAAGCTTCTTCCAGGTGAAAACATAAACGCCCATTGAAGCCTTGTTTGAACGAGGGTTTTTCGGCTTTTCCTCAAACTCGGAGATTGAGCCGTCCTCGTTCACGAGCATAAGACCGAAGCGTGAAGCCTCTTCCCATGGCACTTCAAGCATTGCGATTGTACAGTCGGCATTCTTTTCCTTATGGAAGCCGAGCATTTTTGAATAATCCATCTTATAGATGTGGTCACCCGAGAGAATAAGAACATACTCGGGGTCGTATCTGTCGATGAAATTGATGTTCTGATAAATTGCGTTTGCAGTACCCTTGTACCACTCCGTGCCCTTAATCTGCTGGTAGGGTGAAAGGATGTGTACACCGCCGTCGGCTCTGTCAAGGTCCCATGCCTGACCGTTGCCGATATAGTCATTAAGCTCAAGCGGCTGGTACTGTGTAAGTACGCCGACTGTGTAAATACCCGAGTTTACACAGTTTGAAAGCGGGAAATCGATGATTCTGTACTTTCCGCCGTAGGGTACGGCAGGTTTGGCAATGTTCTTTGTCAGGATTCCGAGTCTGCTGCCCTGACCGCCTGCAAGGAGCATTGCAATACATTCGTGTTTACGTGACATTATGCTGCCTCCTTTTATTTTTTTGCCGCGGTTTTCTTTTTAGCGGCATTTTCTTTTGGTGTTGCCTTTTTTCTTTTTGCCGGTACTTTTAAATATATTACACTCAGACCGGGAAGGTCGAGCGAAATACTGTTTTCCAAGCCGTGCATCGGTGCTTTTTTGCTCTTCACACTGTCTGTTGTGCCTGTTCCCTTGCCGCCGAACTCTTCACAATCGGTATTAAGAAGCACCTTATAGGTGCCCGGGTTCGGCACTCCGATACAGTAATTTTCACGCTTGACAGGTGTGAAGTTACACACGGCAATAATTTCTTTGTTATCCTTGTCCATTCGACGGAATGCGATTACGGAATTGTCAACATCGTCCGCACTTATCCATTCAAAACCACTCCAGTCGTAGTCTATCTGCCAGAGTGCAGGTGTTGACTTGTAAAGCTCGTTTATTGTCTTTACAAAATGCTGCAGCTTGCGGTGAGCATCGTAGTCAAGCAAAAGCCAATCAAGACCCTGCTTGTAATTCCACTCGATAAACTGACCGAACTCCTGACCCATAAACATAAGCTTTTTGCCGGGGTGAGCCATCATATAACCGAGGAACGAGCGGACACCTGCAAACTTTTCTTCATACTCGCCGGGCATTTTGTTAATCAGCGAGCATTTGCCGTGAACGACCTCGTCGTGTGAAATCGGCAGAACGAAATTCTCCGAAAAAGCGTAGAAGAAAGAAAACGTAAGGTTATTATGGTTAAACTTGCGGTGAATACCGGGAAGTGCGAAATACCTTAAGCAGTCGTTCATCCAGCCCATATTCCACTTGAAGTTGAAGCCGAGACCGCCGTCGCATACAGGCTTTGAAACCATAGGCCATGCGGTACTTTCCTCTGCTATCATCAACACATCGCCGTATTCACGGAAGATTGCCGTGTTGAGGTTTTGCAAAAACTCGATTGCCTCAAGGTTTTCGTTGCCGCCGTTTTTGTTCGGCCGCCAATTGCCGTCCGTCCTGCAATAGTCAAGGTAGAGCATGGACGCCACCGCATCAACACGAAGTCCGTCAATGTGGTACTTATCCAGCCAGAACAATGCACTTGAAGTAAGGAAGCTTCTGACCTCGTTTTTGCCGTAGTCAAAAACCCTTGTGCCCCATTGCTTATGCTCGCCCTTGAGCATATCCTCATACTCATAAAGAGGCTGACCGTCAAACTCGTAAAGTCCGTGAGCGTCCTTCGGGAAATGTGCAGGCACCCAGTCAAGAATGACTCCTATGCCTGCCTCGTGGCACTTGTCCACAAAATACATAAAGTCCTTCGGCTCGCCGTAGCGTGAGGTCGGTGCAAAATATCCCGTTACCTGATAGCCCCATGAGCCGTCAAACGGGTGCTCACTTATCGGCAGAAGCTCGATATGAGTATAGCCCATTTCTTTCACATATTTTGTCAATTCATCGGCAAGCTGACGGTAGGAATAAAAAATTTCTTCCCCGTGTATTTTCCACGAGCCTGCGTGAACCTCGTAAATATTCATCGGGTTGTCGTATGCAGACTTCTGCTTGCGTTCTTTAAGCCACTTTGCATCCGTCCACTCGTAACCCTCAATGTCGTAAAATTTGGATGCCGTTTCGGGGCGTGTTTCTGCGTGGAAAGCGTACGGGTCAGCCTTTAAAATGCGGTTGCCGTTCGCCGTCGTGATGCAGAATTTGTAAGTGTCAAACTGCTTTATATTTTCAATAAAGCATTCCCATACAGCACCGTCAGCCAGGCGGTAGAGATGGTTTGCATCCTTGTCCCAGCCGTTGAAGTCGCCAACAACGCTCACAGCCACAGCGTGCGGAGCCCACACCCTGAAAACAACCTTGCTGCCGTCTGCACGGTGAGCACCAAGGAATTCGTAAGCCTTGGCATTGTTGCCCTGATGAAAGAGATAAAGGGGAACATCATTCGGATTGAAATCCCGGTTCTGATTTTCCCTGTTCATTTTTAATCCCCTCCTTTTAGCTTTCACATAAGCACACTTATCCACTTATACATTTTATATTTTACCAAACCGCAAAACAAAATTCAAGTAAATTTGACTATAATATTCAAATGATATGTAGAATTTTATCGACCATTTTGTGTATTTTGTTACAAAAAAAGCCCCACCCGACAGATTTAACCATCTGTCGGGCGGGAAAGTTTTTATTTTACTGAAATTAAAACAAGCCTTTGATTGTCTGGGGAAGAAGAACTGCAATATAGCTGTAGAGCATTCCGATGATTTCAGTAACGATGTTTGAAATGTAAGCACCGATGTTTGAAACGTTGTCTGTCGGAAGGTCTGTCGGCTCAACATCTGCCTTCTGTGAAAGATCCTTCTTGATAGCGTACTGGTCGATGAGAGTAATCTCCTGTGTCTCGTCGTCAACAAGGTATGACTTGATGATAACCTTATCGCCGTCAACAACAGTTGTCATGAAGCAACCGCCCATATCTCTTGTTGAAAGGTCAAATGCGCAAGCCTCGCCGATAGGATCGATAGCATCCTCGTTAAGGCCGTATCTCTTTGTACCTGCTGTTGAGGGAAGAATGTGAACAGAACCGTCGGGATTGTTAGCAAATGTGATTTCCTCACCCTTGTAGTTCTCTGTTACATATGTTACATCTTCAACAACTGCGTCGCCCTTAACCTGCTTTGAACGGTAGTAAACGTGGTCGTGACCTGCGTAAACAAGGTCAATGTCAAGCTCGTCGAACAAGCCGAGAAGCACGTTACGCATAATGATTGTGTCGGGCTTGTTGATATTCTTACCCTCTGAATATGCTGCTCTGTGCATAAGAACAAACTTCCAGTCTGCATCTGAAGCTGTCATGTCGTTAACAAGCCAGTTTCTCTGTGACTGTGACATCGGATACATATCGTTTGTGTTAAGAACTGCGAAGTGAGCGTTGCCGTAATCAAATGAATAGTAAACGCCGTTTACCCAGTTAACGTTTGATTCTGAATCCGGGTTTGAAAGGTTGAACATTGAGTTGAAAACATTGATGTTCAATTTGTTTGTGATGTTACCGTCGTGGTTACCTGCCGCAGGAGCAAGTGTTGTTGCCATATTCGAGCAAGCAAAGTTCTTGAAATACCAATCCCACTCGTCGTTTGTGCAATCGTTAACGAAGTCACCGAGGTTTGCTGTGAACTCTGACTCGGGAAGAGTAGCCATAGCGCCCTTGATTGTCTCTGCAGCCTGTGCAAAGTTTTCGTCGCTGCTTGCCTGAACGTCTGTGATTGTGATAAATGAGAAAGCGTCGTCACCGTCGTCTGTTACGAATGTACCTGCCTCGCTCCACATATCCTGTGACTTGTCGCCGACACGGTATGTATACTCTGTGCCCGGCTCAAGGTCAGAAACTGTTACCTTGTGGCAGTACTGGTCACGGTGCTCGTAAATATTGTCTGAAGAATATGTAGCCGCACCCTTGAAGGAGCCGTTGAAATCTGCAGACTTCATAATCTGAACGTCAGCGTCTGAATACTCCAATGTGTACCAGCAGAAGCCTCTTGATGTCTGGGAGTCGCCATTGAAAGTGCAGCTTACTCTCTTGACTGCGTCTGTTGTATCCTCTGCAGAGGTTGACATTGCGGAACCGCCGAAAATAAGAGTTGCGCAAAGTACAACTGCAAGGAGTCTTTTAGAAATCTTTTTCATTAAGATGTCCTCCTAAATATTTTTTTGCATTATATATTATACACCACTTGTCAATGCACAGATTGATGTATAAAGTCTTTTTGAGTTTGTGCAAAATCACAAATCAGTTTCTATTCTGAACTTTCTGAACATTATGTTCTTGCGGTAGTGGGTGTAAGTGAGATAGACATATTCGCCATCCGTCACCGCCGCAGGATATGAGAATTCGGCTTCGGTGTCCTCGTCACGCTCGATTTCAACGGGAGGTAAAAATGTTTTTGCATTATCCTCTGTCACGGCATAGGAGATTATGTTTCTGTCACCCCAACCTGCCTCGCAGATAGGGTTATGAAAAACAACAACCTTGCCGTCGGGCAGTTTAACACAGTCGATGCCGCTGTTATTGTTGGGCAGGTCGGTTTTTTCGGCAGGTGTCCAATGCACCAAATCCTCGCTCTCAGTCTTAAGCACATAGCCCTCGGTTGAGCGAAGCAAAGCGTAAACCTTGCCGTCAGCCTCCCAGAGTGTCGGCTGAATAATGCCCTTGCCCTGTGCGTGGCGGTGGTCAAATGCAATTTTCTCACTCTTTTGCCACGTTTTGCAGTTGTCCGACGAAAAGTCGATAAACGCATCCCAATTCCTTGCATTTTCAACGGAAGCAGGTGCAACCGTTCTGCCGTCGGAGAGTGTGATTGCCTTGTTTTTAACAGGTCCTCTGCCGCCCGAGCGGTCACCCTTGACAAGCTCGACAGCCTCCGACCAAGTTTTACCGCCGTCAGCAGACGTGCGTAAAAACGTGCGCCAGATTGGAATTCTTTTTCCCACCTTAAAGAAGAGGTAAATCACTCCGTCCTTTTCGTAAAGAACGGGATTCCAGCACGGTACATTTTTGGTAAAAGACATCTGCACGGGGTCTGACCACTTGCCGTTTTCGTTAACGCAAAGCCAGATGCGCACATCGTCTTCGCCCTCTTTTGTGCCTGCGAAAAAGGCACAGAAAATTTTGTCGCCAACCTTTAATACAGTTGAAGCGTGACATTGGCTGAAGAATTTATCCTGTTCAAACAATAGTGCTTTTTCAACTTCAACAAGCTTCATAATTATCTTTTTGAAAGAACCTCTGCCTCGTACTTTTCAACCTCTGCAAACCACTCCTCGCCTGACGGTACACCGCAACGTGAGCAGTATTCGTTCCATACATCGGCAAGCGGATAATTCTTGAGCTCCTCCTGCATAACAAGGAGCTTTGTTGTGTTTGCGCTGTCCTGTAAAGCCTTGAGCTCTGCGTGCGGAGTGAGAAGTGCGTTGAGCATAGCCTTCTGAACATTTCTCAAGCCGATTACCCAAGCGGCAACACGGTTGATTGAAGCGTCGAAATAGTCTGTTGCGATAAACACACGGTCGAGTGCATCGTGAGCAACAATTTCCTTTGCAATTTCTTTTGTTTCATCATCAAAGATAACAACGTGGTCGCTGTCCCAACGAACTCCACGTGTTACGTGAAGAGCGATTTTCTCGTTAAAGAGAAGAAGCGAAGAAATCTTGTCGGACACAACCTCTGTCGGGTGGTAGTGACCGTTATCCATAAGCGGTGTGATACCTTTATAATTTACATAAGAAAGGCTGAACTCTGCAGACCCAACTGTGTATGATTCAAGACCGATGCCGAAAACCTTTGACTCAAGAGTTATGTAAACCTTTGACTTGTCATAGGGCACGGAAAGTATTTCGTCAAGGCTCTTTTTGAATCTTGCTCTCGGCGCAAGGCGGTCAGCAGGGATATCCTTGTAGCCGTCGGGAATCCAGATGTTCATAACACAGGGAACGCCTGTTTCGTTTGCAAAATGCTCGGCAATTTTAAGGCAAGCCTTACCGTGATTTACCCAGAATGTGCGCACTTCCTCGTCGGGTGAGGAAAGTGTGAGGTTATCCTTTACCATCGGGTGAGAGAAATATGTGGGATTAAAGTCAATGCCCATTCCCCTTGCCTTTGCGTACTCAACCCACTTTGCAAAATGCTTGGGCTCGAGTGCATCTCTGTCGGCAAACTCGCCGTTTTCAAAGATTGCATAACAAGCATGGAGATTGAGCTTCTTCTTGCCGGGGATAAGTGAGCAAGCCTTGTCTATATCTGCCATAAGCTCATCGGGAGTTGTTGCCTTTCCGGGGTAGTTGCCCGTTGTCTGGATGCCGCCCGAAAGAGCCTCTTTTGAGTCAAAGCCGACAACATCGTCGCCCTGCCAGCAATGCATTGAGACAGGCAATGCGGCAAGCTTTTCTATTGCCTTTTCTGTGTCGATGCCGATTTTAGCATATAAATCCTTTGCATATTCGTAACGTGTCATAGTAAAACCTCCTATTCTTTAAAATTTTAACATAGATAAATACAAAAAACAACATCAGTTTACCTTGATTATGTTAAAAAATTGTTTTAATATATATACATATTTATATTTGAGGTGATTTTGTGGGCAAAATTATTGCAATCGGCGGCGGTCGCTACGACGACGGCGAGATTAAAAATATTCTGGAATACATAGCGGCTTCGGCAGAGAAAGAAAGCCCGTCAGTTCTCTTTCTTCCGACAGCAGGCTTTGACGATATTGAGGGAGACGAGCATATCCGTGACATCTTCCTCGGTTGCGGTTGCACATTTGACTATCTTTTCTTAACGGACAAAACGCTTGCAAAAGATGAAATCCGAAGCAAAATCCTTTCTGCTGACGTTATCTACGTCGGCGGCGGCAACGTTGAATTTATGATGAACACCTGGAATGAAACGGGTGCTTCGGACTGCCTTCGTGAGGCTTACGAAAAGGGCATTATAATGTCGGGCTACAGCGCAGGTGCAGTGTGTTGGTTCAAAGAGGGCTATGACGATTGCGGCCCCGACAGAAGCTTCATTTTCTGCGACTGTCTTGACATTCTGCCGTACAGTGCGTGTCCGCATTTTGAAAACGGCAACTGGTACAACTTCAAGGACGAAATCAAGTCCCGTCCCCTCTCGGGTGTCGGAATAGAAAACGGTGCGGCGCTCATTTTTGATAACGGAAAAATCAGCACAATGCACGGAAACGACGAAGGCTTTGTATGGTTCTTCGACAAAGAAAAGGATTATGTTGGCAAAACCCTTTGATTTTAATTGACTTAATCAGATATGTATGCTAAAATATCTGCATATTTTTTGAATATTTTAGGAGGTATTCACCATGAAAAAGTTACTCGCAGTTCTTATGGCTGTTGTGATGATGCTTTCACTTGCTTGTGTTTCTTTTGCAGGCGGTAACAGCAAAAACGGAGCGCTTCAGTTTGGCGAGGACGGAAAGTTCGAAATCCTCGTTTTTGCCGACACACAGGACGGCTATCCGCACGAAAAAGATTTCTTAAACTTTATGAATCAGGCTCTCGATAAGGTTCAGCCCGACCTTGTTATCTTTCTCGGTGACATCGTTATGTCTGCTGAAACATCGGAAGATTACTGGAAAGGCTATGACGAGCTTCTCACTCCCCTTGTTGAGAGAGATATTCCTTTCACACTTGTTTTCGGTAACCACGACGACCAGGATGCACACAAGGAATCAACAAAGGATGAAAAGTTTGCAAAGTATATGACATACGGCAACTGCGTTGCTTACGATGCAGATCCTGCTCTCCACGGAACAGGCACACACAACCTTGAAATCCTTTCAAGTGACGGTACAAAGACAGCATTTAACCTCTGGATGATGGACAGCGGTGACTACACAGACGAAGGCTATGACTGCGTTCGTGCAGACCAGCTCGAGTGGTACAAGAGTGTAAGTAAGGAGCTTGAAGCAGCTAACGGCGGCAAGGTTCCCTCACTTATGTTCCAGCACATCGTTCCGGCAGAGGTAGCAAAAGAGGTTATGTTCACAGTTAACGGTGACCTCGGTGCACTTGGCTCAACAGTTTTCAACGATGGCACATCAGCTACATACCTTCCCAACATCTTCGCTTTTGAAGAGGGCTGGATGTTTGAGCAGGCTTGCCCGTCAAAGGACTGCGAAGGCCAGTGGGATGCTATCACAGAGCGTGGTGACGTTCAGGCTGTATTCTTCGGTCACGACCACACTAACAACTACGTTGCAAACATCAACGGTATTGATGCAGTCAACGTTCCCGGCTCAACCTACAGCTCATACTACGATATGACAATGCAGGGCGCAATGCTCCTCACTCTTGACGAGGGCGACCTTTCAACATACGAAAGAGAAATGATTTACACATCTGACCTTGCTCTTGAGGAAGGCTCAGAGCTTCCGAACGGTGAGCACGGCAAGGCATACTATTGGTTTGCAGGTGTTTTAAGAACCGTTATGAATGTTCTTGTCAAGGTTATGAAGGTTGCACTCTTCCCGTTCTTCTTCTGGGCATAATCATTTAACTGTTCCACATAGCGAAGAACAAAAGAAACTGAATTAAACAGTTATCGGCTTGCAGAAAAATCTGTAAGCCGATTATTCTTTCTTGTTTGTATTGTTTAACAAATTTACCATTTTCGATTTGTTCAATATACACTAAATTAAATTTTTAACAAATATCGAAAAAACTCTTGCTTTTTATAATATAGTATGTTACTATATCCGCAAGTTAATAAAAAATTAACGATAGAGGCGCATCGCATTATCAGTAGCAACTGTTATTCAAGGTCGTGGCAAGGCTTACGGCAGTTGTGAAAGGAATCGTTGCCGAAGGCAGCCGAAGCCCAAGGCTGTGCTGGTAGTCGGGAATAACATCTCGCCTATTGTCGCTTATTGCGGAGAGCTATCTTATATTTTTTCACGGCTGTATAGTCGGGATAAATGGGGTAGTCGATGCAAATCGGCTATTTTTTTATGACTTGTAATTCTTTACATCAAACAGCAAAAGGAGTTTTAAACATGACAGAGAACAGCATTTTCAGAGGTGCGGCTACCGCACTTATCACTCCGCTCACAGCGGATGGCATTGATTACGAAAACTTCGGTAAGGTTATCGACTGGCAGATTGACGAGGGCATTGACGCACTTGTTATCTGCGGTACAACAGGCGAAGGCTCTACCCTTACTGACGAGGAGCACAGAGATGCTCTTGAGTTTGCATACAAGCGTGCTGCAGGCAGAGTTCCCATGATTGCAGGTACAGGCTCTAACGACACAGCTTACGCTATTGACCTTACAAAGTTCGCTTGCGAGGTTGGTTACGAGGGTATGCTCCTTGTTACACCTTACTACAACAAGGCTACACAGAATGGTCTTATCAAGACTTTCACAGCTATTGCTGACGAAAGCACAAAGCCCTGCCTTCTTTACAACGTTCCGTCAAGAACAGGTGTTAACATTGAGCCTGCAACATACGGCGTTCTTGCTGACCACCCGATGATTACAGGTATCAAGGAAGCAAGCGGCAACATCTCAAAAATCGTTGAAACAATGGCTATCGTCGGCGACAAGCTCGACCTTTATTCAGGTAACGACGACCAGGTAGTTCCTCTTCTTTCTCTCGGCGGTTCAGGTGTTATCTCCGTTCTTTCAAACGTACTTCCCAAGGAAACATCACAGATGTGCCACAAGTTCTTTGACGGTGACATCGAGGGCGCACTTAAGATGCAGCTTGACTACCTTCCGCTTATCAACGCTCTCTTCTGTGAGGTTAACCCCATTCCCGTTAAGGCTGCTATGGCTGCTATGGGCTTCGGCGAGGATTACCTCCGTCTTCCGCTCACTCCGATGGAGGACGCACACAGAGAGAATATGCTCGCTCTTATGCGTCAGCAGGGGTTGAATGTATGATAAAGGTACTCATTAACGGTGCTTGCGGCAGAATGGGCAAGGAAGTTGAAAAAATTGTTGAAGCTTCCGAAGTGATGACCGTTGCCGCAAAGGTTGACAAAATGGCGGCTGAAAGCGGTTGCTACACCGACATTAACGATTTCAGCGGCAAAGCAGATGTTATCATCGACTTTTCAAACCATCTCGGCACAAAAGAGCTTCTCGATTATGCCGTAAAAAATAATATTCCGACAGTTGTTGCAACAACGGGTCATACTCCCGACGAGCTTGCATACATTGAAGAGGCAGGCAAAAAAATTGCGGTTTTCCACTCTGCCAATATGTCGCTCGGTGTGGCACTTCTTTGCGAGCTTGCCGTTAAGGCTGCGGCAACTATGCCCGATGCCGACATCGAAATTGTCGAAACTCACCACAACCGTAAGCTTGATGCTCCCAGCGGAACAGCACTTATGATTGCAAAGGCAATAAAGTCCGTCCGTGAAAAGGCAGAGTTTATTTTCGGCAGAGAGGGTAACGCTAAAAGAGAGAAAAACGAAATCGGTGTTCACGCAGTAAGACGTGGCAACATCGTCGGTATTCACGAGGTTCTGGTTTCAACCGACAGCCAGACAATCACTCTTAAGCACGAGGCTCATTCAAGAGCACTTTTTGCCGAGGGTGCGGTTTCTGCGGCAGAGTTTATTCTGAACAAGCCCGCAGGACTTTACAATATGAACAGCATAGTCACAGAATGAGAGGTCTTGTAAATGATTAGGATAGGTATAGCAGGCTACGGCAACCTCGGCAAAGGTGTTGAAGCCGCTGTAAAAAACAATTCCGATATGGAGCTTGTTGCAGTTTTTTCAAGAAGAAACCCCGAGTCCGTTAAAATCAAGACTGAGGGCGTTAAGGTATATCCCTTTGACAAAATCACAGACTATAAAGACGATATTGACGTTATTATCAACTGCGGCGGCAGTGCAAGAGACCTCCCCGAATCCACCCCTGCAATTGCAGAGAATTTCAATGTAATTGACAGCTTTGACACACACGCAAGAATTCCCGAGCACTTTGCAAATGTTAATGCAAAGGCAAAGACAGGCAACAAGATTGCGATTATCTCTGTCGGCTGGGACCCGGGTATGTTTTCGCTCAACCGCCTTTATATGAACGCAATTCTCCCCAACGGTAACGACTACACATTCTGGGGCAAGGGCGTAAGCCAGGGTCATTCCGATGCGATCCGCCGAATTGACGGAGTTGTTGACGCACGTCAGTACACAGTCCCCGTTGCAAGTGCAGTTGAAAGTGTGCGTAACGGTGAAAACCCCGAGCTTACAACAAGACAGAAGCACACAAGAGAGTGCTATGTTGTGGTTGAGGACGGCGCAGACAAGGCAAAAATTGAAAACGAAATCAAGACAATGCCCAACTACTTTGCAGACTACGACACAACTGTAAACTTTATTTCGCTTGAGGAGCTTCAGCGTGACCATATGGGTATTCCCCACGGCGGAAGCGTTATCCGTAGCGGTTACACGGGCTTCGACCTTGAGACAAAGCACACTATTGAATACAGCCTTAAGCTCGAATCAAACCCCGAATTTACAGGCAGTGTTCTTACAGCTTATGCACGTGCGGCATACAGACTCAGCCAAAACGGCGAGAGCGGATGCAAGACAGTTTTTGACATTGCACCTGCACAGCTTATCAATATGACGGGCGACGAAATCAGAGCACATATGCTTTAATTCCAGCTCCGAAAGGATGTTTTAAAATGATCTGCAATAACCTCGGTATTAACGAGAAAGGTCATCTTACCTTTGCAGGTCACGATACTGTTGAGCTTGCTCAGAAGTATCAGACCCCTGCATATATAATGGATGAAAACAAAATCAGAGAAAAGTGCCGCATTTACAAATCCGCAATGAGTGAATTCTTCGGCGGCAGTTCAATGCCTCTTTTTGCAAGCAAGTCACTTTGCTTCAAGCGTATTTATGAAATTATGCGTGAGGAGAATATGGGCATTGACGTGGTTTCACCCGGTGAGCTTTACACAGCCGTAAAGGCAGGCTTCCCGATGGAAAACGCATATTTCCACGGCAACAACAAAACTGATTTTGACATTGCATTCGCAATTGAAAACGGCATTGGCTATTTTGTCTGCGACAACGTCGAAGAGCTGAACGCTATCGACCGTGAAGCAGGCAAAAAGGGCATAAAGCAGAAGATTCTTCTCCGCCTTACTCCCGGCATTGACCCGCACACACACGCAAAAATCAGCACGGGAAATGTTGATTCAAAGTTCGGTGCGGCGATTGAAACAGGACAAGCCAAGGAGCTTGTTGAGCTTGCTCTTTCAAAAGAAAACATTGCACTTATGGGCTACCATTGCCACATCGGTTCACAGATTTTTGAATACGACCCGTTCTGCGATGCGGCGGTGATTATGATTAAATTCATCGCAGATATGAAAAACGAGCTCGGCTTTGAGGCAAGTGTTCTCAACCTCGGCGGCGGTATGGGGGTCAGGTATGTTGACTCCGACCCCGAAATAGATTACGCAAAGAACATTGAGGGTATCGCAACACTGGTGAAAGCAGAGTGTGAAAAGCTCGGTGTAAATATGCCAACAATTCTTATGGAGCCGGGCAGAAGCATTGTTGCCGACGCAGGACTTACACTTTACACAGCAGGCACCCGCAAGGAGATAAAGGGTTTCAAGAATTATGTTTCGATTGACGGCGGTATGCCGGACAACCCCCGTTACGCACTTTACCAGTCAGCTTACACGGTTATGGTTGCCAACAAGGCAAACGAAGAAGCCGACTATGAGTGTACAATCGCCGGCAGATGCTGTGAAAGCGGCGACCTTATTCAGGAGGGTGTAAAAATCCCGAAGCCTGAACGTGGCGACACAATCGCCGTGCTTACAACAGGCGCTTACAACTTTGCGATGAGCTCAAACTACAACGCAATCTGCAAGCCTCCCGTAGTTATGCTTGACGGCGAAAAGAACTACGTTGCAGTAAAAAGAGAAAGCTTTGACGATTTGATTGCAAGGCAGGTATAAAAATTTCAAGGAACTGTTCATCGAGCAGTTCCTTTTTATTTAAGTTTACTTTTTCTTGTATCCGTGATACAATGACTTGTACTGTGAGGTGAAAACTATGGATATCAATACAAGCAACATAAGCAACCCTACCGTTTGCGAATGTGCGCTTGCTTACGAGGCAGCGACAGAGAATTTTGACCTTGAACTTACCAATGCAACTCCGAGAGAGCAGAAAAAAATCTGTAAATGGATATACAAATACTATCTTTCCCGTGAAGCATTCGGAGAGCTGTTTGCTGATTCGGATAAAGAAATAAGCGACACAGAGTTTCTTGATTTTGCAAAACAATGTCTTGATAAGGTGCGATTGCTTCAGGAAGCCGAAAAAGACAATTTAAGAAACCTTCTGATTGATTTTAACGAAAAAGCAATCAATGCTTTTGAAAGACTGACTAACGATACCTTTTATTTTACCAATTTCTACACAAACGGTAATGACATAAAAATTCCCGTAGACGGTGCAACATCCTTTACCCACTTTTTAGTGCTGGAAAACGCAGACAATGTGCCCGACGTTGCATTCCATTGTATGTGGAATGCGAAAGTCTTCTTCGATAACGAAGCAAATCGCTACATTTTAAGCGGTGTTCTCGATAATTGGGACACCGATACGGAAACGGAATTTGAAATCACCTTTACCGACGCACACGTAGAAATAACCGTGATGAGTGCCGTTTCCGCCTTTGACCGCGAGTCACCGTGGGACTATCTTATCGACATTGCCGAAAACATTATCAGAAAATACAGCTTCTCGGCAGATTACCTAAATGAAAAAGAAAAGGCTATTCTTCCGCTGATAGCGGAGCTTTGCAAATTTTCTGTATACGCTTACAAACCCGAAGAATTCAACACGGCAAATTTTTCGATTTTAAAAGGATATCTCTCTAAATATAAATACACAAAAGTATTGAAAGCGTTGAGCAAGGTCGAGGAAAAGTATTTTTCAAAAAATCAATTCACGCTTTTATCTAATTTCGTAAGTATGCTTAACTGTCAGAAATACGAACCGTTGTGGCGCGAATTATTCGCACTCATAACCGATTCGCAAAAGGATTATCCGCAGTTCATACCTACAATTTACCACGAAGAGATTTTGAAGCAGGTGCGTAAAAAAATCCAACAGCTTATGGAAGCGAACGGCTATTCGGGAACTTATCCCGATTTTATAAAAACAGGTTCACTAAAAGGAATCCGCACAGTTAATTCTTACAACTCCCCTTTCACGGTCGGCTTTGAGAAAAACGTCGTTTCTCATATTCATTGTGCCGAGCAATTGCTTGAACAGGAAATATCAATCAACATCGTCTGTGGTACAGAGCTATTAAAGGAATATGAAAATCCGGGGGACATTTTCTCGTGTATGTTCGCTGCAGAAGGTCGCCGTCTTTTCAGCACGATTACCTTTAACGTTTTTGACGGTGAAAAATCATTTATTAACAAGGCTGATAAAATCTTCGCCGCTGCTATCAAAAAGGCTGAACTCCGAAAGCTCACAAGGCAGGAACGAAAAGAGTTTAACAAGACGACGCCCTCGCTCGTTGCAGTCTTTCTCTTCTGCTTATTCGCACTCGGTCTGGGCTTTGGCATTTTATTTACAATCGCTATGATGGGCTTCACATTCTTGATTGAAATTATCGACGGCGGTAACACCGACCTGTTATCATTTACAATGGATGAGATGTGGCTGAAAAGTTTCCTTTTCACGTCCCTTGGATTCGGTAGTGCAATGGGTATTTTTATTGTATTAGCTTTAAAAAGATAATCACACCCAATAAGTCCGTGGTTTAGTTTATATAAAACCCTGCGACAAATTAAAATTTATAAACAACAGCAAAAATGCGGTGTCGATTGACACCGCATTTAATTTTCTTATTTCTTCTCCAACCCAATCATCGAAGAGATTGCAACGCAGATCAGGCAGACACCGACGTCAGCAAAAACTGCGAGCCAAATGGGCGCAAATCCAAATGCACCGAGGAGGAGCACAATCGCTTTGACACCGATTGCAAACAGAATGTTAAACCACACCGCCGTGTGTGTTCTTTTGAAAAGCTTGTGTGCAAGTGCAAAACGGCGAAGGTCGTTGTTGGTGATTATAATATCCCCTGCCTCGTTTGCCGCCTGGGTACCCATACCCATTGCAACACCTGCATCTGCCGCCGCAAGGACGGGTGCATCGTTGATGCCGTCACCGACATAAATAACCTTTGAATAAAGATGCTTTATTCTTTCAAGGTGCTTCATTTTGTCCTCGGGCAAGAGGTTGCAATGATATTCGTCAATCTCACATTCCTCTGCAACGGTTTTTGCGGCAATTTCATTGTCGCCCGTGAGCATAACAGCGTGTTCAATACCGTGAGTTTTAAGCGAATCTATCATTTCAACCGCACCGTCACGAAGTCGGCTTCGCAAAAGAATTGAGCCTGCTACAACACCGTCAACGCTCACGCAAATCTCGTTTTCGTGAAGCTCGGAAACATCAATTCCCTCACGCTCGAGAAATCTCTTACTGCCGCAAAGCACCCTTTTGCCTGCAAAAACGACAGACGAACCATTGCCTGCTTTTTCTTTGAAATCCGAAATAAATCTTTCGTCAATTTTCGGGGCGAAGGCAACAATGCTTTTTGCAATCGGGTGTGATGAAAATTTCTCTGCCGCACCTGCAAGCACAAGAAGCTCCTGCTCCGAAAATCCGTTCAAGGGGTTAATGGTTTCAATCTCAAACTCGCCTGTTGTGAGAGTGCCTGTTTTATCAAAAATAACTGCTCTTGCCTTTGCGACAGCCTCAACAAAAGCCGTGCCTTTGACAAGAATTCCTTTTTTAGCCGCCGCACCGAGACCGGTGTAAAAGCCGAGCGGAACAGAAATCACAATCGCACACGGGCAGGATGCAACAAGGAAAGTCAGCGCTCTGTAAATCCAGTCTGACGGATTTTTTGTTGCAACCGAGCCGATTACCGCAATCAGCACCGCACCGACAACAACAACGGGTGTGTAAACCTTTGCAAGGCGTGATATCATCTTTTGAGTTTTGCCCTTTTTCTCGGCAGCCTCTTCAACCATTTTAACAATTCTTGATGCGGTTGACTCTGAAAACTCGTGCGTGGTTTTCACCGTAATACTGCTTTCGCCGTTTATCATACCGCTTTTAACCGCAACATCGGGTGCAAGGTCAACAGGCAGGCTTTCGCCCGTGATTGCCGAAGCATCCGCAACCGAAAATCCGTCAACAACTATGCCGTCAATCGGAAAACGCTCGTAGGGTAAAACCTTTATAAGAGAGCCGACCTCCACCTCTTCAGCGTGTACCTTTTCGGTTGTGCCGTCCTCTTTGACGAGGTGTGCAAAATCCTGCTGAATTTTGGAAACAGCATCAATAGACTTGCGGCTTTTTTCAACCGCCTTTTCCTCTAAAATCTCGCCAAGGCGGTAAAGTATCGCAACCGCCGCCGCTTCACGGAATTCACCGAGGCACGAAGCCGCAATAACGGCAATGAGCATAAGCTCCGTTTCGCCGAGGCTGAATTTCTTTATGTTTTTTATCACACCGAACAAAATCGGGTAAGCAGACAGCAGAACAGCCGCAACCATTATAATTGTGCCGAGCACGGCGTTCATCGGGATAAGGCTTACAAGCACAAGCACCGCCGATACCGCAAGCAGGATTTTGTCTAGCTTTCGTTCCTCCTCGTGGTGGCAGTCACCGCCGCAGGCACAAGCGTGTTCATGTTCGTGCTCGTGACCGTGTTTATGCTCTTTGTGTTCGTGGCAACAACTGCCGCAACAGCATTTTTCTTCACTCATACAGATGTCCTCCTTTATGCAGAATGTGCGCAAGACCTGCGCCGTAAATCTCTTCAACGTGTTCGTCGTCGAGCGAATAATAAACCTCTTTGCCCTCACGGCGTGGACGTACAAGACCTGCCGAACGCAGAATTCGAAGCTGATGCGAAATTGCACTTTGTCCTGCACCAAGACGCTCGGAAAGGTGGTAAACGCAAAGCTCACCGTCCATAAGTGCCGAGATTATCCGAATTCGTGTGCTGTCACCGAAAACCTTAAAAAGCTCGGCGAGGTCGTAGAGAGTGTTTTCATCAACCTTTGAGTGCGGACAGTTCTCTGCCGAGCAGGTACAGCAGTTTTTGCACTCAATTTTTTCGTTTTCCATATATATTACCTCCGTGAAGTGTTTATCTCATCGCAACATATGAACATATATTCATATGTTATTTTTATTATATGCAGTTATTCCCGGTTTGTCAACCATATTTTTTGTTTTCGTGCGACAAATTAGTGTTTGTAAATTTCTTTTTTTACACCTCATCCACCGCAAGCGGTCCCCCTTCCCCTCAAGGGGAAGGCTGTCAAATTTGTGTTAAATCAAGGCTTCTCCTCGAGGAGAGGCTCCGCCATAGGCGGTGGTG
>JAFUPA010000011.1 GCA_017481575.1 Clostridia bacterium | reverse complement strand
TTTTCAAGGTGCTAAACCGCTTCTCAAGAGTTTTCCCTCGAGACAGCTTTGCTATTATATCAAACACATTCCCCGTTGTCAACACTTTTTTTCAATTTTTTTATTTTATTTTTTCCTTTCTTCAACCTTCCCGGGTGTTCTTCGTCTATCTTGTCTGCTTTTCCTTTTTTATATACTAGATATTGTTTTGATGTGCAATTTTGATAATTTGTATCTAGATGTAGAGTTGAAGTTTTTCTTGGATTTATTTTGTTTTGTGTGGAATTTTTACTTATTCACTATTACTTTTAACTTTAAACAATCCTCCCGTCACAGCTTCGCTGTGCCACCCTCCTTTAGGCAAGGAGGGCTTCTTGGTTTGTGCAAAAATTCAGCCATAGCAGAGCATTTTTCCTCCGCTATGGCTTTGTTAAGCTTTCGGTTTTATGAGAACACACATTTTTGTAAATTGTGCTTTTATTTCAAATTATTTGCTATGTTAATAAAAGCGTCGAGTTGTTCGTCAGATAATAACTTTGCCGCATCAAGCAGTTCTTTTGACTTAACAGGGTTCTTTATTTGTGTATCAAAAAATTCCTGTGGCGTAACACCGAGGTATTCACAGATATGAAAAAATCCATTTATTGACGGAAGACTTTTGCCGTTTTCAACATTATTGATGTAGCCTGCATTTTTACCTATCGACAAACTCATATCTCGGGCAGATACACCCTTATTTAACCTTAATTCAATCAATCTTTTACTGAATTTCTGTTTATCCATACAACCACCTGTTTTCGCATATAATGTATTAAGCACTCTAAATGAATTTCTATATGTTATGTCGGTCGTTAATTATCTCATAGTCAAATTTCGACTACAACACTATTATAGTCAAAATTTGAGTAAAGTCAATAGTCATTTTTTGTCTATGGTATAATTTTGTTGAAATAAACAAAAAGAAAGGTCAATTGTATGGAATTTTATCAAAGAATAAGAGAATTAAGGGAAGACACAGAACCACATTTAAAACAAGAAGAAATAGGATTGATTTTAGGAATGACACAAAGAAAAGTATCAAGATTAGAAACAAACAAAACCCAACCAACAACAGAAGAAATAAAAAAATATTGTATTTACTACAATCTATCAGCAGACTATCTGCTCGGACTCACAGACGAAAAAAGACCGCTGAAATAAGAAGAAGTAGAACGTATAAATACGTTCCCTACTGTATATGCAAAACCCGAGAGGCTTTCGCTTCTCGGGTTGATTTTTATTATGTTATTAAATAACCATTCCTACAACAATTGCAACGATGCAGAGGAGGAGGTTTACTGCGTACTTTTCAAGCCAAGCTGCAGCGAGGAAATAAACTGACGGGAGGAATGCAAGGATTTTTACAACAATGTTTGCGTTCTGCTCCTTGCCGTAGAGAAGATCCCAGTTGTTGAGTGCATCCTCATAAAGCGGTGCAACGTTGCACATAAGCGAAACGCCGAGGTAAAGCATTACAATATACACCCAGAAAATCGGTTTGTCCGTCTCTGCCTGAACGTAGAAAAGTCCGAGATAACCGCCGATTATCATACCGTAACCGAAAACACGGTTCATAAGGCCGGGGAGCCAGCAAAGCAAAAACGTTACTGCTTTACCCTTTGTGAAGTCGTGGTCAACGTGACCGCAAAGCTCGTTTGCCTGAAGATAGCGGGCATCCTGTACGGGAACGCCGAGAATTCGGCAGAAAAGGTGCTCCCAGAAGCCCTTAAGGATTGAACCGATGAATGTAATATATTTTGAAACGATATAAAGCTTTTCCATTATACATCACCTGTTCCTTCCATAAAGAGTTCTTCAAAGGTAATTTCACCCTTGATGCAGTTCTGAACAGCTTCCTCAAGAGTCATACTTTGCTGTTCAAAAATTGAAACGATTTCTTCGTAAAGCTCGTTGTCCTCGCAGATGCAAGCGATGAGTGCGGCTGTGTTGAGTGCCTCAAGCGAAACCTGTGAGCCTGCATAAGCATTCTGAATTGAAATGTCGTAGGACTGTTTTGCAGCTTCAAGTGCGGACTCCTTGTCCTCAAGAAGCATATAAGCAATAGCCTGCTGACGGTAAATTTCTGCATCTGTTCCTGCGGCAATGCCTTCCTTACAGAGATTTACACACTCTTCAAACTTGCCCTGACGGCGGAGAATTTCTGCCTTAACGCTGTAATAGTCAAGACCTTCGGTGTTAGCGTTCTTCATCTCCTCGCAACGTGCGTCTGCCGCATCGAAATCGCCCTGGAGAATATTTGCCTTGATTGCGTAATAGTGAGCAGTTGTATCGTTCACGTTTCTCTCGACAGCTTCGTCTGTAATCTCAATGAGTCTGTCGTAGTTTTCAGTTTCCCAGAGAAGAGCCATATAGCTCTGGTGATACATATAGCTGAACTCGCCTGCTTCTTTGAATGCGTTTTCAAAGTAAGCCTCTGTTTCTGCGGACGGCTTCTGTGCATAGTAGGCAGTCATAAACTTGTGGTACTCGTTCATGCTCCTCTTTGCAGGTGTGTCGTTTTCAAGAGTATTGATGTAAGCCATAGCCTCGTCGTACTTTATCTTTACCTCGGAGGTTTTTTCATCTGTGTAAATATACTCCTGCCACTTTGCAGAAATGACGCTTGTATAATCTGTCATTTCAACGACGAAGTCATATACCTTTTTAATATTTGCGTTTGAAGCCTTGTTAAGCTCGTCCTTGCCGATGATGTTTTCAACATATTGAATGAATGTTGTTCTCTGGCTTTCGCCGATTGTAAGAGTATCTGCATAAGCCTCAAGCACAAGGCGAAGCGAACGGTTACCGTCGGAGAAAATGTCCTTTGCCGAATGGTTCTTGTTTATTGCAGAGAACACCGAATTGACGCCAGTATTAAGTGTTGAAACCTCTTCGCTGATAGCGGCACACTCGTTGACAGCGTCGTCGTAGCGTCTGTCTTCCATATATGCCTGCGCCTTTGTAAGATGTGAAGCAAGCTCGCAGGTGGAAGCGCACACAAAATAGCTGATAGCGGCAACGAACACCATCACAAATGCAAGGATGATGTGACCTACACCGTAATTTGTGCGCAGGAACTTTTTGCGGCAATCGTTACAGTAGAGGTCGCTCGGGCTGTTGCCTCTGTGCTTACCGCAGACAACGCAAAGTCCGTCATCGTCGGGATTTGCAGTCTCTTCGACTTTCTCTTTTTCTTCTGTTTTTTCTTCAACCTCGGTGGTTACTTCTGTCGGCTTAAGGTCGCCGACGGTTATATCTTCCGTCTGTGTTTCGGGTACGGCAGCATCCCACTGCCATTCGCCGTCGGAGCTTTTTTCGGTTTCGGGCACCGCATCAAGCTCTTTTTCTTCGGCTGTTCCCTCGGGGAAAGATTTTTCCTTGTTCTCGTTTGACAAAGGAACTCCTCCTTTTTGTTTTTATACAAAGATAATAATAACACTAAATAAAACAAATTTCAATGCAAACAATAAATTTAATAAAATATACATATTACAACGAATTTGTTTGTCAACTTACAATTATTTTTTAAAGACAAAAAGATATTCGTGAGCAATTAACAAAAAATTATATTTCACACTGTTTGTTTTCCAATAACCAGTTGCTTTGCAATTATGCTGTTCCTTTATAATCAATTCTTTGAGTTTAAAACCTGCATCTTCAAAAATTCTCATAACTTCAAAAGACATCGGTATCATATGTCCTTTTTGGCGAGTGTCACCCATAAGAACAGCACAAAATTTATCTTTTTTTAAAACACGATAGCTTTCTGAAGCTACTTTTTTCATTTCCTCAAGAAAGTCCTTGACCTTTAATAAAGATAAATCCTCAACAATATCCTCACTGTAATGAATGATGTCGGCATACGGAGGGTGCGTACAAATCAAATCAATACTCTCGTTTGGAATAAAATGAAGTTTTCTAGCATCTCCCTTTTTTATAAACACATTGCCTTTTGCTGATTCATAATCAAAATCTGTTTTTTCTCTGCATCGTTCAAGAGCAACTTCATTCACATCAACACCGATAACATCTCTGTTCAAAAGTTTGGCTTCAACAAGAGTTGTTCCACCGCCTGCAAATTGATCAAGAATCAACTCTCCCTCTTGAGAGTATCGCAGAATTATGTTTCTCGGAATATAAGGTGACCAATTGCCACGCCATTTAGCATCATGTGTCGCCCAATCTCCACGTTTTGGAAAAGACCAATGTGTAGTCATTTCCAATTCAAAATCATCAGGCTCCCACTTCTTAATCGATTTTGCCATTTATATATCCTCTTCACTGGGCGGTACCGGTAACCCTAATTTTGCCAACGGTATATACTCAAAATAATATTGACACCTAACACTTATAATATAATCTAATACATCTTTGTATTTAGGATCTTTAAACCAATCGCACAACAGGTATATGTACTCCACCTCTATATTTGCCTGTGCCATTAATTTTTGATATTGTTTCTTTTTAAAATCACAAGTCTGTAATTTTTCATCTACTGAGCCTGCAACTTGTTGAAATTTACACTCAATAATAAAAAGCGTGTTATTGACTATAACATAAATACTATCATCGGGAAATAATCTCTTTGAAATTATCTTCTCCCAGTCTATTCCAAGTTCTTTTAAAAACTTGTAGAATCCATGCTTTTTAAATATTCTGGCAACTTTTTCATTGTTATAGTAGACTCTTCCATCAATCACAGAGTATCCGTTTTGACTTGATAAAAAAGTTGCTAAATCTGTTTTTCCTTCAAAAACTAATCCTGTTTTGGTGTTCCCTCCGCCTTTACCGTTTTTAATCATCAAATCCACTCCTTAAAAATTAGAAATCAAAAGCTCTGTTATTTTTCCTCTGTTTTTGCTGTTACTGTTAATCATTCTGGATGCATTCACTCTAGAAATGGTATGTGAAGAATAGATACTGTCAAAAAAATCATCATCTTCATTTGCATTTTTAGGATCAGAATTGCTCACTACAATTCTTGCTCCTTTTTTATCCATTTCATCAACAAATTTTGCCAGCTCCTTTTGATCTTCATCTGAAAAATCATCTTCTGTGTAAGACGTAAAACCCGAAGTTTGATTTAACGGTCTGTATGGCGGATCAAAATATACAAAAGTATGCTCATCAATAAAATCTGCAGACTTTTTATAATCTCCGCAAACAATTGAAACAAATTGCAGCTTATCTGACACCGCTTTCAGATTTTTTTCATTACAGATTAATGGATTTTTATAAGCTCCCATTGGAACATTAAACTGTCCTTTTTTGTTTACCCTATAAAGTCCGTTAAAACAGGTTTTGTTAAGAAAAATCATCAAAGCCGCTTGCTCAACGTCAAAGTTGTTTGTGCTTTTAAGATAATTAAAACGTTCTCTTTTTTCGTAATAATATTCTTTTCTATGCTCTTCATCAAGCGGTATAAACTCTTCCTGCAGGATATTAAGTTTTTTTATTAATTTTTCAACATCATCTCGAATAACCTTATAAGTATTCATCAACTCAGCATTTGTGTCGCTGATATAAACTTCTTTTAAATCGTATTTATTCAAAATATCAAACAAAACCGCTCCACCACCGACAAGTGGCTCTGCATATTTTGTAAAATTTGAATCTCCAAAAGGATAGTATTTCTGTATTTCTTTCAGAAGCTGACCCTTGCCACCTGCCCATTTCAAAAACGGCTTTACATCTTCTTCTGTTTTTGTATATCTCAATGTTCGTGCATCTTCGGGTTTTGTTGCATCAATTGGAATGATCCACATATTGCCAAGCATAGCCACATTTTCGATTCGATTCTCACGGCAAAGCGTAAGCACCCGTCTGCGAGATATGTTCCATTTTTCTGCCGCTTCATTTGCAGTCATAAAAGCAATCATTTTGTAACCCCCCTAGCATTCTTGAAAACATTATATTCCAAACTTGGAACAATAGCAAGACTATTTTGTTCGTTAAATAATAAATTTAATAAAATATACATATATCTTCTTGACGAAGAAAGGGTGCGGGAGTAAAATTCAAATATAAACTTTTAGGAGATGTTACTATGGCAACAGGTTATCCCACATCATTACAGCATTTGCGTGACCGTCAGAAGCCCTTGCGTTTCAGAGACGACGGCACTTTCAGAATTTTGCATCTTTCAGACATTCACGAGGTTTCGCCCGAGATGGACGATGACGAAAATCACGAAATTCCTGTAAACAAATCCCAAGAGACGGTAAACGTAATTGAACAATGCGTTGAGCGCACACAACCCGACCTTGTTGTTTTCGGCGGCGACAATATCAGCGGATATTGGGAAGAATATACATACGACTATATGGTGGAAACGATTAAGAAAATCACCGAGCCTGTTCGCAAGAGAAACATTCCGCTCGCTGTCGTTTTCGGTAACCATGACTCCGAGGACGAAGAAATCCGCCCGTTCCTTCGCCGTGAAAACCACATCAGCCTCTATGCGGAATACGAAAACTTCCGTGGCTGTTATAACGAAGAAGATGTGCACGGTTGCGGCAACTGCAGTCTGCCGATAATGTCGTCCGACGGTGAAAAGATTGCGTGGAACGTCTGGTGTATAGACTCAAACGATTATATGCGTGACGAAAATCACTTTGAAATCCCCCACGGCGGTTACGACACGGTTCACCCCGACCAGATTGCGTGGTACGAAAGAAAGGCTGAAAAGCTAAAGCAGGAAAACGGAGGCAAGCCTGTCCCATCAATTCTTTTCCAGCATATTGCCGTAAACCAGGAATTTGACCTTTTTGATGTGGTAGAAAAAGGCACTCCCGGTTCGGTCGAGCATAACGGCAAGGGTCTCCTGCCAAAAGAGGGCTCAATCCTTGAAGGTCTTGTGCGTGAATCACCCTGCCCGCCCGAAGATGACCGTTCGCAATTTGAAAGCTGGAAAAAGACAGGTGACATTGTTGCGGCATTCTTCGGCCACGACCACGTTAACACCTTTGTTGCCGAGCTTGACGGAATAAAGCTTATCCAGACAATCGGTGCAGGCTACCATACATACGGCAAAGAAAGAGGCGGTCGGCTTATCGTACTTCACGAAAATTCGACAGACTTCGACACCGAAACACTTATTGTTGAAAGAATTACTGATACTGAATTTTAAAGCTAAACAAAAACTACAGCAGAAAAGCGATTTGCTTTTCTGCTGTTTCAGTTTATTATAGGTGCAACCCTTTTTGCCACGGTGAGCGCAAGTGTTATTTTTATAATATCCGGTACAATAAACGGTAAAACACACACGGTAAACGCTCCGAGGATATTTCCGTCACCGTACAAAAACGCAAACCAAAGCGTGCCGAATGTGTAACAGGTTAAAATTGCAACGGCGGAATAAAGCACGCTCGGCAAAAATTTTCTTCCGAATCTGTCGCAGGAAAAACCGACAACTGCCGCCGAAAGAACAAATCCAAAAATGTAGCCGCCCGTACTGCCCAGAAGCGCACCAACACCGCCCTGAAATCCCGAAAAAACAGGAAGTCCCACAGCCCCGAGCAGGATATAAACAAGCGTTGCCGCAACTCCCTTTTTTGCACCGAGGACAGCCGACACAAAAAACACCGCAAAGGTCTGCAGGGTGAACGGAACCGCTGAGGGCACCTGAACCCACGAGCAGACACAGATGAGCGCCGCCGCAAGTGAAACAATTATTATATCTTTTGTTTTTGATTTTTTCATAATTCACCTGAAAAGGACACAAGCGTTTTCACTTGTGTCCTTACATTTAAAATATAACCGTGCCGCCCAGATGTGTGCGGGAAATTTCTGCCTCGTTTGACTTTTTCGGCACAGGCTTTTGTGACGGCAAAATCGATGAATCCTTTTCAAGGTCAATATTCTCGTTAAGTTTTGCCTTAACAGATACCGTCTGTGAGTAGTCGCTCACCGTCTTTTGGTCGCCGTTCTGCGCAACGATTTTGTAGTAGTACGTCTTGCCTGCAAGCACGTTGTGGTCAACAAAGCTTTCGGTGCTTACCTCACCCACAATGGTGTAAAGTCCGTCCTCACTCGTTGAACGGTAAACGATATATCCCTTTGCCTCGTCAACCGCAGTCCAGCTGACACCCAACAACGCACCGACATTGTTTGCCGAGACCTTTTCGGGACTTTTAAGTCTTGCTGTTGTGTAAATCACGGGAGTGGGGTCACTGTTGTAGTCAACCACCTCAGCAAGGGTCATCATACTGTAATAGTATCTTTTGCCGGGAGTTATATTTTCGTCTACAAACTCCGTTTTGTCGGCGCTGATGTGAGCGTACTCGACAGGCTCGACGCCTGAATATTCCGTCCGGTAAAGCACATAACCCGTCGCTCCTTCAACCGCATCCCATTTTACCGTGATACTCTCACAGCTTTCGTTAACAAGCCGCATATTGTACGGCATAGGAATAAGCACCGTAGCCGTGCATTGTGCATCTGCAACTCCGTAATTTGTTTTTGCGTTAAGTGTTACCTTGCCGTAGCCGACACCCTTGACAACACCGTCATTTGTGACCGTTGCGATGCTTTCGTCAGAAGAAGTCCACGTTACACCTTTATCCGTTGAGCCGACAGGAAGCTGTGCCCACATAATTTCGGCAGTCTGTCCGACACCGACGTGAACAGAGGTTTCGCTTAAAACCAGCTTTTGCGGAATATCGTTGACCGTAACAACGGCATACATCGGACCGAGGTAATCTCTGCCGTCAATGCAAGCGTAGGTGCGGTAATAATAAGTCGTGTTCGGAGTGAGCGCACCGACCTTTTCGGTAACGTCCATTGCGATTTCAAACTCGGGCTTGCTGGTTGCCGTAACAACGGGGTACTTTGCAAGCTGAACCTTGTCTGTACCGAAGAAGAAGCCTGCTGTTGAAACAAAGAGTCTGCCGCCGTTTGAAACCGAGCCGTGAAGAACTGCATTTGTTGATGTGATGTCCGTTGCGGTTGTGGTTATGACCGCAAGCTTTGACGTTGTATATTTGATTGAATCGGAGAAAGATGCACTGCTGCCCGAAACAGAGTTTGCAAACGAGTGCGAGCCGACATAGGTTTTTGCATCGTTATAAGCAGGAACACCGTAGCCGACTATGTAACCTGCCGTGCGGCTTCGTGTTCTTGCACAGCACATATAGCCTCTGTCGCTGCCTGTGTTTCCCTCGATTGTGTAAACGTTATTGCCCGAAACACCTGTAACAATACCGATATGCTTTGCCGTTGAGCCGCCTGCCCAGTTGAAGAAAATTATGTCGCCTGCCTTCGGAGTGTAGCCCGAAGAGCCTTCGTAGAAAACGGAATGCTTTTTATACCACTTAACAGTTGCGGCGCAGTTACCCAGACGTGGCACAACCGAAGACGGAATACCTGCCTGCGATGCACACCACGAAACGAAGTATGCGCACCACTCACCCGTCGGGTCACCGAAGGATGCGCCGTATTTTGTATAGCCTGCGCTTGCGTTGGGTGCAATCGGGTAACCCGTTGAGGTGTTAAGCTCCTTGTAACCCATCTGCGTTCTTGCAACAGCAATGAGGTCTGCGATATGCTGACCCGTGTTTCGGTGAGTGTTCGGGTAGTTGTCGTTGTAAGCGTAGGAAGAAACAACCATACCTGCAAACAAAACAATTGCAAGCATTAACGATATTATTCTTTTACTTTTTATCAAACTACTCACCTGCTTTCATTTTATAATCTCTTTTTATGCCAACAATGCAGTAATTGCACCGAAGAGTGAGCCGAGTGCAATTATTCCTGCCAGAACGAGGGCAATTATTCTTACTGTTTTGTTACTCATTATTTTTCTTTCCCTTCTTGTTTTTGCTGAATGCCGTTACAAACATTGAAAGAATTGAACCGCACGCACCGACAATCAGGTCAACCATTGTGTCGATAAGACCTGCTTCTGTGTCAAATGCAGTACGCTGGAGATTAAGTCCGTAGAGCCTGTCCATTGTGAATTCATAAAACTCCCAGCCGACAAGAAGCATCACGCCGAAGGCGAGCGCAAACATCGCCGCCAACGCAGGACTCAAAACCTTGTCCTTCGGTCGCTTTTGCTGAATGATAATCGCCAGCTCGTAGCTGCCTGCCGTTGCGATATAGCCCGACATAAAATGCTCTGGGATATCAATAATGTCAAGCGTTGTGAACTTGTTGATTGTCGTTCCGACGACGATTGCAAAGCACAACAGCACATTGAGCATCGTTTGCAGACGGTACGGCACCTGAGTTATAAAAGTTTTGCCGCCGAGCCATTGGAACAAGTCCCAAAGATGTGTGAAGATTATTCCGAAAACCGCTTCAAGGAATTCGGTCGTGTAGCCCGAAAAGAGCATCACAACGCCCCAAGCGAAAATCAGACCTCGGCACACCCACCAGATAATCTGGTGTGAAGCAGGCAAAACGGGAATTTTGTTGAAAGTTTTTTTCATCGCCTATAATACCTCATTATACATATATAATCAATATACATTATTTCGTAAATAAAATCAAGTACAGATACGAATGTTTTGGGTGGTAAAAATTTGATAAGATATTGATTATCCTACACTTTTGTTGTAAAATAGCGGTATTGAGTTTTGAAAAGGAGATAAAACAATGGAAAAGAAATTAGTTGTTGGTAATATAGGTATGATGTTCGGTATGGCTCACCTTGAGGGTGCTATGAGCTACGGTGCAGAGATCGCCGCAATCTGCGACTCTAACCCCGAAACACTCCGCAAGGCAGGCGAAAAGTACGGTATCCCCGAGGAAAAGTGGGTTACAGACTACCACGACATTATCAACAATCCTGAAATAAATGTTGTTTCTGTCGCTATCCCCGACCAGCAGCACAAGCAGGTTTGCAGTGAGCTTCTTCGTGCAGGCAAGCACGTGCTTTGCGAGAAGCCTCTTGCTCTTACACGTGAGGATATTGAAGACATCGTAAAAGCTGCAGACGAGTCAGGCTGTAAGTTTATGGTCGGTCAGATCTGCCGCTTCACACCTTCCTTTGAAAAGGCAAAGGAGATTATCGAATCAGGCGAGATTGGTGAGCTTTATTTTGTTGAATCCGAGTACGCTCACGACTATATGCACATTGTTGAAAACAAGGACGGCTCTGCTCATTGGCGTGCAGACCCGAAGCGTCACGGTGTTATCGGTGGTGGATGTCACGCAGTTGACCTTCTCCGTTGGCTTGCAGGCGACCCTGAAGAGGTTTTTGCATACGGTACACACAAGCTTTTGCCGACAGTAAACTACGACGACGCAACAATTGCAATCATGAAGTTTGACGAAAACCTTGCAGGTAAGGTATTTGTTTCCACAGGCTGTAAGCGTGACTACACAATGCGCACAGTTATTTACGGCACAAAGGGTACAATCATCTGCGACAACACTTCACCGACAATGACACTCTTCACAACAGACGAGAACGGTGACACACAGGAGCCGCAGACAATCGAGCTTGAGGTTAACAACCACAACGCTGTTAAGGAATTTGAAGTTTTTGCCGACTGCATCCTTAACGACAAAAAAGTTCCCACAGACGCACGTGAGGGTGCAAAGACCGTTGAGGTCTGCCTCGCAATTGTTGAGTCTGCAGAAACAGGCAAAATCGTTAAGCCGAATTACGAGTTTTAAGTTAAAGACACATAATAACAAAAGACACTTTCACTTTCGAGTGATAGTGTCTTTTTTATATCATTCAAGATTAAATAAGCTGTTTTCGTTCACTTCTGCCTTGTCGAAAAAATCTACGCCAATCTTTTCAAGATAAGCAACATCTTCTGCAGAGTCAACATACAAATGGTACATGTCCTCGTGTGATACGCTTGCAAAAACGCATTTATTATTTTTATAAAAACCGATGTTTTCAACACAGTTCGGATAACTCCACTTGCTGATGTCTTTTTTGTTTTTAATAAAAGATTTTAAAGCTTCGTTTTTCAGCGAAACTGCATAAATCTCGTTTTCACCGCCACAAGTAAAGCCATAATTACAGGTTCTGATTTTTTTGACAGACAAGCCTTTGATTATGTTTTCAAACTTTCTTACGTTTTCTGCATATTTTATATCATCTTCATCAATACATTTTTCCGTATCCATTTTTGTGTAAGTAAAAACATCGCTTCCGGTGAATAAATATTCCACAATTTTTTTGTATGTTTCACCAACCAATGAATCGCCGTTAATGTATATCAAATATTTTTTATCCATTTCAATCACCAAAACAATTATACATTATTATATTTTATCTCGTCAATGCTTTTATGGTGATTGCCGGGTGTAAGCCACCTGCCCTAACGGTTGAAAAAACTTACACAAACCCGAGAAGCTTCTGGAACAAATTAGCTATTTTCAACATCAGGTTTCTTAAAGGAATGAACATATACTCGATAATATTAACTGATGCGTCATCGTCCGAGGCTGTTCCGTCAAACGACGAATGAGTGTTGCACATCCACGAAATCATACCGTTCGGGTTTTCGATTTTTACAGTTTCGTCGTTGCCGTTGACAGTTGTTACTTCGGGGTAAACACCGCCGTCAACCGTAAAAAAGTCGTACATTATTGTGGTATAAAGTCGGTGGTTGGAATCACCCTTGCTTCCGTCAGGATTTGTAACCGTATCAAAACTTGAAAGACGGCAATTTTCGGGATTAGAATTGTATTTGCAAATTTTATTCCATTGCGGCAAGGTGTTTGTAACGTAGCTTATAATCGGGTCAAGCTTGCTTGCAAAAACCCAGATTGAAACATCCTTGGTCTTTTTTATGTCGTCAACACTTCTTGTTCCTGTTGCCGCAAGCGGATAAATGCCTGCAAAATATTCGGGATATTCAATCGCAATATCCCATGTCATTTCGCCGCCTGCCGATGAGCCGCCGACAAAAATTCTTGTTGTGTCAACATTCTCCGAATGCTCGCTGATAAAGCAATCGATAAGAGTGCGAAGAGGGTCAACGAGAGATTCGTTCCAATATTCAAGCTCATCCTCGGGGCATCGTGGTAAAAGAATGTAAGCTCCGCCCGTGTCGCTCCACCTTGACTGAAGCTCCGCAGCCGCCCACGTTGCCATTGTGCTGTCGTCAAGCTGTGAGCCGACATATGAGCCGTGACCTATGCCGTGAAGGTAAATAACAACGGGGTATTTCTCGCTGTCACCCTCACCTGCGGGCGAATAGTAGCAGTAGTCGAGTGCATAGCCGTCGCATTCGTCGGCAACTCCGCTTTCAAACTGGTCTCGGAGTGCTTCAATTCCTGCAGAAAGAGGCAATGCTTTTTTTGTTTTGTCCTCGGCATTTACCGAAAAAGTAAACGATGTCATTAACAGTATAACTGAAACAACAAAGGCAAGGATTTTGTGAAAATTTGCGGATTTTCGGAACATTTTAATTCCTCCTTAAAAATCAACCCATATTCAATAATCGGATGCTTTCATAATATTTTATTTTTGTTAAGAAAATGTTATTATCAAGCCGCTCCGTAGGGAACCAAACCCGTTTTCTTTGTTGAAACAAATTCGCTTTCTTTATTGTAACCTCTTGCATTTTGTCGCAGATTGTCATATAATTTTATGGATAAAAATATTAACGGAGGTTTTTCCAATGAAAAAGGAAGTTTTGGTTGAAACATCTGCACGTCACGTTCACGTTTCAAAGGCAGACCTTGAAACACTTTTCGGTGCAGGTTACGAATTGACAAAGAAAAAGGACCTTTCACAGCCGGGTCAGTACGCTTGTGAAGAGCGTGTTCAGGTTATCGGTGCAAAGGGCAGCTTCCCCGCTGTTTCTATCCTCGGTCCTACACGTCCCGACACACAGGTTGAGCTTTCAGCTTCTGACGCTCGTTCAATCGGTGCAGTTGCTCCCTGCCGTGAGTCAGGCGACATTGCAGACAGCGGTGCTTGTAAGCTTGTTGGCCCCAAGGGTGAGGTTGAGCTCAACGAGGGTGTTATCGTTGCAAAGCGTCACATCCACGCTACTCCCGAAGATGCAGAGAAGTACGGTGTTAGCGACAAGCAGATCGTAAGCGTTAAGGTTGAGTCTGACGGACGTTCACTCGTTTTCGGTGACGTTGTTGTTCGTGTAAGCCCGAGCTACGCTCTCGCAATGCACATTGACACAGACGAGTCAAACGCAGCATTCGCAAAGCCGGGTATGATGGGAGAAATCATCGCTGACTGATTGCTTACATAAAAAATTAAGGAACTCGATTTATTTCGAGTTCCTTTTTGTTTTAATAAACAAATTTCTCTACACTTTTATTCTTGAAATTAACTTCTTTCGGGTCAAGTTTTATATTAAGTGCCGATGAAAATTTTTCACAAATCAATTCACAATCACCGAGCTTTAAAATCTCATTAAATTCATCAGGATTTAATGAAAAATATTTTTCCACCTTGTCAGGTTTAATCTCTCTTGCCGTCAACCCGAATTCCTGCAAATTTTCACCGATAACCATTCCGTCAATCAGTTCGCCTTCTTTGTAAATATTCACAGAGAATATATCACCATCCAGAAGACCAACTGCAATGGCTATGCAATTGAAATTTTCAAAATAATTTTTAGCAACATCATCTACGTTTTCAAACACGATAAAATCTGAAAATATGCTTATAAAATTCTCTTGGTTTAAGCAAAAGAACTCTTCTTCGTTCATTTCATATTTTTTTAACAAATCTAAAACTGCTAAAATCTGTTTAGAATCATTTTCATTTAAGAAATCGGTGTTTATTCTATTATTATCAAAATCCGCACTGAAACGTCTTGAGCTTTCAAGCTGGTAATTTGCCAATGCACAATCAACCATTTCCATATCTGCACCTAAAACGTGAATTGATGCAAAAGTGTTTCCCATATATATCTCTCCTTTTGAAATTTTGTAAAACCAAATAAACTATTTCACCGTAACATTCACAACGCCGTTGACCTCGCCCATAAGCTCGCCGTTCCGGTATGCAAGAGCGGAGTACGAGCAGTTGTATTCTCCCGGCTTCAGAACAGCCGTCAGCTTGTCTTTTTCGAGATACTGTCCCGGGGCAATCATCGGAGAGGTGTAAATCATCTCTCCCTGTGTGTTGTAAATCACAAACTGCAGGTCGTAGCCACAGCTTTCGGGGTTTTCGAGCATCACATCACCGAGGGAATACGGGCTGTCAAAGTGCATACGCTTATTTATAAGGTAACGGATTTCGCCCTCGGGCACATCCGTAATGTGCAAGGCTTCATCAACACTCGGCAAAACTCCGTCGCAAACCGTTCCGCCGTCCGCAAGGTTCAACCGCACCTTCGGCACAACCTGCACCAGCACAAGCACGGAAAGGACAATCGCAACAAGCGAAACTGCGATTATAATTGCCGTTTTAATTTTCGTTTTCTTCTCTTTCATTTATACACCAACCGAGAGTATTATCTCTGCATATTTTGTAGCAATTTTTTCGTTTGTGCGGCTGTCATAAGCGTTCACGGCAACCTTGACCTCGTGTGTGCCGTATTCAACCTCTTCAAAAAACTTTGCCTCGTTTATTTCCCTGCCGCTTTCAAGTCCGAGCGAGCGGTAAAGCACTCTGCCGTCTCCGTCATAAACAGTTGCGACCAGAACACAGTCGTTCGACTGCGGATTGCCGAAGCGCAGAGAATCGGTTTCGCCGTTGTCGTCAAGAGTGATTTCGGTATTGATATAAAACTCAAAGTCATCGCCGCCGTGCGCACCGACAGAGTCAATAAACATCATCTGCTGTTGTGTGCTGAAAGCGGAGCTTTTTGCCGTGAGTGAGCTTTCAAGTCTGCCATTAAATTCAAGATTGCGGATTTCGGGCGGGACATTGACAAGCGGTGTTTGCAAAAACATATAAATGCCGACACCGATGAGCACAAGCGGCAAAACGATAAAAACTAAAATTCGTGTGTAGTGAAACGAACCGAGAAATTCCTTGCTTGTGTAATACTTTATCTTCTGCCCGAATGCAGATGCCGTACCTTTAAAAGAGCCTGCAACATTTTTAAAGCCCGAAGCAACCTTTTCTTTTGCTTCATTTTTCTTCTCGGTTTTCTCTTCCTTCGCCTTTTGCTTTTCACGGCGTTTTTGTATCTCTTCGCTCTTTCGGGCACGCTCACGCTCAGCCTTCTGCCTTTCTTCACGGACACGCTGTGCCTGTTTTTTGGCTTCGGCTTTTTGTTTTTCTATCTGCTTTTTTGCTTTTTCGGGATTTTTTTGCCCCGAATTAGTTTTGCCTGCGACAGATTTTCCTGCCGCAGGCTTCTTTTTCTTATTCGACATAAAAATCAACTTCCATTATTTCCACGGGAGTTTTTCAATGTTCCACAACTGCGGATAACGGTTAACCTGAACCGCATCTGCCTGAATGAGCACCTTTACCTGTGTGCCGTCCGCAAGGTCTGCCGTGTCAAAATCAGCCTCCGAGAAGCCTGTTATAAAATCGGCAGCTTCAAATGTAGCCTTACCCGACATATCCTCGCCGGCATAGTAAACGCTGTAGTCCGTGTTGCGGTTATCAAACCAGAGCTCGCCAAACTCGTACGGAACAGCCACACTGCGCTGGAGAACTTCGCCGTCTGCGGAAGTCCACTGGTGGTTCATTGTTACACGCACACAAGCCGAGCCGCCGTCAAGCGTTACACCTGCACGCAGGTTGCCTATGTAGTTAACATCTGCCTCGTTAAGACTCAGAACATAAAGTCCGTTTTCGTCTGTGTAATCCTCTGCACTCACCTTTGAGTTGCCGTCAACAAAATAAACCTCTGCACCGACATCAAAGGAGTTGAGAGTTAACTGCTGGAACAAGGAGCTGCGTGTTGCAAACCATGCCAACGAACTGCCGACAACTGCCACAATCGCAACAACTGCAACGATTATAACAACTGCTCTTTTGTTAAGTTTATGCAACATCCTTGTCACCTCGCTTTTTTATCTTTCAAGTGCGCCGTCAACGTCCTGTGTGGCAATCAATGACATTTCGACCTCGTATCCGTCGAGAGCTTCGCCGTTTTTAAGCTCATTTTCAACATAATCGTACTCAATCCACGTTGCGATTTTAACTGTTGTAATCTCACCCGGGTTGAGGAGAATATAGTGTCCGCTGTTGCCGTCCTCGCCTTTATCGTAAGCATAAAGCGCCTCGTCAGTCATCTCGGGCAAAACGGATTCAATTGTCTTTTTAACACTGCCGTCAACGAGCATTGTGTCGTCATACACAAACCAACGAAGACCCTTGTCTGTACCCGTGTTGACAACGTCGGCATAAACCCTTGCAGGAATTGTTCCCGAGTTGTAAACAAGAATTTCATTGACCTTGATAGCTTCGTCAAACAAAACCTCGTCGGGGTCTGCAAACTTTGTTGCGGCATCAAAAACCTGCTTTTCGGTTGAAGTAAATGAGGTGTCCACCGACAGGTCGCCGAAAACGAAGCTGTTTCCGCTGTCGATTACACCGCTGTTATAAAACCAGGCAGAGGTGGGCGACATAACTGAAAAATATCCGACACAAAGCACCAAAGTGAGTGCCATTACTGCGGCAGAAAATCTTTTAAATTTACTCATCGCTTTCACCTCTCCTTTTTTTAGATTTTGTAAGTATAGAATTCAGAACAACGAACACAACCGCAACTGCGGCAAGAATCAGAAGTCCTGCGGACTGCGAAACGTACGAAAAACCAATCGTGATAAATCCGAGAAGCGGAACGCTGTACCACATCCTGCCGACTATTCTTTCCTCTTCGGTCGGCATCGGGTCGTCTGCGCCATTTGCATCGCCACGGGTTGTAACTGTTCTGTCAGTTTTATTTATTTCAACAATTCTGTGTGTGAAAAATCTTTCGCCTCCCGACGAAGCTACGGTTATAACATCACCGACCTGCAGCTCGTCAAATGTTACTGATTTTACAAAAACCACATCGCCCGTGTTCAGCGTGTCTTTCATACTGTCACTCGTAACAGCATAGCCCTTGGCGCCCGACAAAAGATTGAAGCCGACAAAGCCGACAGCCAGCACGGTTACAATGGCCAGAATGTTGAACAAAACATTTCTGATTTTCACGGCTTATTCACCCAAGCCCGAAACTTCATAAGAATCAATAGCCGACCAAGTGACATTCTCCGCCTGCTTTGATTCGAAACGTACCTTGACGTTTATCTTCTGTCCCGAATAAGCGTAGGAAACGTCGTCCTTGTAAGCAATTTTTGAAATTGCGGGAATTCGGCTGACATCGGGTGAAATTGCAGGAACTTCATCGATGTTTGTAATGGTGTCAGCAGGATAACTGCCGCCCATATAATAGAAATAAGTCACGCCCGCAACATTAACATTCTTTGCCCAGGCACTTGAAGCGAATTCGACAATGATGTCATCCTCTTCGCTTGCAGAGTAGATTACCTGCTCTGCCTTGCCCGAACGGTAGCTTGTGTATTCAATGGAAATACGAAGCTGTGTTTCGGTTGTTGACTGATTTTCAAGCTGAAGGCTTGCAGACTTACCGTCAAGGTTAACAAGGTTGTCGCCCTGAACGATAATGGTGTTTGCAGGTGCCTGCAAATCTGCAAGATGTGCTGTGTGGATGCTGTTTACAAGAGAAACCGAGATGCTCTGGCTCTTCTGTGTTGAAGAAGCAAACCACGCAAAGGAACTGCCAGAGGTCATAAGACCCAGAATAACAGCCAAGGAAGCTACAAACAATATCAATCTTTTAGTCATATCTCTTCTTCCTTTCTGTTAAATAAAGTTCTATCTCGATAGCCGCCCATGCGATGTAGATAACTGCTATCGCAATCTTGACGACGGTGTTTTTAAGAAAAGTTGCCGCATAACCGAGAAGCGGGATTGAAAACTCAACCTTGCCGACAGCCATACTGAACGGTGTTGGTTCAAGGTCGGGCTCTGTGTTAGCATCGCCCTTTGTTTTAAAGGTTTGATCAAGCGAATTTATTTCAATAATTCTGTGAGTAAAGCTTTTCTCTGTCACGGGGTCGGTAAAGGTGACAACATCGTAAAGCTCGTAATCCTCAAAATTTACATAAGGGCGGACATAGACCATACTGCCCTCGGGGATTGTTGTTGCCATACTTCCCGTTTCAATTGAATAAGCGTCAAGCCCCATAACTGACGGAATGTACACAACTCCGACCGCTACAACAGCGATAAAAATGACTAAAGAGGTTAACAGAATGCTAAATTTTTTCTTCTGCGTTTGCATCTTCATCTTCCTCTTTATCGTACTTACTTTTTGCAATCAGCGTTGCAAGATTGACCGCTTCGCCGAAAGTAATAAAAATCAGCGGAAGAACAATTACAAAGAAAATAACATTCGGGTTCTGAAAAACGCTGATAACCGAGCCGCTGACCGTTCCAAGGTCGTAAACAACCTTGCCGATAACGTTTGCCGACCTTACCTTTTCGGTGTCAACATTCCGGTTAGCGTCGCCCTTGGTTGTAAAAATCGGGCTTCGTGCCGTACCCATACTGTACTCTATTTTTTCAATTCGGTGGGTGTTAACCTTGCCCTCAATGGATTTATCCGTCGAGTAAAAGCTGATGATGTCGCCAACCTTGAGTGTGTAGACATCCGTTTCTTTCACGACAACAACGCTTCCTGTCATCAGTTCGGGTTCCATACTGCCCGAACTTACCTGCAAAACGCTGAAACCGAAAACGCTCGGCACCTTGCCTGCAGAAGCATTGAGAACGGAAACGAAAACCACAAGACCGAAAAGGAAAATTAAAATTGAGATCACCGACATAATTCGGCTGAAAATCTTTTTAGTCTTTTTCATTTTATCCTATACGCTGTGCGCTGATTTTAACATCGCCAAGAGAAGAGGAAAGACCCTCAATTGTTGACGGGCTGTCTTCCGAAAGTCCGATTTCGTAATAAATTACAAAATCGTCCGCCGAGGTTGACTGATAATTCTCGAGCGAAATTCCGCTGAAAATAGCACCGTCTGTTAATTCGGAAAGCGGAACATAGCCGTTTGATTCCGAAATGAGAGTGCCGTCAACATAAGAAACCGTACCGTCTGCGGCGGTCTGCTTTGAGGCAGACATAAGACTGTACTTGATACAGACAGAAGCCTTAAGATCCTCGTTCATATCCTCGGGAAGACCCGAAATGCCGAAGTTCATATTAAGGGGGTCTGCTGTTTTTGTGGTAACAATCATTTTATATTTGTTGTAGCTGCCCGGAACAAAATCCGTAAGCTCGATGTTACCCTCCAGCGGAAGATAATCTTCGTTTTCGTCCGCCTGGTAAAACTCAACGTTTACAATGTCGCCGCCGATTTCTGCCTGTATGTAATCGAGCGAATTGTTGTAAGTAGTGCTGAACCACGCAAAGGTAACTGCTACAAGAGTAAGGGCAGATGCCACAACCAATATTATGTTTTTGTAAAACTGAAACTTTTTCAACATTGTAACACCGCCCCTTTCTTTAAAATTTTATTTGCCGATTACTGTCCAGAGACTTCTGAGTCCCCAAGCACCGTCGGTTTCGTCCTCAATAGTTACTGTGAGTGTGATGCTCTTTGCCTCGCCTGCAGTAACAAGAACACCCTCGTTGCCTGCATCCTCGGTGAGAAGCTCATTTGAGTTCTCGTCAAGCGCATTTACGCTGAATGTGCAACCCTCGGAAAGGTGCATACTCACATAGATTTCGCCGTCTGCAACCTCAACTGCTCCGATTGAAGCCGGCTGTGAATCAGCCGTTGCGAAGAAGTCGGATGCCTTTGCCTCGCCGTCAACCTTTGACTTGAGCATTACACCGACAAGCTTGTCGGAAAGCTCTGTGTCCGATGTTGCATTGACCAGCTGTACGCTGACGTTAACAGCATTTTCGGTTGCATCCGCATAGTCTGCTTCAATGTCAATTGCAATTTCAAGTCCGCCGTTATAAACAAAGACGAGCTTTGCGGGTTTTGCAGGAACTTCGTTGAGCTTGACTGCATCGTTCTGTGCATCGTAAGTCACAAGACCCTCCGGAGAAGAAGTGATATCCTTAAGCTCAAAGTTCTTGCCACCTGCGGTAAAGGACTTGTAGGTTCCGTCTGCACCGCTGATTACGATGCTGTCGTCTGCAAGAGCTGTGAATTCAGTTGAGAGCTTGACAGAGTCGGAAACCTCACCGTTTGCGCTGTAATAAACAGCACTCAAATCAATTATTTCATACTCGCTGTTCTGGTAAGCGTTGAATTCCTGTGTGCCGAAAGCACCGAGAGAATTCTGATATGACGAGTAGTAAACATTTTCAAATACGTTTGTCGTTGTATTTTCCTTATCAACGGCTATTCTTTCGTCAACCTCACCGATTGCAACAGCATTGATACCGTTACCTGCAACCTTTGCGGTGACTACCGTGTCGCTGATGAGTGAATTCTTAAGCTTGTCGAAGGATTTTGCCTCGTCTGCAGAAGAAACCTTTGCGATAATGCCTGCAGAAATTGAGTTGCCCTCAACCTTACCGCTGACAGACGCACCGCTGATGCTCAGGAACATTGTGTCCTTCGCCTCGCCGATTACACCGCCTGCAACCGAAGCCTTAACCTGAACATAAAGGCTTGTGTCGGAAATATAAGTTCCGCTGTTTGCAACAGCGACTGCACCTGCACCGATGTCATCCGCAGTTACAACCGCACCGCTCAATGTTACAGCCTTGACAACACCGTCGAAGATACCTGCAACACCGCCTGCAACCTCAACTGTTGCGTCTGTTGCTTCTGCAGTTGTGCCGACAGTAACAGAATTGAGTGTTACGCTCTCAACAGTAGTTGCCTCTGCATAACCGACAACACCGCCGACCGCACAGCCGAAGCCCGTAGCTTCAACGGTTGAAGCTGTTACTGTGATATTCTTAAAGGTTGAGTTGCTTGCTCTGCCTGCAAGAATACCTGCGTTTGCCGTTGCGCTAATTTCCGCACCGTTTATTACAAGGTCTGTAACGGTTGCACCGTCAGCGACTGCGAAGAGACCGCCGAATGTGCCGCCCGACATCTTAAGACCTGTGATTGAATGAACCTTGCCGTTGTAAAGACCTGTGAATACACCGTTGAACGGCTTATCCAAACTGCCGATTGAAACAATACCGTTGCCGAGATTGTAGAACGCACCGCCGAATTCGTAATCGGCATCTGTGAGAACAATATCCTCGGTGAGTGCGAAGTAAGCACCCTTATCGGCATACTGTGAAACAGCTTCGAGGTCGTATGCATTATTTACAAGATACGGGTCGTCCTGTGTGCCGCTTCCGTTCAAAGGCTCGTATACATTTGAAACAATGTTAAAGCAAACCGGTACACGTACCTGCGGGTCACTCTCAAGCACATAGTAAGCAACTACGCTGACCTGTGCACGGCGCTCTGCCTTGAGAACAACCTCTTTTTCGCTTGAAGAAACGACCTGAACTCTGTCTGCCGATTCTGAAGACCAGCCTGCTTCGGAGTCGAAGACATAGCCGTCAACCGTCGGAAGGCCGTAGAGCTTAACTGTTGTTTCTTCGTCGGTTTCGAGTGTATCAACTGACGGAACAATACCGTCGTTCAAATCTGTGTAGCCGCCTGCAAAAGCATCTGTCGGGTAAGCATTTACACCGTAATATGATGTAAGAACAACGTTCTTAACTGCAAGAACTGTGTATTCGGGATTGATTACGTTGCCCTCAACCTCGCCGAAGATAACACCTGCGGAGGAAGCATCTGCAACATTCATCTGTGCAAATACCGATGCGTCGGAAACAATAGCTCTGATACCCTTGTATGCTTCGCCGTCCTTGACAATACCAACGATACCGCCGACTGCCGCCGCACCGCTGACACTACCGCCAACCTTAACCGCTTTGAGTGAAACATTATTAACAGCAGAAACACCGATACGTCCCAATGCACCTGCAGAAGCAATTGCGTTTGCTGTCATACTGCCGTTTACGGTTGCAAGAGTTTTTGCATCGGTTACCTCAAGCACGCTGTCTGCACCTGAGCAGTCACCGACAAGTCCTGCGCTGACAGCCGCACCGCTGATTACTGTGTTTTCGTCAACGAGCACAGCCTCAATTGCAACATTGCCCTTGACGTTATGAACACCAAGGATACCTGCGGCAACTGTGTTTGCATCCGAAGAATTTATGTTACAAGCCTTAACGCTTGCGTTCTTGATTGTGAGTGTACTGTCTGCATTTGTCTTGCCGACGATACCGCCTGCAACACCTGCAGAAATTGTTGTGTTTTCAACACTTACGTTCTCGATAGCCGAGCTGAATACTGCTGAAACACCGCCCGCTGTGTTTGCGGAAGTGATTGCGATTGTCGAAATCTTTGAAGCCTTGACTGCAGAATTCTTGATTGCAGCATTGCCGTTACCGCTTGCAATACCCGAAACCTCGGAAACACCGCTAACGGTTGCACCGCTTACTGTGATATCTGCAAGGCTTACATCACCCTGTGCAAGTCCGACTGCACCTGCGACATAGCTTGCACCGCTCACGGTGAATTCTTCAACCGTGATGCCGCTTACTGTCGCATTGCCGTTTACACGGCCTGCAAGAGCGCCGACATAATTTGAATCGGAATTAACCGAATTGTTTTTGAGTGTGATGTCTGTGATTGACGGAGCGAGTTCGCTATCTATCGCACCGACAATAACACCTGTGTAAAGGTCGTGTGACTCAACCTTTGCACCCTCAACCGTAACACCGCTGATAACTGTGTTGCCTGTCACCTGACCTGCAAGCACAGCGGCATAACCGCCTGTTGAGGTAACGTTTACATTCACAAGCTTAACATTCTTAACAGTTGCGCTGTCAAGCACTCCGAAGAGACCGACCTTTGCTGTGCCGTCGATTGTAAGGTTCTTGACAGTCTTACCGCTACCGTCGAAGATACCGCTGAACGCAACCTCTGCACCGCCGACCGGAGCAAAGCCGTCCACTACGGACATATCAACATCCGCTGTCATAATGAAGCTTGCGTTAGCAAGTTCGGCAATGTTCTCGCTCATATAAGCAAGGTCATAAGCCGTTGAAATTATATATCTGCCCTCTGCATCCTTTTCAAGTCCGTTAGAAACATTGATTGTTGCAGAAAGTCCTGTTTTCTTGTTAACAACAGTTACGGGAAGAGCCTTAACTGTTACAACACCCTGAGCACGCTCAACCTTAAGTGTGAGCTTACCGTCAGCAACGCTTACAGAGGAAACAAGCTTTTCGCCGTCGCAGATTACTTTATAATCCTCTGCAGCAGAGTCTGCAAATGTCTTGATTGCAGGAAGAGTTGCTGTGAACTCGCCGCCGTTACCTGTGAAGAAGCCGACATTGCCGCCGTCAAATGACCAACCTGTAACGATGTTTTCGAGCTTAATCTTTTCGGGCATATCTGCGATAAACTCGCTCTCGCCGTCCGTATAGCAGTTCGAAATTGTTACGTCATCTGCTGTGATACTGCCGACGAAGCCTGCTGTCTTTTCAGCCGTGAAGCCTTCGCCGAGAGTGATGCTTGTAACAGCACCGCTGTTTGTAACGGTTGCCTTGCCGTTCACAAGACCTGCAAATCCGCCGATTGCAGTTGCCTTATCTGCACAGATGAGGATTTCGCCCTGTGCGTGGCAGTCATCAATCACACTTTGACCGCCAATTCTGTTAAAGAGGATACCTCTGTTGTTTGCCTGAACATTAAGCTTGACACCGTCAGCCATTGAAACCGCAACACCGCTGACGTTTGCGCCGATTGCGTTGCCGAGAACTGCGGAGCTGATGTCTGCCGTTACAATCACATTCACGTTCTTAAGAGTGCCGTAAATGTTAGCAACAAGCGGCTTTGATGCGCTGATTGTGTAGCCATTACCGTCAAATGTGCCCTTAATTGCGGGAACAGTTGCGCCTGTCTCGATGTCACCGCCGAGAACTGCGTTCATTGACGGAACGTAATTATACATTGCAAGGTCAGCCGAGGACTTGATCACGAACGGATTTTCAACTGTTCCGTCGCCCTCTGCATCCTTTGCAACTGTGAGAAGGTAAACCTTCTGATACTGCTTGAGTACGTTGCTTGCCTTTGACGAACCGACGTTTGCAGGAAGAGTAAGCTTTGCTGTGTAGGTTGCGTAAGCCACCTTGCCCGCAGTTTCAGCAGTAATTTCTGCCTTACCGTCTGCTGACTGTGCCTTGACACCATCACCCTTAACGGTGATTTCGCCGTCAAGCTCAACTGCCGCCTTGCCGAATACGGTTGACTTAACATCCGTTGCGGAAAGTGAAGCTGTCTTGCCCTCGGGTATGATGATGAAACGTGAAGAAATCTCGTTGACACCTGCACCGAAGTCAGTTGCCATAACGTCCTTACCGCTGACAGCACTTGACCAGTAGCAATCCTTAATCATTTCCGCAGTACCTGCCGAGCCGATAACCGCACAGCCGTAAACTGACTTTGAAATTGCAACGAGAGTATAGTTGTTTGTAAGAGTTGATGTTGCCTCTTCACCGCCAACAGGGTTGACAGCCTTACCGACAACACCGCCGACAACGTCGGAAGCCTTACCGCCCATTACGTTACCTGTTGAAACGCTTGCAAGAACAGAGCCCGAGTTTGCACCGACAACACCGCCGAAAACGACAGCACCCTCTGCTTCGGGAATGAACATTCCGACATTGATTGCGGAAACGTTTGCTACAGTACCGTGGTTGAGCGCAGCAACAGCACCGACTGTGCCGACAGAAGAAATTGTATGGCTGTCTGCAGTTGCGGCGCTGATATTGGTATGAGTACCCTTAACAGCGACGTCGGAAACCGTACCCTCGTTGACTGCAACAACAAAAGCAGTATTAACTGCAGCTTTTGCAGTGATAACGGGATATGCAATTTCAACGGCACTGATTGTACCCTTGTTTTCTGTTGCAACGAGGGCAAGATTTGCCATCTCGTCTGATGTTGACTTGATTACGGGACGGTCGATTTTAATATTCTTAACAACCGACTTTGAATTGAGTACACCGAAGACAGATGCCTCTGTACCCTTTGTGAATTCAACATTAAGTCCCTTTAAGCTATAGCCGTTACCGTCAAGAACAATGAATACATTTGCGCTTGTTGCACTCAATGTCTTGTCGGTACCGACAAGTGAGCCGCCCTCGAAATCCTTTGCAGTTACACCGGAAAGGTCGATATCATTTGCAAGAACAAAGTATTTATCCGCACTTGCAGTATTGTTGACCTTGTTTCCGATTGCAAGGAACTCTTCGGCAGTTGTAATCTTATACGGATTTTCCTTTGTTCCGTCACCGTTGTCGGTAACAACGGCACCACCCTCCTGTGCTACGGATGAGGAAGTGATTGAGCCACCCTCCCGTGTAACGCTTGAAGCTGTTGAAGAAGTTGTGGATGTGGAAACGGACGCAGCCGAAGACTCACTGACATTGACTGCCAGTGATGAAACTATTCCGGTTGATGTCATAAGCATTACGATGCTCAGGAGCACAACCGCAACCTTTTCAAATCTCCTTTTCTGCATTCTTGGTTTCCTCCGAAAATCCGTTAATCGGTAAATTTAATATTATTCAGTCTCTTCGGCTTTCTTTGAAGAAGCTTTACTCTTCTCTCGCAGAGCTTTTTCTTTAGCCTTGGCTTTTTCACGGGCTAAACGCTCCTGCTCTTTTGCCTTGGCTTTGGCCTTTTCACGAGCGATACGCTCTTTTTCTCTTGCCTTTTCCTTGGCTAAACGCTCTTGCTCTTTAATCTTTTCACGTGCGAGGCGTTCCTTTTCCTTTGCTTTTTCTTTAGCAATTCGGTCTTTTTCCGCCTGAGCCGCTTTCATTTTTGCAATGCGTTCTTTTTCCTTGAGTTTTGCCTTTTCTTTGTCAGCCTTTGCCTTTTCGGCGGCTTTCTCTCGGGCAATTCTCTCTTTTTCTTTAGCCTTTTCTCTTGCAAGGCGTTCTTTTTCGGCTAATTCAGCTTTCTCCTTAGCCGCTTTTTCCTTTGCCTTTTCACGAGCTATTCGCTCTTTTTCAGCAAGAGCGGCTTTTTCTTTAGCTATACGCTCTTTTTCCTTAAGCTTTTCAGCCTCTGCCTTTGCTTTAGCTTTTTCGGCAGCAAGTGCCCTTGCCGCACGTTCTTTCTCTTTAGCCTTTTCACGGGCTAAACGTTCTTTTTCTGCCCGCGCCGCTTTTTCCTTTGCTATGCGCTCTTTTTCACGAAGCTTTGCGGCACGTTCCTTTTCTTTTGCTTTCTGAAGTGCAAGCTCCTTTGCGGCACGCTCTTTTTCTTTAGCCCTTGCCTTTGCAGCCTTTTCTTTTTCAATAAGAGCAAGTCGCTTTGCCTCTTCACGAGCCTTACGCTCTTCCTCACGCTGCTTTGCTTTTGCAAGACGCTCTTCTTCCTGAAGACGAAGCTTTTCTGCTCTCTCTTTTTCCTTGAGAAGTCTTGCCTTTTCTTTTTCTTTCTCGATGCGGAGACGTTCCTTTTCCTTCTCTCTTGCAATTCGAGCTCTTTCTCTCTCTTTGCGGGCACGCTCCTTTGCGAGTGCAAGCTCCTTCTCCTTGCGAGCTTTTTCCCGAGCCTTTTCTCTTGCAATGCGTTCCTTTTCCTTCTGCTTTGCAAGACGCTCTTTTTCTTTCTCTCGTGCTATGCGGCGACGCTCCATCTCTTTTTCGTGAGCGATTTTTGCTTTGATTTTGTCCTCGATTGCCTTTTTACGTGCATTTTCGGAATCAAGAGCACGCTGGATAGCTTCCTGGATTTTCTTTTCGCCTTCCATTTTCTTTTTGCTGACTCGCTTAACTTCCTCAACAAAAACACGCTGGATTTCGACGTCTTCCATATCGTAGTCGAGCACAAGCTCCTCTGCAAGACGCTTGAGAAGCTTCGGCTTCAACTTGCGGCGCTTCTGCTTACCGACGGCATCCTCGGAAAGGGTGTTTGCCTTGAGCATCATATAGTTGAGCGCCATCATCTGGTTGAGCTGATTTCTGTACTCGTCGCTGACCATATCGTTGGATTCCTTGACGGTAATCTCGTAACCAAGGTCAGTATATGACTGGATGAACTGCCAGAGCTTAAGGCAAGCTCTGAAGTTAGGGTTTTTCTGAATAGCGTTCGTTCTCATAATCGGAGGACGAACAGGAACACAGTTCTGCAACTCCTTCATAAACGCAGAGTGTGCATACTCGTTGATAATCTTCTTAATTCTCTCAATTCTCTGGAATGCGGATGCGTTCTCGCCCTCTAGACCTGTTGCTGTGTCGTCAAGCTCACCGCCGCCCGACTGTGCGGCAACCTCAAGCTTGTATGTAACCTTTTCACGGCCTCGTGTAAAATCACTTTCCATTTTAAGAGAAGCCATATTGTCATCGTCCGAAACATTGAAAAGAACATTGTAACGAATGTCAATGAAGCGGATGAGGTTCTGCATAAGAGTGTATACGAATCTGTTTTCGTAAACCTCGAAGCTTTCTTCTCTGAAAACATTGAGAATCTGGTTTGGGGTAACGTCATCACCCTCAACCTTTGCAATCATATTTGTGTGCTGTGCAAGGTGGCGGATAGACTCGTTGGTTATCTTTCTTGCACGTTCAATTGGCACGATTTCCTCTTCCTGAACAATGAACTTACGAGGAACTCGCATAATGTTATCAAGGGGAATGATACATGCTTCAATTTCCTCAACCCATTTAAGGTCGATTTTCTTTTCAAAATATCTGTTGAATAAGGAATACTTGTTCTCACCGGTGTCAATGCAGTTTTCCATAGCATCGTAAAACACATTGTCCGTTGTGAGGGAAGCAAGGGAATCCTTATATTCAAGATATAATTCAAGATAAGATTTTTCCATGGATTATGTCCCCTTTTGAGAGTAGATAGTTTGCTTAAATTACATAAGTCTCTTGAGAAGCTGGAGGTATTCTTTACATTCGTTCATGTTAGCCTTACCGAAGTGCTTGTTAAGGTAAGTAACAAGACCGTCGATTTCGTCACGGATGAATGAAAGGTTCAAGCTTTCGAACTTACGGAAAACTTTCTTTGCAAGAACGAAGTCGATACCGTCGATTTCTGTACCGCCGCAACCAACATAAGCAGGAACGAATTCCTTGAGCTGCTTAACAATACGGTTACCGAATGCAAGACGGAAATGTTCAATAACATAGTCGTCAAGCTCTTCAATTTTCTTAAGGTTTTCATCAGATACCTTGTACTTTGTCTGGCAATCTCTGAACATTGCCTCAAGGTGCTTGTAGCTGAGTGTAAGATTTTCTGTATACGGTGCCTCGAAGAATTTACCCTTACTGTTAAGGTCAATCGGAATAGCACGGTCATAAACCTTATCGGAAACGGCAAATGTTGAGTCGTCGTTGTTGATTGTACCGATATACCACATATTCTCGGGAAGCTTTAACTTACCGTCGATAACGTGCTTCGGGTCAGTCGGCCATACGCTCGGAACAAGTGAAACAACCCACTCGTCACGTGACGGCATTTCGAGGATTGAAAGAAGCTCTGCGAAGTAGTACTCAACACGGGCGATGTTCATCTCGTCAAGAACGGTGATGAAGATGTCCTCTTTGAAAGTAGCTTCATACATCTTTTTAAGAACTTCTGTTTCGTTAAAGCGCTTTGTAAATTCGTTAAAGTAACCGAAGATTTCAGTACGGTCACGCCATGACGGCTGAACAGATGCGATTGTTACGTCATTCTGCAAGAACTTACCCCAAGCGTAAGCAAGTGACGTTTTACCTGTACCGGAAATACCCTGAAGGATGATAAGACGTGTTGATGCAAATGCTGAAAGGAAAAGGCGGATAACCTTGATTTCGTAGAAAAGACCGAGTCTTGAGCAAGCAAAGTTGCGGAACATATCACAGATTTCAGGAAGTGTGATTTCGTTGTCATACTCGGGAGCAACATAATTTTCAAGCTCGAGGTCAACCTGTGTACACTTGTAGAAACGGCTGTAGTCGTCGGCTGTCTTGTCAACCTCACCGTCAGCCTTTTTCTCGCCCTCTTCGCCCTCTGCTGTTTCGTCCTGATTATCAACATAAGCACTCTCACCGGGCTTGAGACCGAGCTGTGAAACCTTCATAGCAAGGATTTTCTCTTTCTCGTTTGAAAGCTTGATAATCTCACGGTTAAGGTTGCCCACCTCGTTAAGGAGCTCTTCCTGGTCAACAAGTGTCTTGCGGACACGAATGTACTTTTTGATAAGCACAACAGCAAGAAGAACTGCTGCTACAAGAACTGCAACTGTTGCAACAACTGCAAGAATTGCAAGAATCCAGTCAACTGCGGTGAAATCACCCGACCAGGACTTGAAGATTGCTATGTACTCGGGGATGTTGAAGATATTGGCAATGCCAAGGCCGATACCTTTAAAAATTCCCCATACACCTTTTATGAAAAACTGATTTAAGAACTCTGCAATGAATTTTGTTACTGTCATTTTCAGCCACCCTTTTAAACTTAATAACTATCTGCCGAAGGCTTATATATAATAGGTATAGTGAATGTATGTGTGTAAAAATTATTCTTTGGGTTCGTCGCCCGATTCAGCCTTCTGCTTTGCTGCCTGCTCGGCGAGATACTCCTCAATTGCACGCTTTTTGGTTTCTTCGTCGATATCAGCCGCTTTAGCTTCCATAAACATTGCAATGAGCTTGTAAATCTGCCAGATGAAGAAGAGGGCAAGCGGAATGATGATACAAATCATAAATCCTGTTCTTGACTGAAGGAAGTTAAGTGCCATACCGAAGTTTGCAATCATAAGACCTTCCTTATAGTTGCCGTTTTCATCCATACCCGAGTTTACCTGTTTTGCGATAACCTCATCGGGAAGCACGAGGGTGTTATCCTCTGTGTTGATACCGTCACCCTTTGTGACAAAGGCACGGATGGTGTTATCCTTATTGTACTCGATATCAAGGATACGGTGGGTATTGAAGCCTCTGATGCTTCTGCCGTTTTCGTCGGTGAGAACCGTTGAATAGGTAATAACGTCACCGGGCTTGAGGTCGTTTACGTTTTTAACCTCTTTTGCAATAATCAGGTCACCGCTCTTGAAGGTCGGGGACATTGAGTCTGATTGAATTGAGAACGGAGTGTATCCGAACACATTACCGATACCTGTATCTGAATTTTTTGATGTAAAGGTCATAACCGTGATAACGATTGCTATAACCAAAATCAGAATAAGCAGGATATCGGATACCACTCCAAGTATCTTTTTGCCTTTATTTTTCATTTTTTTACACTCACTCCTGGTTTTATTTGACTTAAAGGTCATTCGCAAACACTGCAACAAAAGCAATGCTCACAAATCGCCTTTAAGGCGGCTTTGGATTTAATCGGGTGACGGGTAAACGTCACCCGTTGAATGTGACGGAATCCACAGGGCAGGGCTCCTGCCCTGTGGGGAAGTTTTAAATTAACTTAATCTTATACAATTGTGAGTACAAGGTTGAAGTTGATTGTTGCACCTGCAACGTCGTTAGCACAGTCAACGTCGTTACCTTCCATCCAAAGGTAAACTCTTACACGGTTGATACCTGCAACTGCGTTGAAGTATGCGTTAGTAGAACTATTTGAATCTGTTGCACGAGTACCGAGAGCAGCACTTGCATACTGAGCTTCCTGCATAATGTTCTTGCCGTTACCTGTGGGTGTACGCTTTGAGAAAGCAGATGTCAAGTAAAGATCGGGAACTGTAGCTCCGTCTGCATAACCTGAAGCATCAGTGTGGTTTGTTGAGTTGGGCTCATACATAACAACACGGTTCTGGTTAGCGTTAGCAGGGTTAACAGCCTGGATAGCAGCAGCATCTGCCTTAGCAGCAACTGTACCGCAGTTTACGAGAGCAACACGCATTGCTGATGTAACATCTTCGTTATCAGCACATGTAACTGATGTCTCGTTCCAGAACACCTGCATATCCTGACCAACTTTTACAAAAACATCAAATGCGATGTAGCCACTTCCTACATCAGCCGGAACTGCTGATGCGTTTATGTAGCCTGAATCATCAATTGAACCTGAATAGAACTTCGGCAAGCTGTTCGCAACAAACATATTTGATGATGAGGGAACAAGAAGCTCAGGGAAATTGTTTTGGTTTCCGTCATAAGCATTCCAACGAGCTGTTGACTCACCCTTAAGGTCAGCTAATGTAAGCATTGTTGTGAAAGCGTTAGCGTTAGCTGAAATCTGGACACCGTCAGGTGAAGTGATGTTGAGTTCCATTGACTCAACTTCGACTCTTTTAGCCATTGAGAACCATGCAAATGTTGATGATGTCAAAACAATTGCTGACACAAGAAGCATGGCAATAGCTGAAATAAACGTACGTCTTCTTAATGTGTTTTTCATTATTGTCTTTACCTCCATAAAGATTTTTTGCCTTAGCGACCGTTAACTCGCCGCTAATGCGGGGTCTGAAACATGTTCCATTCCACCGGGAGTATTCCGATTTTTCCGGTAACCCGGTTTGCAAGAATTGCATCTCCAAATTTCAGCTGAATATTACCGTCCAACCGATTACGTCCCGGAGTAACTGAAACATAAATCAGAAGTAAGAAGCATTTGGTAATTATACCATGGAGAACACAAGGCTTGATGAAACAAGCTGGCTCTGGAGAGAGTCTGTGCAAGCTGCATCCTGACCTTCCATCCAGATATAAACTCTGATCTGATTAACGCCGTCCTGAAGAGTTAAGGTCTGATCCTCAGAACCTGTTTCTACAGCACAATCGTATGCAGATTTAATTGTGAGTTCTCCTGCTGCTGAAGCGGGAACAGTGTATGTACCGTCAGCAAGAGTACCGCTGACACCTGTACTTGCGATAGGTGCGGTGTTTCTTGCGGCTTCATCGGTAGCGAAAATGACTGCCTCAGAACCTGAGTCAGCTGCGGGAGGTGTTGCACCTTCAGTAACTGTTCCGCAGTTAACAAAACCGATACGCATAGCCTGAACTGCATCTGCAATAGCAGTTGTGCCGTCTGAAGTATCATCCTTAACGGTGATAGCTGTCTGACCGACCTTAACCTGTGCAGTGCCGCCGGGAACGCTTGCTGTGTACTTGATAAATACATCGAATGCGTAGAAGCCGGCTCTCTTGCCGCCGCCGGGAACTTCAGCGCCGCTCTTACCGTAAATGGTCAAGCCATCAGCGGAAGTAGACGCAAAGCTTTCCATTGTATCAGAAGCCTTGTCAATGCCGCCTGCAAAGAATGCGGGCAATTTATTACGGGAGAAAGCTGAAGATGCAGGGCTGATTTCAGCAGGGAAGTAGTTAAAATCTTCCGAAACTGCCTGGAAGCCTGAGGTTGATGTACCGTTAAGATCTTCAAAAGTAAGCTCATCCGTAAAAGATGTTGCATTAGCAGAAATCTGAATACCTTCACCCTGCTTTGTAACCTTAAGATCAAGGTTGCTTGCCATTGCATTTCTACCAAGAGTAAACCATGCAAAAGATGCAGTAGTGATAACGATTGCAGAAAGAAGAAGCATCGCAATTGCAGCAAAGAATGCGCGATTTTTCTGATTCTTTTTGAACATTGTCTTTTTCTTACCTCCTTTTCAGATTTTATGCACGGAAGTTCAAATTCCCTTACATAATTATATCTCAAAGTGTCTTTATTCTGAAGATTAAACCGAGACTGATAAATTTTTACTGCAGCTCGGATGATCCGTCACCATCATCCAAGGGGTCGCACCAAAAACTCATCGACATCTTGATTTCGCCATCCAGAATTTTATCAACACATTCGGGATCCCATCCTTCGAGCCATACTACAACCGTATACTTGTCAACCTCGTTGACCGGGAAGAATTCAAAGTTTTCTTCCATTACCTTTGTGTTGGAAACAAAGTTCTTGTCAACGGTGTAGCGGACAAAGCCCCTGTCATCTCTGTTTTCTTCGAGCTTATCCGTTGTGCCTTTTTGCGGTTTGGCGTAAATTGTAGGCTCGCCGTTACGGAAGACCATTACACGCATAGCTTCGTCAGCACCGAGTGCAACAGAATCAATAAGAATCTTTGCATTGTACTTGACATCAACCTCACCTGCGTTCTTAACATAGAACGTGTAAGCAAGAAACTCCTTACCGTTTGAACGGTTGTGAGAGCCGTCAATGCTGTCGATATCATCGGGAAGCCACTCATATGTACAGTCGCCCATGTTTTCGCATTTTTCACCGGTGAGGAAACGTGTGGGATTTTTAAAATCCGCTGTTTCCGAAAGAGTGATACCGATGTTAAACGCATCTTTATCCATTGTAACCGTAAAGTCACCTGCTTTATTGACGTATGACGAGCAAGCGAACATTATGGAAAGGAAAAGCAAAAGTAAAACGAGAATAATTGCAAGGATTCGGATTAAAGCTTCTCTTTTCTTAACTTTTTTAGATTCGGTTTTAACACCGTAGCGATCCATCTGGCCGTTTTCCTGCAAGGCTGCGTCTGCAGGTGCCTGATCCTTTTTCTTCTTCGCCAAGCTAATCCGCCTCCTTTAATTTATCTGCTTATCTTTAACAAATTCTCCGAAGTACGGACCGCTGAAACGGTCTGCACCCATCTTGTTGATTAAATCAAAAACTTCCTTTGATTCAATTCCGTCAACGATTACCTGTGTGTCAATCTTTTTACAGAAATCTATGATACCCTGTACCGTATTCTGTACCTTTTCGCTGACAAGGATGTCTTCAATCATCGTCTTGTGAATTCCGATATAATCAACATCGTAATGTGAAAGGTTTGAAAGTGATGTGTATTCAAGACCGAGGTCATCAATTGAAATCCTGAAGCCAAGCTCACGGAGTGCGTTGATGTTTTCAATAACCTTATCCTTAACAGCTTCAAGAATGCTCTCGGTTATGTTAAAGCAAAAGCTTTCGGGAGAAACGTCGTACTTGTCAACAATCTTTTTAACCTGGGTAACAAAATTCTTTTTTGTAAGAGTTTTAACAGAAACCCAGAGGATAACGCTGTTCATATCAACCTCACGCTCAGCGCAACGCTTGATAGCCTCACAAGCCTCTTCAACCGCCCACAGGTTGAGCTGAACAACCTGGCTCGATTTTTCTGCAACAGGCAGAAAAACTTTTTCAGGGATAACGCCCTGAACTTTATCGTTGATACGCATTGAAGTTTCGTAATCAATCGCCATATTAAGATGAATGTCAAAAACAGGTCTGTAGAAAAGCTCAATAGCTCTGATTCTTGAACCGGTATTCTTTTTGTTTTCAGCCATAGTCGACACACTCCAACGTTATCGGTTGTTTATTTATATATATTATAAATGTATACGATTTTTGCTTTCCAAAAACGGTTTTCCTGTTTTTGGGCGCAATAATCCACATAAAGATACTAATATACATGTATTACTTTAACACAACTTGCAACAATAGTCAATAAAAAATATACGAAAAACAAAAAATTCCCGTCGAAAATGACGAGAAATTTTTGTTAATAATTTATAGAATTTTACACTGATTTTTAACTTGAAACATTAACTTATTTATTTCAAAAATTCTTTGATTTATTTCAAAATATTTTTCCTTATTTTTTTCAAAATCTGTTATAAAATCGTAGAAATTTTTTGCCTCGTAAGCCATAATAATATGCTTCTCTTCTTCGCCTGTAACCTCTTCGATTTTTCCGTCTGCAAAGTGAATTTTTACACCCGTTAATTTTGAGATTGAGTCAATGGTTATTGTGCCCTCATCACCCAGAATCTGCGAACCGCAAAAGTCCTGACCGATTTTTGAATATGTAAGCGTTATCTGCTTGTCAGAGTAGTCCAGAACTGCCGTTCCGTAGCCGTCTGCGCCCGTTTCAACAAATCCTGCAGAAGAGGAAACTTTTTCGGGCAAGCCGAAAAATTCAACAGCGGGATAATAGCAGTAAATTCCTAAATCTCTTAAGCAACCCGTCTTCATTTCGGGGTTAAAAATGTTAGGATTTTCTCCGTTTTTCAGTGCCTTATATTTTGAAGAAAGCTGTGAAAAATCAAAGTGAGCCGAGGTGATTTTTCCGATTTTTTCAAGGGCATTTTTCACTCTGTCTTTAAGCGGAGAATGCATCATCATTATCGCTTCGGTGTAGATTAAATTTTTGCTTTTTGCAAGCGAGAAAAGCTCTTCAAATTCGTCGGGAGTAATTGTAATCGGCTTTTCGCAAAGAACGTGTTTTCCGTTTTCAAGCATTAGCTTGCTTTGCAGATAATGAAGAGAATTCGGGCTTGCAATGTAGACCGCATCAATATCACTTTTTGCAAATTCCTCGAGGTCGGTAAAAACATTTTTGCAGCCGAAATTTTCCGCAAACTCCATGCCCTTTTCTTTTGTTCTTGAATACATAGCGGCAAAGTGCATACCGTCAACCGTCTGCGCACCTTTTACAAATTCTTCGGCAATCCAACCCGAGCCGATAACACCGTATTTAATCATAATTTTCTTCTCCTTATAAATTGGGAATTTTTCTCTATAAATCAATATCAATTTCGTACTTATCATCAATAAGCACATAATTCACATTATTCTTTTGAGCAAGCTCTAAAATCCGTGTATTATCTTTTAACACATTTTCCAAGGTACAATCTTCGTCTTCACCACGATATTCAATAACATTTGCATATTTCTTTATGTCAGCAAAGTGATTTCTTATATAATCCTCACACATTACAAGGCAATAGTATCTAATTTTATCAAGATATTCCCTTTCAAAATCATTTGACCAATCAAAAGGAATATAACAGCCCTCGACAATAAGATTTTGCTTATTCTCTACGGAGGTTTTAATAATTTCACAAACTATGGGCCATAAATACGCTGTGAGGTCTGCATCATAACTCATTGGAGTAAGCTCTGTATTTCCGCTTCTTATTAAACCCATTTTCAAATGGTCTATTGACAGATACGGATATTTATATTTTTCAAGCAGCTTTTGAGCAAGAGCAGTCTTGCCGGTATGCGATGCTCCTGTTATTAAGATGATCATCTTTCTTCGTCTCCTTTGCAATGATGTTATTGTAAAGGTGGTGTAGACTTGTCCCCGCCGTTATTTGTAGAATATTTCGACAAGGATAAATCCTTACCCTACGTTTAAAATCAAAATTTACATCGTAGTGAATGCATAATGCATTACGAAAAATAAGATAAATTTGTTCAACAAATTGGGGTTTGTTGGGCAAAGTCCTTGACTTTGCAATGAAATCCGACCAACGGTCGGGTGAAATCTGCTTACGCAGATGAAATATTGGCTTCGCCAATATGAAATTTTTGCTTTGCAAAAGTTGTGGGTCTGCGACGCTGTTTTTAAAAGCACAAATTATAGTTGAGAAAGTAGGGGCGACCATTGGTCGTCCGTCAAAATCAAAACAAAATCGGCGGACGTCTGATAGACGCCCCTACGCACACAAAGGTAGTTTGTGCAAATTTAAAACATCCCGACAAATTTAAATTTATACAGAAAAATCATTTCAATAATTCATTTTTAAACATCTCAACGTGCATCATAATGTGACCGATATTTCCTTCTCCGGCATACTTCGTTGCATCAAAAAAGTTATGTTCTAACCCTGACCAATACAACTCGTTCTCGTCTCCGCTGACAGCTATTGCTTTGTTTAATTTTCCAACATAAACTTCAAGATAACAATTTCCGAAATGATATGTAAAATCCATTAAATGAGAAAGGATAATATCATTTTTTGTTATTGATGTTTCTTCCTCAAGCTCTCTGTATGCCGCTTCCAATCCGTTTTCATTTTTCTCTATTTTGCCGCCGACAAAATTTGATAAACCCTTATACGGATTTCTTCGTCTTTTGCACATCAGCATTTTGTCTGCATTTTCATCAAATACAACTATAGCATTATATCCTTGCATAACATACCTCCGAAAATTAGAGTTTGCTTTTTTATTTTTGGAACGTATTTATAATCCTGCACTGTCTTTATAAAACAAATGGTTTAATTGGAAATATTGAGTTTTTTCACTCTTTTATAATATCTTTCGCATAATAATTTGTCCATTTTCTCTTGCAACTTCAACAAATCCTGATTTTTGATAAAGTTGAATAGGACCTTGAAAGTCGAAAGCATCACTCTCTTTAGAAAGTTTAGCATATCCCTCAACAGCCACATATCCTTTAGTTTTTGCGTCTTTGCATACCCTATCAATAAAAGCTGAGGCTATACCCATTCCTCTGTATTCAGGTGCAATTTCAAAACAAACAATAGAAATTGTTTTTCCACAAGCATTTTCTCTTGCAAATGCCGGAACAAAACCAGCATAACTTTCAATATCTGCAGCATTGCACCATCCGATTGACAAATCTTCGTCAAAAGCCAAATATCCTTGAATTTTATTTTCATTGAGCATTTTTATTGCGTATTTTCGAAGGGTTTTCTTTATACCGAATATTTTAAATTTTCTTACCATTTGTTTAATTGTTTTTTCATCTTGGTTTGGTGATGTACAATAACAAGGTCCGTTTGGATTATCGTCAGTAAATGCACGATTATCAAAAAAGTCAAGATAATCCTCATTTAATTCAGATGTCAACGGTTTGATTGTAATCGTTTTCATTAAGAAGTCCTCCGAAATATAAAACTAAATTTATTATATCTTTTTTCACTTCTTTTTTCAACGATTAAATATATTGTCTTGAAATTTTATCTGTCAGCGTTTATAATGTATTAGTAATTTTGAGAAAAGGAAGAAAAATATGAAACTTGGTATAGTAGGTTTGCCGAATGTCGGCAAGAGTACACTTTTTAACGCTATCACAAACGCAGGTGCACAGTCCGCAAACTATCCGTTCTGCACAATTGAGCCGAACGTAGGTGTTGTTGCTGTTCCCGACAGCCGAATTGACGCACTTGCTGAAATGTATAACCCTGCAAAAATTACCCCCGCAGTAATTGAATTTGTTGACATTGCAGGACTTGTCCGTGGTGCATCAAAGGGCGAGGGTCTCGGTAATAAGTTCCTTTCACACATCCGTGAGGTTGATGCTGTTATCCATGTTGTTCGTTGCTTTGAAAATGACGACATCATTCACGTTGACGGAAGCGTTGACCCTGCAAGAGATATTGAAACAATCAATCTCGAGCTTATTTTCTCCGACATTGAAATGGTTGAACGTCGTATCGACAGAACATCAAAGGCTATGAAGGGCGATAAGAGTCTTGCAAAGGAATACGAGTTTCTTAAGGCTCTCAAGGCTCATCTTGAAGAGGGTAAATCCGCAAGAAGCATTGAGTGTGATGATGACGAAAAGGCAATCATCGGTGATATTGCTCTTCTTACATCAAAGCCGGTTATCTATGCCTGCAATATGAGTGAGGACGACTTTGCAAACAGCATTGACTCCAACGAGAGATTTAACGCAGTCTGCAAAATTGCCGCAGAGGACGGCTCACAGGTTCTTCCGATTTGTGCAGAAATGGAGGCTGAAATCGCAAGCCTCGACAAAGAAGAAAAGGAGATGTTCCTCTCTGACCTCGGTATTGAGCAGGGCGGTCTTGATCTTCTTATTCAGCGCAGCTACGACCTTCTCGGTCTTATCTCCTACCTTACAGCAGGTACACCCGAGGTAAGAGCCTGGACAATCAAAAAAGGTACAAAAGCTCCGCAGGCTGCAGGCAAAATCCATTCCGACTTTGAAAAGGGCTTTATCCGTGCAGAGGTTATCAGCTTTGAAAACCTTATAGAATGCGGCTCTCTTGCCGCCGCAAGAGAAAAGGGCCTTATCCGCTCCGAGGGTAAGGAATATGTAATGAAAGACGGCGACGTTGTTCATTTCCTTTTCAACGTTTAATTCTAAATTCAAATTATATTTTAGCACCGACAGAAATGCCGGTGCTTTTTTGTATACTTTTACATTTGACTAAATGTGAATAAGTATGGTAATATAAATTGATATATTGTGCAAATATAATTATAAAGGATGAAAAACGTTGAGAAAAACCATAATTGAACCCAACGGAAGAAATTTTCAGTATTGGAAAGATATCTGGAATTACAGAGAACTTGCCTTTAACTTTGCAAAAAGAGACGTAACCGTACGTTACAAACAAACACGTATCGGTCTTGGCTGGGCGGTTATTGCTCCGATTATAAATGTTTTTGTTATGACATTTATCTTCGGCAACCTTGCAGGTCTTGATTCTGACGGCTCTGCACCCTACTACATAATGGTTTACGCAGGTACAATTCCGTGGAATCTTTTTTCAAAAGGTGTTACAAGTGCTGCAAACACGTTTATCACAAATGCTGCCATAATGAAAAAGGTTTATTTCCCCAGAATTATCTCTCCCATCGGTTCAGCCGTTGCACATATTATTGACAGCTTAATTTCAATGAGTGTGCTTGTTGCAATGATGTTTATAATGGGTTACTTTCCAACATGGAAATTCCTCTTGTTCCCCGTATTTTTTCTTCTTTGCCTCATCCTTGGCACAGCACTCGGTCTCTTCCTTGCATCTTTTAATGTTAAATGGCGTGACCTTGCACAGATTATTCCCTTCGCTATTTCTATCGGCCAGTATCTTACACCTGTTGCATATTCAATTTCCTCGATTCCCGAAAAATTCCGTTTATTATACTCTCTCAATCCCGCAACAGGGGTTATCAATGCCTTCAAATGGTGTATAATCAAGGACATGCCATTTGATTGGACCTCTTTTCTCTTTGCCCTTGCATGGATTGTTGTTCTTATTCCTCTCGGAATCCGTATGTTCAGGAAAACCGAACGCACATTTGTTGATATTGTTTGATGGGAGGATTATTTATGAGTGGGAAACCAGTTGTTTTAAAGATAGAAAACATTAAAAAACGATATAAAATTAAACATATCGGCAAAAAACCTGAAAGCAAATCCGAGCGTGCAAAGCTTGCAGTAAAATCATTTTTAAATCCAAACCTTAATAAAGAGGATTTTTGGGCACTAAAGGGTGTCACTTTTAATGTTGAACAGGGTGAAAAAGTTGGTATTATCGGCAAAAACGGTGCAGGCAAATCCACACTTTTAAAAATAATTTCAAGAATCACCGAGCCGACTGACGGCAGAATTGAGATGTTGGGTAAAATTTCCTCTATGCTCGAGGTCGGTACAGGCTTCAATACTGAACTTACAGGCCGTGAAAATGTCTACCTCAACGGCGCAATTCTCGGCATGACAAAGACAGAAATTGATGCAAAATTTGACGAAATCCTTGAGTTTTCTGAGGTTGGAAAATTCATTGACACACCCGTTAAGCGTTATTCGAGCGGTATGTTTGTCCGCCTTGCGTTTGCTGTTGCTTCTCACCTTGAGCCCGATATTCTTCTTGTTGACGAGGTTCTCGCCGTCGGCGACACACGCTTCCAGAAAAAATGTATTGATAAAATGCTCAGCATTGCCGCAAGCGGTAAAACTATTCTTTTTGTAAGCCACCAGATGAATACAATTCGCCAGCTTTGTGACAGAGTTGTCGTTCTTAAAGAAGGCGAAGTTATATTTGACGGTGATGTTGAGGAAGGTATCAGAATATACAACAGTGAAGCATATATGGAAAAGCAGAATCATTATGATTTTACTGATCTTCCACGTTTACAGGGTTATAATCTTGATAAAGCAGAAATTCTTTCACTTGATATTCTTCAGAATGAAAATTGTATTTTTGCCGCAGATGAGCCCATTGAACTTAAACTGAAAATCAAAACAAAGGCTACAGACATCGGAGACCTGTCTTTCAGAATGTTAATATGGCAGGCAGACGAAACACCGATTGAGGTTTGTTTTACTGACACTTTCGCAAATATAAACACTATCGGAGAATTTGATGTCGGAATTATAATAAATAAGCATAATCTCGGTCCGGGAGTTTATAAAGCAACTCTTATTCTCTCGGGCGGAACATCAAAAGCCAACAGTGAAAATCTTGATTATGTTTATCCTGCGTTCGTTTTTGAAGTTTTGCACGCAAACGGAACCTCACAAAGCTGGCCAAGACAATGGGGCTGGTGCCACTTTGACGATGTTGATGTCAGATTGTTAAGCGGCGGTGAAGGATAATGAGATATGCATTTTATTCCCACGGCGGGTCACAGAATCACGGATGTGAAGCAATAGTCCGCACTCTTTCTTCAATGATAAAAAAAGAAAAGCCTGACTCTTTTTTAAAGCTTTACACTTTTAATAAAGTCGAGGATGAAAAAGCAGGCTTTCCTTTTGTTGACGAAATTGAAGAGTTTAATTATTCTGTAAATCCAAAAAATCTTAATGGTTTTGATAAAATAAAACTCTCCCTTTTCAGCAAAATTTCTCAGAAAAAAGCAGACGAATTTTATTATTCAATCCCTTGCAGAAATACGTCTTTAAAACAAAATGACGTCTACATTTCTGTCGGTGGCGACAATTATTGCTACGGTGACGGTCATGTTGCAAGGGCAATAAACAAAAAGCTTCGCTCCCTCGGTAAAAAAACTGTTCTGTGGGGCTGTTCAATCGGTGAAGAGGATATGACACCCGAAAAAATTGAAGATTTAAAGGGTTTCGACCTTATAGTTGTAAGAGAATCTTTTTCTTACGATGCACTTGTCAAAAACGGAATTAACAAGAATACTGTACTTTATCCCGATTCGGCATTTTTGTTGCCTGTTGATGAAAAAATGAATGAAAATTTTGAAGTCAGAGAGCATACTGTCGGCATAAATATCAGCAATTTTATTTATCCGAAAAACTGTGATGAAAACTATCCTGCAAAAAAGGCTGTTTTTTCACTCATCAGACATATTCTTGATAACACAGATTTAAATATTCTTCTTATCCCTCACGTTACAAGAAATAATGCCTGTGACTGTGAAACTCTCGGAGAAATTTATAAAAACTTTAAGTGTGACAGATTAGAGCTTGTGCGCGGTGAATATTCCGCAACCGAATACAAAAGTATAATTTCACGCTGTGAAATGTTTATCGGTGCAAGAACACACGCAACAATTGCAGCTTACAGCACTTGCGTTCCCACTTTAGTTCTCGGATACAGCATTAAGTCAAAAGGAATTGCAAATGATATCTTCGGTACTTATGAAGGATATGTTATTCCTGTTGAAGAACTCAATAATAGCGAATATCTCATAAATGTTTTTGAAAAGTTTTATTCTGAAAAAGATAAAATTAAAAAACATCTTGTAAACTTTATGCCTGACTATATAAAAAAGGCAGAAAACTCAATTAAAGAACTTTTTAAAATATAAAAACTCCTGCAATATCTTAAAAAATTTTGCAATTTTACTTGATATATAAGGCAAAATATATTATAATAAATAAGATATTGCAGGCGATTTATCGAAGCATTATTTCAGTCATGTGGTGTGTTGGTCCTGTGCGACGGGGTACCACGAACCATGTCAGGCGGGGAACCGAGCAGCATTAAGAGGTTAACACCGTGCGACACAGT
>JAFUPA010000010.1 GCA_017481575.1 Clostridia bacterium | reverse complement strand
TTTATGCTTCCAACTTTTTCTTACCCTTATGCTCAACAAGCGGTGCTTCGTCGCTGTTAATGCAATTTTCGGTAATCTGCACGCTGACGATTGATTTGTCGCTCGGTACAGCGTACATAATCGGCATAAGGAGACCCTCCATAACCGCACGCAAGCCACGAGCACCCGTCTTTCTTTCGAGTGTCTTTTTTGCAATAGCCGTCAATGCCTCGGGTGTGAATTCAAGCTTAACGCCGTCCATTCCGAGAAGTGACTGATACTGCTTGACGATTGCATTTTTCGGTTCGGTAAGGATTTTGACAAGTGCCTCCTCGTCAAGCTCCTTAAGAGTTGTTATAACGGGAAGTCTGCCGACAAGCTCGGGAATGAGACCGAACTTTGTGATGTCCTGCGGAATAACCTTTGAAACCGCATTCTCGATAGAAAACTCTTTTTTGCTCTTAATTTCCGCACCGAAACCGAGTGCAGAACCGCCGATACGCTTTTCAACAGTTTTTTCAATTCCGTCAAACGCACCGCCGCAAATGAAGAGAATGTTTGAGGTGTTGACCTGGATACACTCCTGCTGGGGGTGCTTTCTGCCGCCCTGCGGAGGAACGTTGGCAACCGTGCCCTCAATTATTTTAAGAAGTGCCTGCTGAACGCCCTCGCCGCTTACATCACGGGTGATGGACGGGTTTTCGGACTTGCGGGCAATTTTGTCGATTTCGTCAACATAGATAATTCCCTGCTCCGCCTTGTCGATGTCGAAATCCGCCGCCTGAATAAGACGCAAAAGGATGTTTTCAACATCTTCGCCAACATAGCCTGCCTCGGTAAGAGTGGTTGCATCGGCAATCGCAAAGGGAACGTTAAGAATTTTTGCAAGAGTCTGGGCAAGCATTGTTTTGCCGACACCTGTGGGGCCGAGCATAAGAATGTTGCTCTTCTGAATTTCGACGTCTGTTTCTTCAGCCTTGAACACTCGCTTGTAGTGGTTGTAAACAGCCACGCTCAAAGCGACCTTAGCCTCGTCCTGACCGATGACATACTCGTCAAGACCACGCTTGATTTCCATCGGAGTGGGAAGCTTGATGTCCTTCGACTTCTTCTTTTTGTTTCGTCCGATGCTTTCCTCTTCAATAATCTCCTGGCAAAGCTCAACACATTCGTTACAGATATAAACACCGTCACCGGCGATTATTCTTTCGACCTGACCCTGAGTTTTATGGCAAAAGGAGCAGCGGACGCTTTTCTCACGTCTTTCGTCATCTCTCGGCATTGTTACACCTCTGAATTATCTTTTATAGAGAACCTTATCAACAAGACCATATTCCATAGCCTCCTGAGCTGAAAGGTAATTGTCTCTTTCTGTATCAAGAGCAATCTGCTCAACTGACTTGCCTGTGTTTTCTGCAAGAATTCTGTTGAGTTTGTCTCTTGTTTTAAGGATGTGGTCTGCAACAATTTTGATTTCGGTTGCCTGACCTCTTGCACCGCCGAGCGGCTGGTGAATCATAATCTCGCTGTTGGGAAGAGCAAAACGCTTGCCCTTTGCGCCTGATGAGAGCAGGAATGCGCCCATTGATGCCGCCATACCCATACAGATTGTTGAAACATCGCACTTGATGTACTGCATTGTGTCGTAGATTGCCATACCTGCAGTTACGGAGCCACCGGGACTGTTGATGTAAAGGCTGATGTCCTTTTCAGGATCCTGACTTTCGAGGTGGAGCAGCTGTGCAACAACAAGGCTTGCTGTTGCATCGTTAACTTCGTCGGAAAGAACGATTACTCTTTCGTTAAGAAGTCGTGAAAAAATGTCGTAAGAACGCTCGCCTCTGCTTGTCTGTTCAATAACATAAGGTACCAAAGCCATATTTATTTCCTCCGTTTCAAAAATTTATGTTGATAGTTTCAATAAGGCAAACGAATGGTAAAAGCCATTCATTTGCCTTAATATTGGCGTTTAAACCGTTAATTATTCAGCAGCTTCCTCTGTCTTCTTTGCAGCTGCCTTTTTTGTTGTCTTCTTCGGCTTCTCTGCAACGATAGCCTTTGCATTCTTTACAAGGAAATCAACTGTCTTCTGACCGACAACGTCCTTCTTAACGTCCTCGATGCGAACAAACTTCTTAATCTGCTCTGCTTCCATCTGGTACATATCAGCCATTTCCTGAATCTTTGCATCAGCATCTTCATCAGTTGCTTCGATTTTCTCAAGCTCTGCAATCTTATCGATAGCGAGCTGAAGCTTAACCTGCTTAACAGCGTTGCCTCTCATGCTCTCCTTGAAAGCATCCTTGTCCATACCCATATACTGAAGGTACATATCAAGACCGATGCCCTGCTGTGCAAGTCTCTGCTCGTATTCCTTAACGTCGTCCTCGAGCTTATTGTCGTACATAACCTCGGGAATTTCGCCCTGAACAAGCTCAACAACCTTTTCAAGAACGTTGCTCTCGAACTCTCTGTCAACCTGCTCTGTCTTTGTCTTAACAAGGTCTGCCTTGATGCCCTTCTTGAGCTCTGCAAGTGTCTCGTACTCTTCGCTTACGTCCTTTGCAAACTCGTCATCAAGAGCGGGAAGCTCCTTAACCTTGAGCTCGTGGAGTTTAACCTTGAATGTAGCGTCCTTGCCTGCAAGCTCTGCAGCGTACTCTGTGGGGAATGTAACGTTAACGTCAAACTCCTCGCCTGCCTTGTGACCGATAACCTGGTCTTCAAAGCCGGGGATGAACTGACCTGAACCGAGTGTAAGGTCAAAGTTTTCGCCCTTGCCGCCGTCGAATGCTACGCCGTCAACAAAGCCCTCGAAATCGATAACTGCGATATCGTTCTTCTTTGCCTTTCTTGCTTCCTCAACTGTAACTGTACGTGAGTTTCTCTCCTGCATTGAAGCAAGCTCTTTCTTAACATCGTCTGCTGTAACAGATGCGTCACCCTTGTCAGCCTCGATGCCCTTGTAGCCTTCGATTGTGATTTCAGGCATAACTGTGATTTTAAGTGTCATTTCAACGCCTGTCTCGTCCATCTTTGTAACATCAACGTCGTGCGGGGGTGCAACGGGGTTAATGCCTGCTTCTTCAATAGCAGCGCCTACTGTTTCGGGATAAACGATGTCGAGTGCGTCCTCGTAGAATACCTCTTTGCCGTAGAACTTCTCAATCATTGCAAGAGGTGCCTTGCCCTTACGGAAGCCGGGAAGCTGAATCTTGTTCTTCTGCTTGTTATAAGCCTTTACGATAGCAGCCTTAAAGTCCTCTGCGCTTACCGCAACTTCAAGTGTGTAGATGTTTGTTTCTGTTTTGTTAGCTGATTTTAACATTGAAAACTTCCTCCTGTTTGGCATTACGCTGTGAGCAATACTCCCACAAATACCTATTAACCCTAGTATTATAGCAGATAGTTTTTAGTTTTTCCATACCTTTTTTATATATTTTTGGACTTTTATCAAAATTTTGCCAACAATTTAGGGCAAAATTCGAGAAAATCAGCGGAAACGAGGTCAAAATTCACTCCGTCACGCTCACCTCTGAATGCCCAGTTGGACGACGGGCCGTGAAGATGACCGTAGTAACAGCGTTTTGCACCCGAAGAAATGACGATGTCGTAAATCTCCGAGCAGGTCTGTGTAAGACTGACGGGCGGATAGTGAAGAAAAATTATCGGCTCGCCGCCGAGCTTTTCGGCTTCTTCAAGCGACATTTTAAGTCTGCCCGCCTCACGCAGAAGCACTTTTTCGTCCTCTTTTTTCTCACAGTCAAAGAACCATCCACGAGTGCCGCAAACGGTAAAATCACCGACACGGTAAGCATTGTTGAAAAGCACTTTGACCGAATTTATTTCATTCTCGGCAAAGAACTTTTCTGTCTTGCTTTTGGTTGACCACCAATAATCGTGGTTGCCCTTCATTATGATTTTTGTTCCGTTAAGGCGGTCAAGAAAGCGGAAATCCTCGAGCGTTTCGTCTATATTCATTCCCCACGAAATATCGCCCGGAATGACGACAAAATCATCCTCGCCGACAACAGAATTCCAATTTTTTTCAAGTCTTTTTTCAAAATCCTGCCAGCCCTTAAAAATGTTCATCGGCTTGTCGCATGAAAAAGAAAGATGCGTGTCCGCTATTGCAAACAAAGACAAAGTTCTTCACCTCTTTTCTTTATAAAAAAGTATATTCAAAAAAATTAAATTCATAATAAAAATGTGACCGTTTGTCACTAAAATATTAAAGGAGTAAAGCGAAATGAAAAAAGAAATTAAAGAAATCAAGTGTAATGCTCACAACTGCATTTACAACGAAGACGGCTGCAAGTGCGTTGCAGGTCATATCGAAGTCGGCCCGTCAAGTGCCTGCACCTGTGCGGAAACAATCTGTGCAACATTTGAGCCCGGCAACAACGTAAGCAAATAAACTAAAAACTAAGTTTGCCCCTGTGGCAAATGAAGTTGCCTTGCGGCAGTGAAGTTACCTTGTAGTGAAGTTTGCTTCGCAAGTGTTTTAAGGCAAACTTAACTTCACTTTTGACTAAAAAGCAAAAACTTAACTGTAACTTGTTACAACTTCACTTCAAACCACTGGTTTGAAACTTCACAAAAAATCACCCGAAAAAGAATTATCGTTGTTCTTATTCGGGTGATTTTATTTTGAAACACTAAAAATTTTCGACCCGAAAACAAGTCGTTAATTTAGTCGTCAGCTTATTTAAGCATATCGAAAACGACCTGCTCCATTTCCTCTTTCTTACAGCAACCTGTAAATCTGGGTGTTTTGCCTTTGAGGTTTGCAAGCTGCGGCGGACACTCCTCGCCTGTCTCGACCTTAAGACCGAGCACCATATCAAACTCGTCCATACCCTCGCTCATACCGGGATGAACTGCGTCAAGAACGGCCTTACTGAACTTGTACGGGTTTGCGGTTGAAGCGATAACTGTCGGTGTGTCGTCACCTGTTACAGCCTTGTAATCGTCATAAACCGAAACAGCAACCGCTGTGTGTGTGTCGCAAAGATAAGAGTTTTCTTTGAAGGTCTTTGCAATGCAAGCCTTTGTGCCTTCGTCGTCACAGCAGCCTGCGTCAAAGAGAGCTGTAAGCTTTGCAAAAACCTCTTCGTTTACGCTGTATTTACCGTCCTTGGAAAGTGAGCCCATCCACTCACGTACAAGTGCATCGTCCATACCTGAAAGAAGGAAAAGCAATCTTTCAAGATTAGAAGAGATGAGAATATCCATTGACGGAGAAATTGTTGTGTAGAAATCTCTTACACGGTTGTAGTTACCTGTTTTGAGGAAATCTGTGAGAACGTTGTTTGCGTTTGAAGCACAGATGAGCTTCTTCATCGGAACGCCCATTTCCTTTGCGTAATAAGCGGCAAGAATGTTACCGAAGTTGCCTGTGGGAACAACAACGTTAATCTCGTCGCCTGCGTTAATTGCGCCCTTTTCGAGCATATCGCAGTAAGCTGAAACATAATAAACAATCTGCGGAACAAGGCGACCCCAGTTGATTGAGTTTGCGGAAGAGAACATCATTCCCTTTTCCTCAAGCTTTGCGGCAACTGACTTGTCTGTGAAAATCTTTTTAACTCCTGACTGTGCGTCGTCAAAGTTACCCTCGATTGCGCAAACACCTACGTTTGAGCCCTCCTGGGTTGTCATCTGGAGCTTCTGCATCGGGCTGACACCGTCGTTGGGGTAGAAAACAAGAATTCTTGTATTCTTAACATCCTTGAAGCCTTCAAGTGCGGCTTTGCCCGTGTCACCCGAGGTTGCAACAAGGATTACAATTTCCTTATCGGGTGCTGACTTTGAAGATGCAACCGTAAGAAGATGCGGAAGAAGCTGGAGAGCCATATCCTTGAAAGCACAGGTCGGACCTTTCCAGAGTTCAAGAATCTCTGTGCCCTTTTCGAGCGTGTGAAGCGGAGAAATCTTTTCGCTTGAAAAGCCCTCGCCGTAAGCGCCGTTTACACAAGTGTCAATCTCCTCTGCGGTGAAGTCGGTGAGGTAGAGTGAAAGTATTTCCTTTGCTCTGCCGATATAATCGAGCTTTGAAAGACGAACGATGTCGTCCATTGTAATCTGCGGAATTGATTCGGGCACAAAAAGTCCGCCCTCTTTTGAAATGCCGTGAGCAATAGCCTCTGACGAGCTTACCTTTATACTTTTGTCACGTGTGCTTGTATATAACATTTTTCATTCTCCTTCGAATGTAAATTTCTGCGAAATATTATACCACAGTCTGTCAATACTCTCAATAAAAATTTAGCCATTAAATGCATTTTCAATATAATTTATTTTTACGGGCTTCATATTTTTATCAAGATAAACCTCACAGACATCAAATCTGTCCTGCTCAAAATGAGGGTATGCTTTGGCAAAAATCTGTGCCGTGGCAATAATGTTCTGCTGTTTTGCGATGTCAACCGCCTCTTTGGGCTGTGAAATTGCGTTTTCGCCTCGGGTTTTGACTTCAACGAAGCACATAAAACCGTCCTTGCGTGCGATGATGTCAATTTCGCCCTCACGGGAACGGAAATTTGCTGTTACCGGGTCGTAGCCGTGGTCACGCATATACCTTGCCGCAAAGACCTCGCCCCAGACACCCTGCTTATTTATTTGCATAAAAACTCTTTAAAAATGTGATGCGGTGTATTTCTGATGCACCGTATTTTGTGAGCATCTCGTAATGGAGCTTTGTACCGTAGCCCTTATGCTTCGCAAACTGATATTCGGGATATTTCTCGTCCATTTCGAGCATAAATCTGTCCCTTGTGACCTTTGCAAGAATCGATGCGGCGGCAATCGACATCGAGTTTGCGTCACCCTTTACAATTGTGCGTGTGGGCACACCGAGACCCGGGTCACGGTTGCCGTCAACGAGTGCCATATCGGGCTTGATATCAAGTCCGTCAAAGGCACGGCGCATTGCAAGGTATGTTGCCTGCAAAATGTTGATTTCGTCAATCTCCTTTTCGTCGGCAACGGCTATACTGTAAGCGAGAGCCTTTTCCTTTATAATATCAAAAAGCTCTTCACGTTTTTTCTCGGTTAATTTTTTGGAGTCGTTAACACCGTCAATCACGCAACCCTCGGGGAGGATTACTGCGGCGGCACATACGGGACCTGCAAGCGGTCCTCTGCCTGCTTCGTCAATTCCGCAGACCACGCTAAAGCCGTCTGCTTTAGCCTCGTTTTCATATCTGAACCAATCAACGGGTTCTTTTGTAACGTCCTTTTTCATCTTGTCACCTAAAACAACAAGGGGCTGAAAAATACAGCCCCTTTTCTTTAAACTTAATCAGTCAACGATAACTGTACCGTCTTCCTTGATTGTGATTTTGTCGCCGTCCTTAACAGCGTTAAGGAATTCCTCACCAAGGCTGTCAACAGCAACGATTGAGTTGTCTGTCCATACGTCTGCAAGGATAACACCTGCAGCAGCAAGTGAGTCAATCGGCTGTGAGAAGAGCATTGCGCTCGGAGCAAGCTTGAGAGCCGCAACTGTATAGATAACCATACCGCCTGTTGTTGAGCCGATTGTCTGGGGAAGGCAGAGAACCTTGCCTGTAAGGTTTTTGCCGTAAACATCGGGGTTGTTCTGGTCAGAACCGATAACGTAGTCCTTGCCGAGAACGGGGATGTCGTGAAGAAGAGCTGTCTTCTGGAATGTTGCAAGAGTATTGACACCGTTGTGAGATACTATTGCTTCGCCCTTATCGATATTACCTGCAACGACAGGACGTCCTTTAAATGTTTTACTCATAATCAATAACCTCCCTTAACAACAATCTTTGTAATATCTTCTGTTGTGAAGTAGCGTGCTGTTGTATATGTACGAAGCTTGTTTGAGCAAGTGATAACATTGCTTGTCTCGCCGCCGCAAAGCGGGTTGTTCATATACATAAGCGGGCAGATATAAGAAAGATTTACGCCACGGAGAAGAAGCTTGTTGTATGCGGGCTTGTTCTCTTTCTTGAATCTTTCGAGAACATCGGGAGCAGATGTCATAACTGTACGGATCTGTACGGTCTTCTGACCCTGCTTCTTGCACTCGTTGTCAATTCTTTCAGCCCATTCGCCGAGCTGCTCGAATGACAGGTGAGGACAGCCGATGAAGCAAAGCTTCGGTGTTGCGTTCTTATCCTTCCATACAACGGGATAGTTCTTGTAAACTCTTTCGAGCTCTGCATCGTCGATAACATAAGTCTTTGCATCAGCATTGATGATGTCTTCACCGAATTCAACTGCTTCGGGAGTAAGGTTTTCGATATGATAAAGACCAACCGCACCGTTTGAAGCTGTTGCAGCACCAAAGTCCTTGAGGTAAGCCTTTGTCTTATCGTTAAGCTCTGTGCCGATCCACTTGTCAAGACCCTTGACATAAGGAACGTCTTCCATAACCTTCATACCGATAGCTGAACCGAGAACCTGTGCCTCGGGAATCTTTGTTGTCTTGACTTCGATAATCCACTTTGCCTTTCTGCCCTCGTCTGTAACAAGGTCGAACGCAGGTACCTTGCCGAGGATTGAACCGAAGAGCTCAATGATACCTGAGTTACGGTTACATCTTGCACCGAGAACGGAGTTAGCGTAAACAACTGCCGATGACTCTGCCCAAGAAAGAACATCGCCCTTCTTCGGAGTGTTGCCTACTTCATCAAGGTAGCAGGTACATGTGAATGCCTTGCTGTCCTTGATGCCGAGCTTTTTGAGCTGAGCCTCGTAAGAATCCTGCATACCGTAGAGAATCTTGTTAAAAATAAGCTTCTGGAGCGGATTGCACTTTACGTTTGTGTAGTCGATAGGTCTGGGGTCAACTGTAAATGTCTCGTCAACCTTAAGACCTGCGTCAATAAGCTCCTGTGTGATGTCGAACACGGGCTTAAGAACAGAGATACCAAAGCTTGTAACAAGGTGACCCTTGTTTCCTGCAACGGAAACAAACTTTTCTGCGCCGAAAGCATCACCGTAAAGAACGAGTGTTTTCATAACCTTTGCCATTGTTTCGCCCTGTGAGCCGTGAAGAATGGCAACCTCATCATCAGTGAGCTTCATTTTGTAAGTGAAGTTTTCATTCATAATGATTTTCCTCCTCTTGATTAAAATATCAAGTGCAAGCACAGCTTGCCTAAATCTTTTTTATTATATAATAAAGGAAACACGATTTCAAGATGATATTGCAAAAGTTGTCATATTTTTGACAATCTTTTTAGAGAAATCGGGGTATTATTCTTTCTGTGTACTTCATTTTTAAAAGTATCAGATTTTTTCTGCTATTAAAATATCCATACAATGCTTATGAGGAAAACCGTTACTGTTACAATCAAAAATTATTTCATCATTTCTGTGAAACAACCAATTATGATAAAAAGAAAACAATTCTCCCGATTTCCAAGCTTCAACTTTCTTTTCGCTGTCTTCTGAATCAGGCGGAGCTTCTATAAACGGCTTTTTTACAAAAACATTTAATACATTGATACCGTTTAAATTTGTGTATTTTTTTAGATTTTTAATAATCTTTCCCCTTGAACTCAGAGGAATATAGTGAAATACTCCGCTTGAAAAAATTATATCATAGTTTGTATCAGGTACATAGTCCCGTATATCTGCATTAAAGAAATCTACATTTGCGCCAAGGTTGTCAGCAAGATTTTTTGCTTTATTAATACCTACAACAGATACATCAAATGCTGTGACAGAATAACCGTTTCTTGCAAGAAAAACCGCATCCTTACCCTCTCCGCAACCAATGTCAAGCACCCTGTACGGTTTAACGGGCGGCTTTAGCTTCATAATTTCGTAACACAGACTATTCGGCTGTAATCCCCAAAAATATCCGTCTTTTTCATATCTTACATCATATTCGGTAAAACTGTGTGCAGAATAATCAAACAAGGCATCGGTTGTTGTTTTTAATACTGTAGCAATTTTTGGTATCAATTCAATATCAGGACAAGAAAAACCGTTTTCCCATTTTGATACCGCTTGAAACGAAACATTAAGTTTTTCTGCCAATGCTTGTTGTGTTAAACCCGAGTTTTTCCGTTTTTCTGCTATCTGTTTGCCGATATTCATATGTTGTGCCTCCAATTACTTTTTTAATTATAATAACATTCAATGCAACAAAAACAAATAATCGTTCAGTTGAAAAGCAAAATAGTTTTCTAAATAGAGTTGAATATTCTATTCAATCGTTTACACCCCAATAGAGTAATTTCCGAAACCCATAATCTTTGAACCAATATCAACACAAGCCCTCTGACGACCAATGGTCGCCCCTACTTTCTCAACTGTAATTTGTGCTTTTTAAAATGCGTCGCAGACCCACAATTATTCATTATTCATTTTTTCATTATTCACTGCAAATGTATTGCCTTTGCTTCACAAACTCCAATTTATCAAATAAAAATCATACGACATCTTCTGTACTTTCATTTAAAAATATGTTATGCTGTAAAAAGTAATTTTGCGGGGTGCTTTATGGACAAAAACAAAAAGGATAAAATCCTCAACATTATAAAAATCGCAGTTGCGGCGGCAATATTCATCACGGCGGCAGTAAACTACGAAACACTTTCAAATATTGACATCCGTCTGCTTGTCGCATCCGCTTCAAGCCTTGCCGTTGCATTGCTTCTGATACTCGGTGTTTATATGGTAAAGGCTGTTCTTCTCGTCCTGCCTGCATCGGTCATTTACATCTCCGTCGGCGTGGCGCTTGACTGGAAAACAGCGGTGATTGTTAATATGCTCGGCATAGCGATTGAGGTGGTAATCACCTACTTCCTCGGCAAATTTCTCGGCAAGGATGCCGTTGAGAAAAAGCTCAAGGGAACAAAGGGCGGCGACAAGCTGCTTTCGATGAAGGACAAGAACAAAAACCTCGCCACATTTATCATCCGATTTGTCCCCGCTTTCCCGATTGATTTTTCTTCACTTTTTATGGGTGCGTTTGACTTTAAATTCCTGCCGTATTTCCTTTGCTCGGTTGCAGGAATTGCACCGAGAGTTATCGCCTTTACAATTCTGGGTGACAAAATCTATGACCTTATCCCGATGAAATACATCGTCCTTGTCGCAATAGCCGCAATCCCCGTTGCAGGTATTGCGGTAGCTGTTAAGAAAATTTTTGCAAAAAAGAAAGGTTAAACATCTGCTAAACATCATATAAATTATTTTTCCGGAATTATATTGTTTTTTCGTTAAGGCTATGATATAATGTTTTTGTTTCTTTATTGAAAAAATACAATAAAAGGAGAGTATGTAAATGAACCCATTTTTACTGAAAATTTTATCTGCTATTTCAGCATTCCTTATGCTGTTCCTGAGCCCCGGCGGTCAGATTCGTCAGCCTCTGGTTGCTAAGCAGTGCCCCGCATTCTACGGTGAGGCTGCAGTTGCTAATCCTCTTGAGGACGAAGGCAACCTTGGCGTTCCCCAGCATCCTTACCTTGCTACCGAAGGTACAAACGGTATGCACGGCGACTCCTACAACACAGATACATACGACTACATGGGTCCTCTCGGCATCAACCCTGTTGTCAAGTCACGTTCAATGAACGTTTTCGGCGGTCTTGTTGCAACACTTATGTTTGATTCACAGGGCAGAATCATGTGCATCAGCGGTAACGTTGTCGGCTTCCGTCTTCTTCTTTTGGATGCTGATACACTTGAAATCCTTGCTGAAACAAGACTTCCGCAGCGTCCGTCAACAGTTGAAGCTATCAAAACCTTCAACTTCGACGCAATTTCAACCGATACTTCAGGCGGTGCATACTGCCATCTTCTCAAGGGTGACAGACCCATCATCGGTAACTCTGACAATGTAATTCAGATTTACTACATCGATGAATCATCAGGCACACCTGAATGGAAGATTGAAAAAGAGTGGGATATCGACAGCTATCTTCCCGAAGGTTCTCACATCACAGACGCTATGCCTGACTTCGACGGCAACATCTGGTTCCTTACACGTCCCGGCGAAATCGGTTACATCGACGCTGAAACTGAAGAAGTCAAGATGATTAAGCTTGATAACGAAGAGATCCAGAACACATTCGCAATCTGCGACGATGGTATCTACATCGTTTCAGACACAGCTATGTACCGTTTCGAAATCGGTGCTGACGGTCTCCCCTGCTACACATGGAGAACAGCTTACGACCGTGGAACAACTCTTAAGCCCGGTGCTATCAACCAGGGTTCAGGTACAACACCCACACTCCTTGACGTTCCTGTATACGACAAGGAAGGCGAGGGTGCAGTTCAGGTAGGAGTTAAAGAGCTTTGCGCTATTACTGACAACGCTGACGGCAGAGTAAACATCGTTATCTATGACCGTCCGACAGGTGAAATTGTTGATCAGGTTCCTCTTTTCACAGAAGGCAAGTCAGTAAGTGAAAACTCAATCGTAGCTTACGGCCGTTCATTCATTATTGAAAACAACTACTCCGAGTCAGGAGCAGGCTTCCTTGAGAACAACCCCACAAGTGAACCCGGTGTTACAAGAATTGATATGAACTATGACTGCACAAAGGCAGAGGTAGTATGGGAAATCGACGAAGCATCTGCAACAGTTGTTCCCAAGATGTCAACAGAAAACGGTATCCTCTATCTTTACACAAGAGTTCAGAATGATGATATCCCTGACCGTGCAGTTGCATGGTACTTCACAGCAGTTGATTTCAGAACAGGTGAAACACTTTACAAGGTATTCACAGGCTGCGGCAAAAACTGGAACAACTCTTACGGTCCTATCACAATCGGCCCGAACGGAAAGGCTTATGTCGGTGTGTTCAACGGTCTTATCTCAATTGAAGACACAGTAGAATAATCAAGGCTTTTCCGGGTGAAAAACTAAATAATGAAAAAGAGCAAGAAATGAAAATTTCTTGCTCTTAATTTTATTTCTTCACTTTAAACTCTGCAACCACGGGCAGGTGGTCGGCAATAACCTCGTGCAAGGTCTCGGCACTTACACATTCAAGCCCACGGTAGAAGATATAGTCAATCTTCTTGAACGGCTTGTCTGACGGGTAGGTGCATTCCTTTGCGCTGTCGGAAATATCCGCCGTGTCAAGGAGTCTCTCACGAATGGGTCCCAGCACCTCGCCGTCGGGCTCGATATTGAAGTCACCCATAAAGACAATCGGCATATCCGTTGAATCTATGAGAAGAGAAATGACCTTAACTGCATTTTCTCTTTCGAGCTTTGCAAGTCCCATGTGGCACACAAGCCAGCAGACATCAACACCATCGACCTCGACAACCGCACGGATAACGCAACGTGACTCATAATAAGCAGGCTCACTTTTATCCTCGGGGTCGGGAATGTGGAAATTTTCAACGCTTTTTATCGGGTGTTTTGTAAGAATTGCGTTACCGAACGGGTTATTGCCGTCAATCATATCGCCCAGACCGAAAAATCCGTTCCAACCGAGCTTTTTACAGAAAAAGCCGACCTGGTCTGTGTACTCTTCGTCCTCGCCCTCGTTCATAACCTCGTTAAGACCGAGGAAGTCGGGGTTAAGACGCTTTATCTCTTTTGCAAAATATTCAAGGTCAATCACCTGACGGATGTAGTCCGTCGCATGCTGAATATTGAATGACATAAATTTCATAAAATCACCTCATAGGTTATTACTTTTCAACTTTTTCACACGAAACAATTTTTGAACCCGAGCAGGAAAGCTTAACCGTGTCGCCGTCTTTTAACAAAAGCATTTTTTCGTTTTCTGACGCTTTTGCTTTATAAATATTATTCTCGGTATCAATCAGATAAATATATGTGTTTCCGTCAATGTCGATGTATTTTACCGAATCTATTTTAACGGTAACATCTTTTGTTTCGTTGGTAACATCCTCGGTTTCTATTCCGAGAATAGATTTATATTTTTCAATACATTCGGATTGAGTTGCCGCTGTGGTTACAATATTGTATTGCTCCACATTAACCGCCGCATAGAGCTTAACAAGACCGCCCGAGTCCTTTAAAACCATTATATAAGTCGGATTTCCGTCTATATTGATAAGTGACGGAAAAGATGCCTGATAGCCTTTCTCCTGCACTTCGCCCTCGGCAGCCGCCATAGCAGATTTTTCATCCGCACCTGCAACCGAATAGTAACGGCTTTCGCCTGTTCTTTCGTTAGCAAGAAGGAAGCCGATGTTTGAGCTGTCACCGTTCACCGAGGTAACACCTGTATAAATCCAGATGTCGCCGTCCTTTGCAACATATCCGAAGTCCGAAACCGGAGTTTCGTCAAAGGTGTCTTCGTCTGATGTGTAGGTCGTGACCTGCTTGCATCCCTTTTTGGCAAAAAGGCTGTTCATATAGCCGTTCTGCAACATTCCGTGCCAGTTATACTGCTGACAGATAAGGTCGCCGCTAAAGACGACATCAACCCATTGGGGAATATCTTTGAGGTCATATTTTACCGTTTCGCCCGTTACGGGGTCAAGCACCACGCAACCGCTGACGGTCTTTCCGCCGAAGAGGGCGACTGTTTTTTCAATAATCGAAGCAATATAATAAGGTTTTCCGTTCTCGTCAATTTCAAAGTGCAGGTTTTCGAGCATTAAGGTAGGATATTTAGTCCATATATATCTTCTTGCATTCTCCGAGAAATAAGCAGACGGGACATATTTCATTCCCTCGGATTCCTTGAACGAGGCGGACATTGAAACGGGGTCAACGGTAACATATCCTTTGACACCGTTATTTTTGTTGTTCATCCATTTAAAAAAGCCCGCATACTCCAAAGCCGAAACCTTCACGGGCTTGCCGTTGTAATCAATCTGTATGTAATCATAAGAAACATTGAACTGGCTGACAACATCGGAAAGCGCACCGATTTCACGGTCACCGAGCATCTGTGCAGATGCTGTATCCATTAAAGCAATTGAATCCGTACCGACTGACTCGGACAAATCCGTTGTAAAGTCAGACTCGGTAACCTTTAAAATCTGCGAATATGCCGTTGCGTTAAAAAATGTACTGCTGAAAGCACCGATTAAAGCAATCAGACAAATCAACGCAATTGGTGCAATGTAATACTTGACATCAAATTTAAATTTAGAATACTTTTTCCCGTTTCCCTTTTTCTTGCTGATGTTCACTCTGCCGAAATCTCTTTCGCCCTTTAAAAGGCGTTCAATAAGAATAAAAACAAACAGCGTGAGCGCACCAATAATCCACAGCACGGGGTTATGCACATTGAAAGCCGGGCAGAAAACATACAGACACAATGCCGCAAAAGCAAGAGCGGAAACTGCACCGACAAGGTACGGGACAATTTTAACTTTTTTCATTTTTCATTCCTCCTTAAAAAGGATTGTAGAGCAAAAAGATATTTTTGTCAAATAACTCAAGCCGATGCAGAATTGATTAAACTCTCCATTTCGTCAAGGATTGTTTTGCCTGTTTCGGGGCCGGTTGAGTTTGTTTCCTCATAGTGGCCTCTGTCCATATCGTCCGTCGCCTTGTTGATATAAGGTAATGCTTCGTTGAGCAAAAAGTCATTTTCAGCAAGAATGTAACCAAGCTCATCGTTACAAAGTCCGACAACGAACTTATGCTTGCAATCCGTCATCTCGGCAAGCACCTTTTTGTAGCTTGCTTTTCTGTGATTTGCGCTGTCCTTTTCGTTGAGGAATTCGCCGTTGTAAAGCTCGGGGAAAAGCTCGCCCGGAACAAGGAACATTGCAACGTCCTTGTCGCCCATTTCGGCATAAGCCACCTCGGAATAAATGCAGACCTTGTTTCTTTTTTCGGTTCTGCCGACGTCGTTGTTGAGAACGTTGATATACCTTGCAAGAATGAGAACCGTGTTATCAATTGCAATTTTTATTCCTTTTGTTTTTATATTGAGAACAGGCTTTAGTTCTGTCTCCTTTTCAATTGAAAGTGCAAGCTCGCCAAGCTGTTTACCAAAGCCTTTCATATACGCTTCGCAGTCGATTGAATCTCTGTAAACCTTTTTGATTTCCTTTGCGGAAATCATACCGCCGACTGCACCGTTGAAGAAAAGGGCGTTTGAATTCGGTACTTTTTCTTCAATTTCCTTTATAAGGTACGCAGGGAAGTCTGCGCTGACAAGCGACGTTGTGCCGAGCAGCTCAGCGTGTGAAGCAAAATTCACAAGGTAGATGTCGCCTGAATTGTCGTCGGGCGAAAAACGGAATCTCGTCAGATTTTTGTCGTACGTCTCGGGAGTTCTTACATCTGCCTGCATATCCTCTGCAGGAGTGTAGCCCATATAAAGTCTGCCGTCTTTTCTGCTTTCGTAAGCCTCAGCAATTGCCTGAGCCGCTTTCTTTTTAAGGTTTGACATAAACGCTTCGTCTCTGCCTGTTTTGTAAAGCTTTTCGCCCCACAGCCCTTGCGTGTCAATGCCTGCGTGAGTGTGAGTGGCAGAAATGTTTACGGATTTAACTTTGCCGAGCCTGCCGCTTTCAAGCGCAAGTTTTCTTATGTCATTTATGTCACGGCGGCTCATACCGACACAGTCAAGCACACAGAAAACTACACCTCCGCCGCCTCGGTTGTCGTCAAGGTAAATCGCCCTTGCGTACAAATCGTCAAGCACTCCCTTGACAGGATTGTTTGAGTCGTAGCCTGCGATGTAATAGGTTTTTTCTTTGTAATCGTCGGGAGTGTATGCCGCCTTGCCGAAGCCGCAGGTCCACTTTTCCCCCGGGGCTGTGGAAAATGTGTCATCACCCGTGAGCATAAATTTGTCTGCATTTGCCTGCGTGGTAAAATATTTTTTCGGCATTGTTGAAATAAGAGTATTTATGAGTGCTGTCACCGCACCTTTTGTTAATCTGTCTTTAAAATTCACAATTATCACTCCCATATTTTCAATATACACCCATTTTTCATTTTTTCAAGTGTTATTCCTTGCGAAGTTATTTCTTTTATGATAATATAGGTGACAATACAGCCATGCTTTTTAAAAGAGGTTTTTATGAAAAAACACAATAACTTATCCAAAACAGCACTTTCTGCATTTTTTCTGGCGCTCGCTTTTGTTATGCCCTTTCTGACGGGTCAGATACCCGAGGTCGGCTCAATGCTGTGCCCGTTACATATTCCCGTTTTACTTTGCGGCTTCATCTGCGGATGGCCGTGGGGGCTTGTTGTGGGCTTTGTTGCGCCCCTGCTTCGCTCCGTGACACTCGGAATGCCGGTGCTTTTCCCGATGGCTGTTTGTATGGCGTTTGAGCTTGCCGCATATGGTTTCACGTCAGGCTTGATGCACAGAATACTGCCCCCGAAAAAGCCGTACATTTATTGCTCCCTGCTGGTTGCAATGCTTGTTGGCAGAGTGATTTGGGGTATTGCAATGTTTATTTGTATGGGACTTAACGGCGGTGGCTTTACCTTTGCCGCATTTATTGCAGGTGCGTTTACCAATGCAATTCCCGGAATTGTTATTCAGATAATACTCATACCAATTCTTGTTGCGGTGCTTGATAACAAAAAAATATTCAAAAAGCTTTGAGTTGGAGTTACTATGGAAAATAACGAAAAATATATTCCGTTTCTGCCTCTTTTTGAAAAACTGGACGAAATGCTGAAAAACGGCTCTGTAGTCCTTGCAATTGACGGCGGAAGTGCAAGCGGCAAAACCACATTGAGCGGAATTCTCAACGAAATTTACGGTTGCACGGTTTTGCATACGGACGACTTTTTCCTGCGACCCGAACAGCGCACGCCCGAGCGATATGCCGAGGTCGGCGGCAACCTTGACAGAGAGCGTTTCCTTGAAGAGGTGCTTCGTCCTCTTAAAAGAAACGAAACCATAAACTACCGTCGATTTGACTGTGCAACGTTTACCATCTCCCCTTTCACCGAGATAAAACCCGAAAAGCTGACCGTGATTGAGGGCGCTTATTCAATGCACCCGACCCTTGCAGAATACTACGACCTTGCGGTGTTTCTTGACATCTCACCCGAATTGCAGAGAGAGAGGATTTTAAAACGCAACTCTGCCGAAGAAGCCGAAAGATTTTTCAGCAAATGGATACCGCTCGAGAGAGAGTATTTTTCAAAAATGCACGTCGGACAGCGGTGTGATATGATTATAAAGATTGAAAATGAATAAAACAAAGCCGTAGCAAGATTTAAATTCTGCTGCGGCTTTCGTATCCCCTGTAATACCTAAAAATCCCCTGCTATCAGGGGATTTTTAAGGTTAATGTGTTATCTTGTGTTGCGCCGTTATTGCTGATTTTATTTTGTTTTACAGCGTTTGATTAGCAAACAATTAGCAGATAGTTTGAATTTGGTGTAGAGATAATATTATCAGTTTGTTTTATTAACTGACTTGAAATGTTATTTAATATCTTTATGTTTTAATAAGATTGTGTTATAATATTTCAAAAGATATCGATGAGGTGTTTTTATGGACAAGTTTGTATATAAAAGTTTGAGAGATAATGACAAAATTAAAGTGCTAAAGGGCATAATTGGACTTTTTGTAGTAATATCAATTTTTATGTTTGTTATTACCTTTGGTATGTACATATCCGAAAGCAACTGGGATACAGTAACCACTATGCCATCTTTATTTCAATTTGAAACGCATAGCTTTGCACAAACTGAGATTTATGAGATTGTTACTTTTTATCTAGCTATCGTATCTTTAATTATTTCAATAATTCTTATTACTATTTTAAATAGCGGTTCGTCGTGTGAATTAACAGTTTATAATGAATATGTTGAGGGAACAGCGAAATATAATAAAAAAATCGTAATTTCGTTAAATCAAATAAATGCGATAAGTGTGTCTGACACATTTGCCAGTATATCTATTTCAACAGCAGCAGATACATATAAATTTCTTTTCATAAAGAACAATCAAGATATGTGTTGCGTTCTGAAAGGAGACAGAAGTGCCGCTAAAAATAATCAAATTAACGATAATTATGAAGAACAAACCAAAGTTTTAAATGAAAATGCAATTTTTACCCAAAGCGAACAATTTGTAAGGAAAGTGTTTTCAACAAATGTGGTTAAACTGAGAAAAAAGATCAAAATTAATTCTAAAAAAATAGTTGCAACAATTTCGATAATAGGTTCAATAGGCGTTCTTATTTCTCTTTTTTGCTTTTGGATTAATCCTTGTATAATTCAGCCAAGTATAGAATATTCAAAAGCGAAGGAGTTGCTTGAAAGCCAACAATATCAAGCCGCATACGATCTTTTTGCCAAATTGAAAAACTATAAAGACAGCGAAACATATTTGAAAAGTTTTGATTTTGTTTTATTTTCAGAAGAGGGAGATAATTATAAAAAGTTTTATAATGAAAAAGGGAATGTAATCGAATATCACAATTACTCTACCATATATACATATGAATATGATTCTTTTGATCGTCTAATTGCAGAAAGATCAGGATCGAATATGATTACATATGAATATGACTCGAAAGGAAATCTAATATTAGAACGAGAAATTAGTAATGATGATGGACATGAATGGAGAAGAGAATATTTTTATGATGAGAACAACAATAAAATCAAGCAAATAACATCATCAATAAGTTCAACAGAAGAAGATTCTTATGAATATAAATATCTCTATAATGAGAAAAATCAATTGGTAGCAGAGTATAGTATGAATATACAAAGTAGTTTTAATTACATAAACACGTATGCATATGATATTAACGGAAATTGCACAAAAAAATCATCATATTCTCCTGCGGACGATAGGGGTTTTGTTATATCTTTATTAAAAAGTATAGATTATGATGATTTCATAAATTCTCTTAATAAAACACTTGGATATTATAAATTAGACTGGGTTTATAATTACGAATATAATTCTAGCAATCAAATAATTAAAGCAACAAAAACAGTAAACGAAAAGGTTGAAAACATAATAACTTATGAATATGAAAGAGACAAATTGGTTAGGGAGACAAATGGTGAGCATAATATAAAAAATTACATATATGATAACAATGGTAATTTGATTGAAGAACAAAATACCAGTGAAGAAGACATAAAATATACATATGTTCCGGTATATAGAGAATAATCGAACCAAAACAATTAAATATCATAATCGTGTTTGTGTTAATAGAAAGATAGGTAAAGGTGAAATGAAAAATAAATGTTGTAAAAATCCCGATATAATAACATATAGTTTAAAGCACACAAAAAAGCCGATAGAGTTAACAAGCGATTTAGAAAAGTCTTTAAAAATGTTGCTATGGTATGTTCCGGGAGTGAAGACATCATATCAATCGGAAAATACAGGTTTTAGTTATGAAATTATTTCCAAGAAATTATATGATCAATTTTGCTTTGAATATTTATTAAAGTTAATAAATTTTGATGTCAATAAAGTTGTATGTGAAAAAAATCCTTCTCAGTTAAGTCGTTACATAAAAGATAATGAACCAACTCTTTGTATAAATTGCCAAGAGCTGATTTTGGGTAAATCATCCGATAATGAAACCAAAAGTATGTGCTTGTTGAGACATGTGCGTAATTGTCTCGCACATGGTAGATTTAATATTTGTGGGGACCTGTTGATAGGATTGGATTATTACAATGACGAATGTACTGCATTAATTAAAATTAGCCCCAACAAATTGTACCAAGCGTTGTGTTCATTGGATACTGGTATTACAAGAGAAACATTATTTAAATATGCTTTTGAAAATCAAGGCTATAAAGTTTATACTTATCCAAACTTGCCACAAGAATTTGTCACGGCTGATATGCTGATTGTGAAATGTAAAAAGAAGTATGTTATAGAAATAAAGTTGGCAAATGGCAGATTTATTAGACGAGATGATATCCAAATGTTTGTGAACAATAGTAGAAATGCTGTTGAAAATGGATATATCCCCGTTTTAATCATTGATAATGCAAAATTAACAAAAGATAGTAGGAACTTTTTGGAATCTCAAGACGTTTTGATTCGTGATATAACTGATGTAGAAAAGTTACTATCAGGTGAAGATGTTTTAGTATAAAACATAGTTTTACAAATGGATAGAACATACGCCTGTGCAAATTAGTAGGATTTTGCTAAAAATCCGATTAGCAGGCGATTAGCAAAACGCCGATTTTCTGCTAATTTCCAGCTAATCGGGATATGGTAAAAGTTCGAACTTGTTTTACCCTTAAAAAACAAAAAAATCACTCAAGAAAATGAGTGAGTAATAAAAAGTGAAAGTGCCGAGAAACCTTGATTTCTCGGCACTTTTTGGCGCGCTTGCCCGGATTCGAACCGGGGGCGTTCCGCTTAGGAGGCGGACCCTCTATCCTGCTGAGGTACAAGCGCATATACTATACAATTCAAACAGATTACCATTTACCTTTTTGCAAAGGTGTTTGTTAAAACACCCGCTTAGGAGGCGAACGCTCTATCCATCTGAGCTACGAAGACATATTTTCAAGTATTGATATTCTACCAAAAACCACCTTTATTGTCAACCATAAATGCCTCTTTGTGCATTGACTTTTTGACTGTGTAATGTTATACTATTAAACTGAATAAAATTGTAAAGTAGGCGTTTTTTGTGAAAAAATCAATTGCTATAATTTCAGTATTGGTAATTCTCCTTTCAATCACTTTTACTGCGTGCAGTAAAAAGAATGTCGTTGTTGACGAGAACGGTCAAGAGCACGTTCTTCTTACCGACAAAAAGGGCAACTTTGTCCAGAATGAGTACGGCGGAGTTTACGAAGTTGTTACTGATGAAGACGGTGAAACCCAGACCAAAAGCTTTATCTTCCCTGACAGAGTTACAAACAAAAAGGGCGATAAAATAGAAAACACCTTTATAAAGCTTGATGTGCCGAGCAAGTGGATAAACTTCAGCGCCAACGACAAGCTTTCAATTCAGCACAATGGCGAGTGTCTTGATATGAACAAGGCACAGTGTCAGGTTGACGTTCGTTTTGACGTTATGGCGGCTAACGAGACACTTTATGAAAACTACAGAGGTCCCGTACGCTGGCTTGTTGAAGCAAGAACAGAGTTTGACGACCTTAAGGAATACGAAACAGAAATCTGCGGTCTGTCTGCAAAGGCTATCTCTTACCGTACATTAAACGAGGGCGGCACATTCTACTACTACCTTGTTGAAAGAGGTCTTGCCGCTTTTGAAATTGAGGCTTATGCGTGTGATGACTGCTTCACGGAAGATGAAATCAAAGAGCTTATTGCAAAGGCATACACTCTCAAGGACCTCGGCGGTGTAAGACCTACTGCACCCTCAACAGAGGAAGCAATCGAGGAAGACATTGATACTTCGGCAGAATAATTTTTAGGAGTTTTTGTTATGTTGTTTTCACAGGACATAGGTATAGACTTGGGCACAGCCAACACCCTCGTTTTTGTTAAGGGTAAAGGTATTATTATCCGTGAGCCGTCAGTTGTTGCGGTTGACCAGCGATACAACCCCGTGCGTGTTGTTGCGGTCGGCTCGGAGGCAAAGGATATGATAGGCAGAACACCGGGCTCAATCGGTGCAGTACGTCCCTTGCGCAACGGTGTTATTGCAGACTTTGACGCAACGGCAGAGATGCTTCGCAAATTCATCCGTAAGGCTGTTACCGCTTCACCCTTCAGCAAAACAAGAGTTATGATCTGCGTTCCGTCGGGTGTTACCGAGGTTGAGCGCCGTGCGGTTAACGATGCCGCAAAGAGCGCAGGTGCAAGATACGTCAGCCTTATTGAACAGCCCATGGCGGCAGCTATCGGTGCAGGTCTGCCCGTTGAAGCGGCAAAGGGCTCAATGATTGTTGACATCGGCGGCGGCACGGCAGAGGTTGCTGTTGTTGCTCTCGGTGATATTGTAACTTCTCGCTCCGTTAAGGTTGCGGGCGACAGCTACGACGAGGCAATCATCAACTACATAAGAAAGAAATACAGTCTTCTTATCGGTGAAAGAACCGCAGAGGACATTAAAATTCAGATTGGCTCCGCTTACCCCTACGAGGGCGAAGGCGCTATGAACGTCAAGGGCAGAAACCTTGTTGACGGACTTCCCAAGGACGTTGAGGTTTCCGCAGAGGAAATCCGTGAGGCTCTTAAGGACAGCATCAGCCAGGTGCTTGACGCTATCCGCACAACTCTTGAGAACACTCCCCCCGAGCTTTCAGCCGACATCATTGACGGTGGAATTACTCTTACGGGCGGCGGCGCACTTCTGCGTGGTCTTGACAAGCTTATCGAAAAGGAAGTTAAAATCCCCGTTACAATTTCCGACAATCCGCTCGACTGCGTGGTTGAGGGTACGGGCATCTGCCTCGAAAAGCACCATTAATATAATTAAACAAAAATATATAACTGCAAAACGGAGGTGAAGCGGTATGAACAGATTTTTCAGAAGTAGAGCATTAAAAGCATTTGTTTGCGTTGTCGTGGCGATAATTCTCGGTGCGGTTATTGCAGCTTTCTCTCACAGCAATAATACTCCCCTTTCCTCAGCGACAAGCACGGTTTTGTATCCGCTTCAGCGTGTTTCCGCATATTTAAGCTACAAGTTTGCTAACTTTAACGACAATTTCAAGTCCTCGGCTACACTTGCAGACGAGAATGCCGAGCTTAAAATGCAGATTGAGCAGTATCAGCAGGAGATTATCGGCTACAACGAGGCTAAAAAGAAGCTTGAAACCTATGAGGATTTCCTCGGTGTTAAGGAAGAAAATCCCGATTTCATCTTTGAAAGCGCAACCATAATTTCAAGAGATTCAACGGACCCGTATGAGTCCTTTACATTGAGCAAGGGCTCGATTGACGACATTGAAGTCAACGACCCCGTTATTTACGGGACAAACCTTGTCGGCGTTATAACATCTGTTTCGCCTGCGACCTGCACAGTGAGCACAATTGCAAACCCGAACGTCAATGTCGGTGTTTACGAAACATATACGGGTGAGGTCGGCTACACGGGCGGCACAGGCAACTCGAAGGACAGAGTTTACTGCAAAATCCCGGGTCTTAAAACCGAAACCGCAATTTCACCCAACGGAATTATCTGCACGTCGGGCAGCGGCGGAATTTACCCTAAAGACCTTATAGTAGGCACGGTTGTTGAGCTTGAAGATGCAAAGGACGGCATCTCCTCCTACGCTACGGTGCGTTCTGCGGTTGACATTGCAGAGCTTTCAGAGGTTTTCATCATCAAAAGCTTTGACGGTCAGGGAGTAGTTACCATAACAGATTAAAAGGAAAGGAAAGCACGGTATGGATTTCATCGGCAGACTCGATAAAAAAACACTCATACGACGTGCAATCCTTGCGGCACTTGCAATGCTTACCTTTGCTTTTCAGAACACGGGCGGTCTCTTCCCTGCTCCGTTTGACGTTCACGCAATGTTGCTGATACCTCTTACTATCTGTATTGCAATGTTTGAGCGTGAATTTGCAGGAATATTTTTCGGACTTTTTTCGGGAGTTATGCTTGATGCGTTCAGCTCGCAATCTGCAGTTTTCAACTCCTTGTTTTTTACGGTAATCGGCTTTGTTGCAGGCTCTCTTATAACCTACCTTATGCGAAACAACCTGCTTTGCGCAACGATTATGACATCGGTAGCGGCTTTTATTTACACGGCTCTGCTTTTCCTTGTATACACGGATTTTGAAGCAATCGCCTCGCCGCTTTTTACATATTTCAGATATTATTTCACTTCGGCACTTTACACGGTTGTTCTCACACCCGTTTATTATTTGCTTGTGCGTGCCGTTTCAAAGCAGTTTAAATAAACGAAAGGAGTAAAGACAAATGAGATTGGCTCGTGAAGAAAAAAAAGGCAGATTTATTGCCATAATCACGGTCTTCGTTTGTCTTTTTCTTGTTTTTTGTGTCCGACTTGTTAACATTCAGGTAGTAAACGGTGAAAAATATGCAAAAACAAGCACAGCCTCCACCTCGTCAACAACCGTAAAGGCGACCCGAGGTCAGATTCTTGACCGTAACGGTACCGTTCTTGTCGGCAACCGTCAGGGTAACGAGATTATTTTTAACGCAAGCACCTTCCCCTCCTTCAGCGAGCAGGACAAGCGTAACGAAATCATCCTTTCTCTTGTTAATCTTTTTGAGGATAACGGTGCGGCGTGGATAAACGAGCTGCCGATTACGCTTGATGCAGGCGGAAATTATCAGTTTATCGAGGACAGAGAGTCCGACATCACAAAGCTCAAATCCCGTGATATGCTCCACCTCAACAAGTACGCAACAGCGGACGACTGTATGCAGGAGATTATTGAGCGTTATTCACTCGAAAGCTATTCAAAGGCGGATACACTTAAGATTGCATCTGTCGTTTGTAATATGAAAATGAACACCTTTAACACGGCAAACCCATACACCTTTGCACAGGATGTTGACGACGAGATTGTTTCCGTTATCAAAGAAAACAGCCGTTTTTACAAGGGTGTCGATGTGCAGATTGTAACCTACCGTGAATACACGGACGGCTCGATTGCACCGCACATTCTGGGTGTTACAGGCGTTATAAATGCCGAGGAATATGCAACCCTTAAGGCAAAGGGCTATGCTATGGACGACATTCTCGGCAAAAGCGGTATTGAAAAGGTTTTTGAAGAAAATCTTAAGGGTACAAACGGTGTGAAAACCGTTACAACCTCAACCGACGGCACACAGGAGACGAAAATAACAGGACTTAAAAACGGCGACAACATTGTGCTTACAATAGATGCACGACTGCAGAAAATTGCACAGGATGCACTCAAGGAAAAGTGCGATTCCGTCGGCACGGCAAACTCGGGCGGCGGTGCAGTTGTTGTTATGAACTGCAAAACGGGCGAAATTCTTGCAATGGCATCTTACCCGACTTATGACCTTTCGACATATTATGAGGATTACAACTCTCTCGCAAAGAATACAAACTCACCTCTTTACAACCGTGCTACTCTGAGCACCTATGCACCGGGTTCAACAGCCAAGGTTTCAACGGCAATTGCCTGCCTTGAAGAGGGACTTGTTGATGCTTCGACCTCAAAATATTGCGCATATAACTATTTTTACCGTGGACACACGTTTGTCTGCCAAATTAACCACGCAAACAGAACGCTGAATGTTCGCACCGCTTTGCAGGATTCGTGCAACACATTTTTCTACTACTATGGCGGTGAAGAGCTCGGCATTGATAAAATGAATATGTACCGTGAAATGCTCGGTCTCGGTCAGCCGACAGGCATTGAAATTGCCGAGAACACAGGTGTTCTTGACTCCCCGAGCTACCGCACATCAATCGGTCAGACCTGGATGCCCGGCTTCTCTTTGCAGTCAGCAATCGGACAAGCAGGTAACCTCTTCACACCGCTTCAGCTTTGCAATTACGTTGCGACAATCGCAAACGGCGGCACACGCTACGAGGCTCATCTTGTAAAATCAATCCTTTCAGCCGACAACACAACAACCATTCTTGAAAAAAAGCCGAAGGTTGTTGTTGAAACAGGCTTTTCGGAAGAAAATATACAGACAGTTCACCAGGGTATGAGACTTGTTGTTACAAACGGCTCATGCCGTTACAACTTTGGTCTTCTTGACATTGCGGTTGCCTGCAAAACAGGTACATCGCAGGTTGATAAAACAATTAACGGAGTTAAAAAGACCTACACCAACGGTTTCAACATTTCTTTTGCTCCTTACGATGACCCCGAGCTTGCAGTTGCGGTTGCAGTTGAGGGTGCTACCTCGGGTGGCGGCTGTGCTCCCGTTGCGTGCGACATTTATAATTACTATTTTGAAGATAAAGTTGATTCCGAAGCAGAAACGGAAACTGAAGAAAACAACGAAAACATAGATTCTTCATTGCTTTATTAAGATAAGGTATAATATAAAATATATCACATTGCGGAAGCAATATTTCACCTGACCGCAGGTCAGATATCATTACAACTTCGTAATTAATGAAGTTGTCTTAGGTGGGACGTTTATGGCTAAAAAAATAATTCTTGCATCGGGCAAGGGCGGTGTCGGCAAGTCATCACTTACAGCAGGACTTGCAATTTCGCTCTGTGAGATCGGTTTTAACACGCTTGTTATCGATTTTGACATCGGAATGGGCTGTCTTGACCTTATCCTTGCGGCTGACGATACGGGAATTTTCAACTGGGGCGACGTTATAAACGAAACCTGCGAGCCTATGACAGCTCTGCGTTCGACAATCGGGCCGAAGCTCCTTGTTGCTCCCACTTTCTTTGACGACAGCTACACCGCCGAAGCGGTTAAAAAAATGGTCAGCTTTTACGACAAGCACTTTGATTATATCCTCTTTGATGCACCTGCAGGTGTAAGCGGAGGCTTCAAGCTTGCCGCAGAATGTGCCGACGAAGGAATTATCGTTTCAACTCCCGACGAGGTTTGCGTTCGTGTGGGACAGTATGCAGGCGACATTCTTTATTCAATGGGACTTGAAAGCGTTAAGCTCATCATCAACCGCTTTAACAAAAAGCTTACAACACAGGGTCACTACCTCAATATTGACGAGGTTATTGATGCAACCGTGCTTCAGCTTGTCGGAGTTGTTCCCGAGGACAGAAAGCTCTCCTACTGCTCCGTTACGGGTATGCAGACCCTCACAAAATCCCCCGCCAAGTCCGCTTTTTACCGAATTGCAAAGCGTCTTGAGGGCATAAATGTAAATCTTGTTATATGAGGAAAAAACTATGACAGATAAGACAACTATCGCCGCCATATCCACGCCTATGGGTACAGGCGGCGTTGGAATTATCAGAATATCGGGCGAAAAGGCAATGGAAATCACGGACAAGGTTTTCAAGGCTTTTTCGGGCAACGCTCTTGTAAGCTCCGAGGGTTATAAGGCTCATTTCGGCAGAATTTTTGACGGTGAAACAGCGGTTGACGAGGCAATCTGCCTTGTTTTTAAAGCTCCGCACAGCTACACGGGCGAAAATGTGGTTGAAATCAACTGCCACGGCGGAGTTTTTATTATGAAAAAAATTCTCCGTCTTGTACTTTCAAACGGTGCCTCCCCTGCTGCTCCCGGTGAATTCACAAAAAGAGCATTTCTTAACGGCAAAATGGATCTTTCAAAGGCGGAGGGTGTTATGTCGCTTATCTCCGCACAGGGCGAGCAGGGCGCAAACGCCGCCTACAACCTGCTTGAAGGCTCCTTAAGCCGTAAAATTAACGAAATAAATTCTTCTCTTCTCTCAGTTGCGGCTCATATGGCTGCGTGGGTGGATTATCCCGACGACGAGATTGAAGAAATTGACGATACAAACTTAAGAAATACCGTGCAGACCGCACTTATTGAAATAAACACCCTGCTTTCACGCTTTGACAGCGGAATGGCAGTTACAACGGGTGTTGAAGCCGCAATCGTCGGCAAACCGAATGTCGGCAAATCAACGCTTATGAACCTGCTGACAGGCTACGACCGCTCAATTGTAACCGCTGTTGAAGGCACAACAAGAGACGTTGTTGAAGAAACCGTTAACCTTAACGGCTGTATTCTTCGCCTTTCTGACACCGCAGGTATGCGTGAAACGGGAGATTTGGTTGAAAAAATCGGTGTTGACCGAAGCCGTAAAAAGCTTGAACGTGCGGCAGTTATTTTTGCCGTGTTTGACATTTCCCGTGAGCTTTCCGACGAGGATATTGAGCTTATTGAAATGTGCAAGGGTAAAACGGTTATACCTATTATAAATAAAACAGACCTTGACAGAAAGGCTGATATTTCTATTATAGAAAATAATTTTGGAAAATGCGTTGCTATTTCGGCAAAAGACGGCGACGGCTACGACGAGCTTTGCGAAACGGTTACTACTTTAATAGGAACAAAGAATTTTGACACAACTGCTGCTATGCTTGCTAACGAAAGACAGAGACTTTGCTGTGAAAATGCGTCGGCAAGCCTTAAAGAGGCTCTTGATGCAATGGATTTCGGTCTTACGCTTGATGCAATCGGTGTTTGCATTGACGGTGCAATCGCCGCTCTGCTTGAACTGACGGGTCAGAAAGCAAGCGAAGCCGTTGTTGATGAAGTTTTCAGACAATTTTGTGTAGGAAAGTAAAGGAATACTATGGAATACTTTGCAAAAAAATATCAGGTTATAGTTATCGGAGCAGGACACGCAGGAATTGAAGCGGGTCTTGCCGCCGCACGTCTCGGATGTGAAACCTGCGTTTTTACAATAAATCTTGACTGGGTCGGCAATATGGCTTGCAACCCGTCAATTGGCGGAACGTCAAAGGGGCACCTTGTGCGTGAAATTGATGCTCTCGGCGGCGAAATGGGTAAAGCGGCAGATGCCAATACCCTGCAAAGCCGAATTTTAAACCTCGGCAAAGGTCCTGCTGTTCACAGCCTTCGTGCGCAGATTGACCGCAGACTTTATTCCGACCATATGAAGCACGTACTTGAGCTGCAGGAAAATCTCGACCTGCGTCAGGCAGAGATAACTGATCTCCACCAGCTTGATGACGGCACATGGCAGGTTAAAACTCACCTTGAAGCGGTTTATACTGCTGACTGTGTTATCCTTGCAACAGGTACTTTCCTTGCAGGCAAGGTTTATGTCGGTGATGTTTCCTACGAAAGTGGCCCCGACGGAATGTTTCCTGCAAATAAGCTTGCTGTTGCACTTAAAAATATGGGCTTACCTACCCGACGTTTCAAGACAGGTACACCGTCAAGAGTTAACAGAAGAAGTGTTGATTTTTCTAAATTAGAAATTCAAGAGGGTGACGAGAACATTGTTACGTTCTCATTTGACTGTAACTGTGAGGTTAAAAACAAGCTCCCCTGCTATGTTACATACACAAATCTTGAAACAAAGGATATAATTTTAAAAAATCTGCACCGCTCCCCTCTTTACGGCGGCAAAATTGACGGCAAAGGCCCGAGATACTGCCCGAGCATTGAAGATAAGATTGTACGCTTTGCAGAAAAAGAGCGTCATCAGATATTTATTGAGCCTTGCGGTGAAAATACCGAGGAAATGTACCTTCAGGGTCTCTCCTCTTCCCTGCCCGAGGATGTTCAGCTTAAATTCATTCACTCAATCCCGGGACTTGAAAATGCTGAAACAATGCGAACAGCATACGCTATCGAATATGACTGCGTTGACCCGCTTGCACTCAAAGCAAGCCTTGAATTTAATGATTACAGCGGTCTTTTCGGTGCAGGACAATTTAACGGCTCGTCAGGCTACGAAGAAGCCGCCGCACAGGGACTTGTTGCAGGAATTAACGCCGCTCACAAGATTTTAGGCAAAGAACCGCTTATTCTCGAGCGTTCCGGCTCGTATATCGGTACTCTTATTGATGATTTGGTCACAAAGGGATGCTCTGACCCCTACAGAATGATGACTTCCCGCTCTGAATACAGACTTTTGCTCCGTCAGGACAACGCAGACCACCGTCTGACACCGATTGGCTATGAAATTGGTCTTATAAGTGAAAAAAGATATCAAAAATACCTTAAAAAGCTCGAACTCATTGATATTGAGAAAAAACGTGTGCAAAATCTTGTAATTTCACCTGGTGAAGAGATAAACAAGCTACTTGTTTCACGTGAAACATCGCCGCTTAACACAGGTGTACGTTTTGCAGAGCTTTTAAAGCGACCGCAGCTAAACTATGAGTTACTTACTCCGTTTGATAAGGAACGTCCTGCCCTCCCCTACGAAGTATTTGAGCAGGTTGAAATTGACATCAAATATGAGGGTTATATTAAGCGTCAGCAGGCTCAGGTGGACGAAATGCACCGGCTTGAGGTTAAAAAGCTGCCCGAAGACACGGATTATAATTCCATTCACGGTTTAAGACTTGAAGCAAGAGAAAAGCTCTCTAAAATCCGACCGCACAATATCGGACAGGCATCACGAATTTCAGGTGTAAGCCCGTCGGATATTTCAGTTTTGCTTATTTATCTTGAAAAGGAGTGCAAAAAATGATTAACACTACCCTTTTAAAGTCCGAAGCCGCTAAAATCGGTATTGAACTTGATGAAACAGCACTTGCACGGCTTAACAAGTATGCTGAAATGATAGTTGAAACAAACAAAACTCTCAATCTTACAGCTATAACCGAGCCTGATGAGATGCTTTATAAGCATTTTGTGGACAGTTTAAGCCTTTTGACGGTTATTGACCTTAAGGAAGGCGCAAAGGTCATAGATGTCGGCACAGGCGCAGGTTTTCCCGGTGTAGTTTTACTTATTGCTCGACCTGACATAAAAATAACTCTTATGGATGGTACAAACAAGCGTCTTAACTTCATTCAGAGTGTTCTTGATGAAATAGGACTTAATGCGGAGATTCTTCACTCCCGTGCAGAGCTTGCAGGCAAAGACAAGGCTTATAGAGAGAAATATGACTTTGTTACAGCAAGAGCAGTTGCAAATATGAACACTTTGAGCGAATATTGCTTGCCGTTTGTTAAGGTTGGCGGTGTTTTTGCCCCGATGAAAGCCGCAAAAGCTGACGAAGAGTTGGATTCTGCAAAAGGCGCAATAAAACTGCTTGGCGGCGAAATCGACAAGGTTTGTCACCTTAATATTGAAAACTGCGGCGAAAGATGTATTATTATTACAAAAAAAATATCGCAAACTCCGCCAAAATATCCACGTGCTTCGGCACAGATTTCAAAAAAACCGCTCGCATAAAGCAGAAAACATAAATAATACATATTTTTTAGTCAACGAAAAATGTTGGACAACCTCTTTTAAGAATGTTAAAGTTTATTTGGCAAACTTAAGGGAGGTTTTTTATGCTTAAAAACCGAAACAATTTAAAAAAGAGCAACGAAGTAGTTTTAATTCCTGCAAGGCAGATTTTGCCAAATCCGCATCAGCCCAGAAAGAACTTTAACTGGGATGACCTTGAAGGACTTGCAGAAAGCATCCATCACAACGGTCTTTTACAGCCGATAACCGTCAGACGTAAAGATAACGGTAAATATGAGCTGATTTCAGGCGAACGCAGATTGCGTGCATGCAAAATGGCAGGCCTTTCTGCAATACCGACAATTATAATAGATATTGATGAAGAAAAATCTGCCTTGCTTGCTGTGATAGAAAACCTACAGCGTGAAAATCTTCACTTTTTTGAAGAAGCTATGGCAATAGAGCGGCTTATTAAGGGTTTTGGTCTTTCGCAAGAGGAGGTTTCACATAAACTCGGTAAATCGCAGTCAACCTTATCCAATAAAATGAGAATTCTGCGTCTGCCGGACGAAATACGTTATAATATAATGATTTACGGATTAACTGAGCGCCACGCACGTGCTTTATTACGTTTACCGTCAACTGCACTAATGGAGCAGGTGATTGATACAGTTGTTGAACAGGGTCTTACAGTAAGCGCCACAGAACAATTAATCTGCGATATTCTTACAAAATCTCCCGAAAAAGAGAAAAAAGGCAAAAAGGTAATGGTATTTAAAGATGTGCGGATATTTATAAACACCTTAAACCACGCAGTAAGCACAATGCGAAAAAGCGGAATTAACGCAAAAGCAACCAAAAACGAAACAGATGAGTATATAGAATATATTGTAAAGATAAACAAACCGACTTAAGCAGGGGAGACTCTGCTTTTTTTTGTTTCACGTGAAACACTAAATTGACAAAAACCTGATGTTTCACGTGAAACATTGATGTTTTTATAAAAAATAATGCTTTTCTACTTTAATTTTCAAAATGTATGTGGTATAATATTTTTTAGTAAATTTTTGGAGTAGATATAATGGCTAAAACGATAGCAGTTGTTAATCAGAAGGGCGGTGTAGGTAAAACTACATCTACCGTTAACCTTGCCGCAAGCATAGCTGCAAAGGGTTTTAAGGTACTTTTAGCAGATATTGATCCGCAGGGTAATGCTACAAGCGGACTTGGCGTTAATAAACGTGAACTTAAAATTTCGTCATATGATGTGCTTATAAATTCAATGCAGATTGAAAAGGTTATGATTAAAACGGAATTTGACAACCTTTGGGTGCTTCCGTCAAGTATGAACCTTGCAGGCGCAGAGCTTGAGCTTGTTGATATGAACAGGCGAGAGGCGAAGCTTAAAAATGCAATAGCACTTGTTAAGGACAGCTTTGATTTCATTTTTCTTGACTGTCCGCCGTCACTTGGCTTGCTTACCTTGAATGCACTTTGTGCGGCAGACACAGTTTTAGTACCTATTCAGTGCGAATATTACGCACTTGAGGGTCTTTCACAGCTTATGGCGACAATCCGCCAGGTTAAAAGGCTCTATAATCCGCTGATTGATATGGAAGGTGTGCTTCTTACAATGTTTGACGGCAGACTTAACCTTACGCATCAGGTTGTGGACGAGCTTAAAAGATTTTTCCCGAGGAAGGTTTATACAACCGTTATTCCACGTAATGTTAAGCTTTCCGAGGCTCCGAGCTACGGTTTACCCATAGCTTATTATGACAAAAATTCAAAGGGTGCGCTCGCATATGATGCTTTGAGCGACGAATTTTTAAAAATGAACGGCAAGGAGGTTAAGAAATAAATGGCAGTTAAAAGAAACGGACTCGGCAGGGGACTTGAATCTCTTTTTGTTGATAATTCCGTTGAAGAAATAAACGCTTCAACAAATAAACTCAAGCTTATGGAAATTGAGCCAAACCACGACCAGCCGAGAAAGATTTTTGATGAAAAGGCTTTGTCTGAGCTTGCAGACAGCATTTCACAGCACGGAGTTCTTCAGCCTCTTGTTGTAAGACCGATGACAAACGGCGGTTATCAGCTGGTTGCAGGTGAAAGACGTTGGCGTGCGGCCAGAATTGCAGGTCTTTCCGAAGTTCCTGTTATAATCAAGGAGCTAACAGACGAGGAAACCATTGAAATTGCAATGATTGAAAACCTCCAGCGTGAAGACCTTAATCCGCTTGAAGAAGCGCTCGGCTATAGCTATATGATGCAGGAGCTTAAAATTACACAGGAAGAGGCAGCAGAAAAGGTCGGCAAATCACGACCCGCAATTGCAAATGCTTTACGTCTTTTAAAGCTTCCCGAAGAAATTCAGGAAATGGTTAAAAACAATCTCATTTCTGCAGGCCATGCAAGAGCTTTGCTCGGTTTTGCAAATAAAGAAGCAATGATTGAAACCGCAAATCTTATTATTAAAGAAGATATTTCGGTCCGTCAGATTGAAGCACTTGTTAAGGCAGAAAAAACAGCTCCCGTAAAACCCAGAGAGCCGAAGAAAAGAGAAAAGTTTTTCAGCGAGGTTGAACTCGCTTTAGTAAATAACCTTGGCAGAAAGGTTAAAATTAAAGAAAACGGAAAAAAAGGCTCCGGCGTGCTTGAAATTGAGTTTTTTGACAAGTCAGACCTTGAAAGCCTTGCTTTACAGCTTGAAAATTATGGAAAATAATATTTATCAGGAGTGATAATAAATGTTAGATATCAAACTAATCAGAGAAAATCCCGACTTGGTCAAAGCTGCAATGAAGTCGAGAAATAAAGACATGGACGCACTTGTTGACGAGGTGCTTGCAATTGACATTCAGCGCCGTGAGCTTATGCAGGTTACTGATGCAATGAAGCAGGAGCAGAACTCTGCAAGCAAGCAGATTCCGCAGATTAAGAAGGCAGGCGGCGACATTTCCGAAATTATGGCTCGTATGAACGAGATTAAAGAAAAAGTCAAGGCAAACGATGCCGCTATTGCGGAGCTTGATGCAAAGCAGAAAACAATTATGTATGAGTTCCCGAATGTACCGAACTCAAGTGTTCCGCAGGGTAAGGATGACAGCGAAAATGTTGAAATTCGCCGTTATGGTGAGCCGAGAAGCTTTGACTTTGAGCCGAAAGCTCATTGGGACATCGGTGCAGATCTTGGTATTCTTGACCCTGAAACAGCCGCAAAGGTAACAGGCACACGTTTCCATTTCTATAAGGGTCTCGGCGCTCGTCTTGAAAGAGCTATTATCAGCTTTTTCCTCAACACTCACACAGAAAACGGATATACAGAAGTTCTTCCTCCGTTCCTTGTAAACCGTGCATCTATGACCGGCACAGGTCAGCTTCCGAAGTTTGAAGAGGATGCCTTTAAAACAACTGACGATTTCTTCCTCATTCCCACAGCTGAAGTTCCTGTTACAAATATGTACAGAGACGAGATTATCGACGGCAGCAAGCTTCCCATCAGCTACTGCGCATATTCTGCATGTTTCCGTGCAGAGGCAGGCTCTGCAGGACGTGACACAAGAGGTCTTATACGTCAGCATCAGTTCAACAAGGTTGAGCTTGTTAAGTTTGTAGACCCCGAAACATCTTATGATGAGCTTGAAAAGCTTACAAACGATGCAGAAAGAGTTCTTCAGCTTCTCGGACTTCCTCACAGAGTTGTATGCCTTTCAACAGGTGACATAGGCTTCTCCTCTGCAAAGACTTATGATATTGAAGTATGGATGCCTTCTTACGGCAGATATGTTGAGATATCTTCTTGCTCAAACTTTGAGGATTTCCAGGCTCGCCGTGCAGCTATCCGCTTCAAGAAAGACCCGAAGTCAAAGGCACAGCTTGTTCACACTCTTAACGGTTCAGGTGTTGCAGTAGGCAGAACTGTTGCCGCTATCCTCGAAAACTTCCAGAACGAAGACGGCACAGTAACAATCCCCGAAGTTCTTGTTCCGTATATGGGCACAGATATCATTAAATAATGCAAAAAAATTGACTGTATTAAGTTTCGGCTTAATACAGTCTTTCTTTATTCTTTAATGTAATTCACATTTTCAATTCTCTTTAACAATGTAACACTCGAAATGGGGGAGATGTACATTGTTTTTTCTTTTGTCTTTTCGTTATAAGTAAGCACAAAAGATTTTGGTAATTCGTAGCTTACATTCACAACTCTTTTTTCCTTTGACATCGTTGTTAAAAAATCTCTTGTGGATTTCATAACAGTTGAAGTGTCAAGGTCAAAAATTCCGATTATTTCATCAGTTGTAATAATTGTATCCTGACCGAGATGTAGAAACATAATATTACCTCTTTACTTTTCCATCAGCAATTTTAAAGGTTTTATCCGATTTAATTTTTCTTAAATGCGACCTGTCACAGCAGGTGACAAAAACCTGCCAGCCGTCAAAATATTTTATAAGATATTTCTGTCTTTTGCCGTCAAGCTCACTCATAACATCATCAAGCAAAGCAATCGGCTGTTCACCTGAATACTTTTTAAGGATTGAAGCCTCACTCAATTTAAGTGCCAAAGCGCAGGAGCGTTGCTGACCCTGCGAGCCGTAGCTTCTTGCATCCATTGAGTTGAGCATAATTTCAAGGTCATCCTTGTGCGGGCCGACATTTGTTGCAAGACGGAAGATATCACGCTGATGATTTTTGACCGTTTCGTTATAAAGGATTTCAGACCATTCTTCTGCATTATTTCCTTTTTCTTTTAAAGAGTTAAGATAAGATATTTCCATCTTTTCTCTGTCAGAAGAAATTTCTTTGTAAATGTCTGCAGAAAATTCTTTTAAATCCTCGATATAATTTAATCGGTAATCAATAATTTTTCCGCCGTAGCGTGCAATTTCTTCATCAAAGGCGAAAAGCAGATCTTCACCCCGTGAGGTTTGACTAATTTGCTTTAAAAGGGCGTTACGCTGAAAGACCGCCTTGTTATACTTTGAAAGCAAAACTGCATAATTCGGCTTTATAAGGCAAATTGCGATGTCGAGAAATTTTCTTTTTTCTGACGGACCGTCCTTTATAACAGAAAGAACAGACGGTGAAAAAACCACCGCCTGAAATTCTCCCAAAAATTTTCTCGGCGAGATTTGTTTGATACCGTTAAGATAGGCCTCTTTCTGACTGTTAATTATCAATTTAGCCGTCTGAGGTCTGTCATAAGAAAAGAAATCCATGTTAATTTCCGAAAAAGACTCGTCTTTTTTTATAAGCTCAGTGTTTTTTCTTGTCCTGAAGCTGTTGCAACCTGTAAAGAGCCAAATACTTTCAATAATATTAGTCTTACCGTGACCGTTTTCGCCGTAAATTACATTGATTCCGTTCACGGGTTCGATTTCAATATGCTCTATGTTTCGGAAATTTTTGATTACATGATTTTCAATATTCATATCAAACTATCTCGTAAACCGTATTTTCAAATTCAACCTTGTCACCCGGGTGGAGCTTTTTGCCTCTCTGGGTGCAGATTTCGTTATTCACTTTAATTTCTCCGTCCTGAATAACAATCTTTGCGTGACCGCCTGACTGAACAGCATCACAGAGCTTTAAAAAAGCATCAAGACGAATAAATTCAGTATGAATACTTTTTTGAATAACGGGTTTTTCTTTTATTTTTAATCGTATTTTTCTTTTATCAATCATTTTTCTTCAACCTCACGGGAAGAACAAGGAATATAAAGCTTTCTCCCTCTGTCGGCAAGATGAGGATAGGGGAGATTGCACCGTTGAGCTGAATTTTAACTCTGTCGGTGTTGCAAGCCTTAAGCGCATCAAGAAGATAACGGTTGTTAAAGCCGATTTCTACTCTGTTGCCGTCAACGTCTGCAGGAACTTTATCATTAGCTGTACCAAGAGCGGCGATACTTGAAATTCTGATGAAATCAGTATCAAAAACGCAGTTGATAAGGCTCTTTGTTCTGTCTGTAATAATAAGCGAAGTTCTTTCAATACTGTCAATAAGGCTTCTTGTATCAACTTCAACACTTGTTGAAACAGAAACGGGGATAGTTGACTTGTAATTAAGGAACTCACCCTCAAGAAGTCTTGAAATAATGCTGTAACCGTTCACTTCAAAAATAATGTGGCGGTTACCGAGACCGAGCGAAACAACTCCCTCTTCATTTTCTGCATCTTCAACAGAAAGCTTGATAATTTCTGACATTGTCTTTGCAGGAACAATGAAAGTTATATCCTCACCGTTATAATCAATTTTTTCTGTTCTGATAGCCATTCTGAAGCCGTCAACAGCAATAAGCTTCAGCTCACCGTCAGAAATTTCGAATTTAATACCTGTATAAACAACCTTTGAATCTGTAACTGCAACAGCAAAGATTGTCTGCTTAACCATTTCAGAAAGCATTTTTCTGTTGATATCAATTGTGAAACCGCCCTGAACGGTTGGCAATTCGGGGTAATCCTCGGCGGAAATACCCATTATTTCATATTTGATGTCACCACTGCGGATAACTGCAAAGTTTCTTTCGTCACATTCAATTGTTACTGTTTGGTTAGGAATGCGGCGAAGAATTTCGCAAAGCACCTTTGCATTAAGTACAATTGAGCCTGCTTCTTCAATTTTTGCATAGATAGTTGTGTTAATACCTATCTCAAGGTCATAACCGGTAAGGTTAAGCTCGCTGTTTGAAGCTTTAATAAGTATACCTTCTGTTCCGGGTATGGATGATTTTGCAGATACTGCTCTTTGCACGTTCTGGCAAGCTGTTGAAAGTGATGCTGTTTCGCAAACGAATTTCATTGTAATTCCTCCGTTCAGGAAATTTGTTAATAAATATATTATATAAATATTTAAGTAGTAGTAGTAGGGGCTGTTTAAAGTGTGGAAAATTGTCGTAAGCCTTAATTATCAAGGTTTTAATGCTTTATTTTTTAAACAATCAGATTGTTTATAATTTGTGGAAAAGATTGTTAAAGAAAAGTCACTGTTGAAAGTGTGGAAGGTTGTGGAAAGAATGTTAAAGAAAGTGTGGAAATTTCTTTATAAAATCTGTCTGCCTTCAATTGCTCTTGTAAGTGTAATTTCATCGGCATATTCAAGGTCTGCACCGACGGGAACACCGTAAGCAAGGCGTGAAACCTTAATGCCTAAAGGTTTAATAAGCCTTGAAATATACATAGCGGTTGCTTCACCCTCAACCGTAGGGTTAGTTGCCATAATAATTTCCTGAACGCTGTCATCATTAAGCCTGTTTAAAAGCTCCTTGATTGTAATTTCGTCAGGACCAATTCCGTTCATCGGTGAAATTGAGCCGTGAAGAACGTGATACATTCCGTTGAACTCACGTGTGCGTTCGATTGCAATAACATCCTTGGAATTTTCGACCACGCAGATTGTTGAGCGGTCTCTTTTTTCATCAAGGCAGATGTTGCATACATCCGAATCTGTAAGGTCACAGCAAACGGAGCAACGGTGAATTTTCTCGTGAGCGAGCATAATTGTATCAGCAAATCTTTTTGCCTCTGCATCGGTCATATTAAGGATGTGAAAAGCAAGCTTCTGCGCACTTTTGTGTCCTATACCAGGCAGACGTTCAAACTGCTCAATAAGGTTGGCAAGCGGTACTACGTTTCGTGCCATCAGAAAAGTCCCGGAATTGAAAGGCCGCCTTTAGCCTTTTCCATGCCCTGCTCCATTGCATCGTTAGCCTTGCGGATGCTCTCATTAAGAGCTGAAATAAGGAGATCCTCAAGCATTTCAATGTCTTCGGGGTCAACAACCTCGGGCTTCATCTTAACAGAAAGTACCTCATGTGAGCCGTTAACTGTAACTTCAACTGCACCGCCGCCGACAGAAGCTGTATATTCACTTGCTTCAACCTCGGACTGGATGCGAGCCATATCCTCCTGCATCTTCTGAATCTGCTTCATCATATTACCCTGACTGGGTGCGTTGGGAATTCTAGCTTTCATTTTGAATTATCCTTTCATATTAAAGAGTGCTGTCTGTCATTTTTCTGAATGCCGTGTAAAGAAACGGGAAAAAGAAAAACAGAGTAACAAATAATTTATTTTTTAAAGAAATGTCATTGCATTTCAAATAAACTGAAATATATTTTTTAAAATAATTTTTAATTGGTTTTATAAATTTTTCTTCACTCGGAGTACCTTTGATATTAAAGCGATATGAGAGAAGTAACTTCATACCTTTTTCGAGGTAAAACGAAGATGTTAAAGTGTTATTTAAAGCTTTGAATTTTTCAAAAGCAATAAATCTTGTTTCAATAAGGTCAAACCATTTTTCGTGCCAGATTTCAGTATAGCTTACGCTTTCTGTATTTGTAAAATAACAATAAAGCGGTAAATCGACAAGAAAAATTTTATCGGTCTTTGTCCACAAATCAGCACAGAAAATTGTATCTTCGCCGATTCTGTATTTTAAAAATTTTTCACATTTTTTAAGTAAATCTTTTTTTATAAGCTTCATACAAGCTGAAGTTAGTGTAAGTTCATTTCTTGAAACAAAATCAATATCATAAAAATTTACAAATTCTTCTGCAAAACATTCTCTGCTGTTGTAATTAAAATTTTTACTTATAAATTCTGACGTTTTTTCATATCGGCAAACAGACATTTCGCAGTTATTTTCTAAAATCGCTCTTAAGAGAAATTCATACGTTTGCGGCTGAATAAAGTCGTCTGAATCAACAAAGCCAATATAATCACCGCAGGAATTTTTTAAACCAAAATTTCTTGCAGAAGAAACACCCTTACCGGGATTTTTAAGTGGTTTTATTCTGCTGTCTCTAAGAGAATATTCTTTGATGATATCAAATGTAGAATCAGTGCTGTTATCATCAACACAAAGCACTTCAAAATCAGTAAAGGTCTGGTTAAGAATACTGTCAAGACAGCTGGCAATATGCTTTTCTTCATTAAAAGACGGGACTATTACGCTGATTACAGGATTTTTTTCACCGTTCATAGCGGCACATCCTTAAAGATTATTTATTTTATTAACTAAATCTGCGAGTGGGTCGCTTGAATTTGATTTTTTATCGTCGGATTTGTAAATACCCAGACGGAATTTTTTTCCGGTAACCTCAAAAACAGCTGTTTTAATTGCATTAGCATGGTTTCCTTGACGGATAAACTGTGAAAATACGGGATTGTCGCATTTTATAAGCAGAAATTCACCTCTGATATAAGCCGAGGATAAACCTAAAATACCCGTAAGCGGCTTATCTGTGACGTTGAGTTTTTCAAGCACTTCGCCCCAACCGGTGAAGAGTGTGTCAACATCTGCCGTGTTTTCTGCAGCAGGGGAGTGTTCTCTTTCAGGCGTTGGCGGAGGAAGAGGAGTTTCCTCTTTCTTTTCCTCAACTGTAGCGGAAACAGGTGGTTTTTCTTCCTTTTTAACCTCTGTTTTAGAGGCGGTAACAACCTTGCCATCCTTTAACATATTTTCAAGCCTTTCAATTCTTTCAAGAATTGCTGTATTGTCGCTTGAAATATTCGGAATACAAAGCTTTACAACACTCATTTCCATTTCTGTACGCTTGTTTGAAGAGGATTTCAGCATTGCTGAACATTCCTCAAGCTTTGTTATGCAAGAAAGAATCTTGAAAAGAGTTGTTTTTTCTGCTTGCTTTTTATAAAGCTCGAGGTCAAGGTCTGTGCAGACAATAAGCTTCTGCGGATTTTTGACCGTTTTTATTATCATAAGGTTGCGATAATGGTTGATAAGCTCTGAACAGAGTCTTTCCATATCGCAGGAGTCGTTGTGGAGCTTTGCAACAAGTGAAAGCACCTCGGAAGGATTGTTTTCGTTAATGTTTTCAACTAAATCAAAAAGGTAATCCTTACCTGCAAGACCTGCGGCATTACTGACAACGGACGTTGTAACATGATTGGTTATACCCGAGCATCTGTCAAGAATTGAAAGAGCATCACGCATTGCACCGTCAGCAATTCTTGCAATAAGAAGTGCTGCATCCTCATCAAGGTCAATGTTTTCACATTCGGCAACATAACGAAGACGTGATGTGATGTTTTCAGGCGTAATTCTGTGAAAATCAAACCTTTGACATCTTGAAAGTATGGTTGCAGGAAGCTTATGTACTTCCGTTGTTGCAAGAATAAATTTAACATGAGCAGGAGGCTCTTCAAGTGTTTTCAAAAGTGCATTAAAAGCACCGATTGAAAGCATATGCACCTCGTCGATAATATAAACACGGTATTTTGTGTGGACGGGGGTGTAGTTTGCCTCTTCACGCAGGTCACGGATATTATCAACACCGTTGTTACTTGCTGCGTCAATTTCTATAACGTCAAGAATAGAGCCGTCATCAAGACCTTTACAAACAGAGCACTCGTTACACGGATTACCGTCAACGGGGTTAAGACAGTTTGCCGCTTTTGCAAGAATTTTTGCACAGGTTGTCTTACCCGTACCTCTTGAACCTGTGAAGAGATAGGCATGTGAAATCTTGCCCGACTCAACCTCGTGGGCGAGGGTAGACGTTATGTGCTCCTGACCGACAACGTCGGCAAAGGTCTGCGGTCTCCACTTACGGTAAAGAACTCTGTACAAAAAACTCACCACTTTTCCTGAATATAAAAAAGCATTATCTCAGTCATATGGTGCGCAGGCCGGACTGTGTCGCACGGTGTTAACCTCTTAATGCTGCTCGGTTCCCCGCCTGACATGGTTCGTGGTACCCCGTCGCACAGGACCAACACACCACATGACTGAAATAATGCTTCGATAAATCGCCTGCAATATCTTATTTATTAT
>JAFUPA010000009.1 GCA_017481575.1 Clostridia bacterium | reverse complement strand
GGATATGATTTAAACAGCACGTCCTCGCCCTTGCGGATTTCAACGAACAGCACCAGCTCGGGTGACAGCGTGAGTTCCTTCGGGAGCTTGAAGTTGCCGTCAAGAGTGTATCTGATTACACCCTCGTCAAGCACCGCCACAAGCTTCTTTTCAAGTCCGCTCACCGCCTCCCCGTTCAGCTCTTCAAAAAATAAAAAACTCAACACCGTTGCGTTGTGCTCGCCTGTACGGCCGATGGTGTTATCTGATGAAATGCTGTCGCCATTGTCGATATAAATATTTCCGTCTTCAAAGACATTAAGCTTTATCAGCATCAGACTCACCTTCTTTTGTTGTGTTCTCCATTGCCTTAAGCATTTTGGAATAGCCGGCACGCTCGCCGATTAAACGCTGATGATTTACAGATGCTTCATTAAGCATCTGCGACAGCTGGTCAATTTGATTTGCAGAAGCTTCAATTCTTTTGTCAACATCAGATATAAGCTTCTTGATTTCGTCCGTCATAAAATTAACCTCCAATCTGTTGCTTTAGTGTTTCGATTTCTCCCTGTGCAGTTTTTAACTGCAGGTAAAGTTCTTGAATTGCTTTCCAATTTAAAGCGGCTATTGAATAAAGATTTACGTGTTCACCGTCCGCAGTTAATATTTCAGCAGGTGTTTTATAATCTTCACCAATGACAAAACCATAAGATGTAGTTTCATCGATTTCTATAATCTCTTGACCTATGCCTTGAGTAGTAAACTCCCCGCTTTCATCTTCGGCGTATTCATCGTATACTGTTTTAGTGTGAAGTCGGTTGTAGGAATAGACCTCTGAATTTTCAGTTTCAAAAAGTGATAAAACCGAATCCGTTACTTGAATGTTTGTTTTTACTGTTTCAGTAGATGAAACCTCGATGTCATCCGAAACAATATTACCGTTAAAGTAAAGCTTTTCGCCGAGTTCCAAAACATTTGATGTTGTTGTACCTTTCTGCCCAACGATACACACCATTGCTTCTCCTGCACTTCGATAAACGTCTAATCGTGCCAAAATGTTGTCAGAACCGGCATATTTCATTTCCAATGCAATGCTTGAACGTTCTTCACGCACACCACAACCAAAGCCAACAGAAACATTTTGCTTTGAAGTACCATTGAATGTGTGACCACGATAATGAATAAGTCCTGCAAATAAATTAGAATAATCTGCATTTGTAGTCACATTAGCATCCGTTACAATACTCTCGTCTGCCCTCAAGATTTTATGAAAGTGAATATAATCTGGGTAAAACCTTGCTATCGTGTTAGTATTCCCGTCAAGAAGTTGCTGTGCAATAATCGCACCATAAATCTTTTCATTTTCCTTAAAATACAAACCTTGATAAGAATAACCTGATTCTGTCCAATATGGTTGTAGTCCACCAACTTCAACGCCTGTTTTTATATCAGTCTGCGTGATTATTCCATCGTCAATAATAGTCATAAACTTATCATTTGCAACCTGTATCCGACCACTGTCTAGGTTGAAATACGAGTTACCGTCAACCGATGTTAGCATACCCGAGCGGATGAGGTTAGCCGATATCGTCTGTGCAGTAATATCATTGATAACAAACTTTCCGTCAGCAAGCAATGCCGGACCATAAGGGCCTTCATATCCGCTTGAACTGTACGCAAGACCGGCACTATTAAAGCGCCATATCTTTTTAGCTTTTGAAATGCTCGGCGAATCACAAAGAATGAGAATTTCGCTGGGGTTTTTAGGTGGATTTAAAACAACATATCCACCCGATGCTCCCGTTATAGCCTTTGTGGCATCTTCGATTGCTTGTTTGTATTCTTTTACAAGCTTCGACTCTGTCTTTGCAGCAAACTCTTTTGCTTTTTCAGCGGTATGGGTAAGTTGCTTTATTGTGTCTGCAAAATCCGATTTTGCAGTACCTAATTCAAGCGTTTTATTTTTCTCACCAAGAACATCATAGATAACCTTAATAACCTTCATTTTGACCGTTACGGCAAGATTTTTATGTTCAACTTTAACTGTGTCACAGAGTGAAACAGTCTCAAGTACGGACAGATTTTTATAATTCTCTGACTTTGACAAGTCAATCATAGAAACAGACATTGAGCCTTCGATTGCGTTAATATCGTTATTGGCGAGGTATTCATTTGCGTGTTTCTTGAGGTTGTCTGCGTTCTTTTCTTCGTCATCCTCAAACATTGAGGTACAATCCAGCAAAAGAACACGCTCGGCAATACCGCTCTCATTCTCGACATGAATCGTTCCTTCGTCGAGAGTTATCAGGGTATCATCTTCACCTATGCAATACGGATATATTCCCGTATAGCTGTTCTGTAAGGATATATCCAGCTTAAGGTCAGTCATATTTTTACCGTAAGTAATTCGGACACCGTTATCAGCTCCCCTGTTCTTATGCAGGTTAACGGTGTAATTATTAAATTCAAGTTCACCGCCGTAAGTGTCAAGAACAGAGCCTTCGATGCCACCGAGAGCCGCTCGAGCTGAACAGAGTTGAGCTTTAAACGGTGCAATCGTCTCAATGTCGCAACCGCCAACTTTGAAAGGATGTGCGGATTTTAAGCTTTCAGAGCTTGCACTTAAAACGCCGTTAATAGCCGACTGTGCAGTAGTGCTTGTCAGATCGACTGCCTTTATCGGATAATGAGAAAGAGCGTAAGAAACGTGTTCAGCCTTAACAGTTACAATTCCGTGAATAGGCTTTGAGACTTTGTAGATACGAAAGAATTGATTATCAGAGGTCATATTCGGTTTAGCTTTGATGAAACGGTCAACGATAATTTCGCTGTAATGTTCACCTGTAACGGGATATTCAAGCATCAGCTCATAAACTCCGTTTCGTTCCTCTGTAACCTCTGCCTTTATGGCTTTTTTTAAAAAGCCGACTTTTGTCTCGTCATTTTTGCATATAATGGGTATCATATTTTACGCCACCTCGGAATAATCAACGCTCTAATTGTGCCGCTTGATGTTGTAAGCTGAACAGTTGTTTCACCGGGTTCAAGAACCGGAAATTCATCAAACAAAAGGGCATCATTGAAATTCGTGTCTCCGACATAAGCATTCATACTCTCCGAATCTATATAAAAAGAAGAGCGGTTCGAAGGCATGGCAATGGGATAATTATTTGAGTTCAGATGAATTGTGCAGGTTGCTCCGGGAGTGGCAACTAGATAGATTTTAGGCAAGGCAGTAAACCCTGTCGGATTTTCAATAACAGTCTCTGACGTGACTGTGGCTGTTATTGAACTGTTACCCGAAATTAAATATCTGTAAGGGTCACAACTGAATTCAATTGTGGCGTGGCCGAAATTCAATAAATCCTCCTGAAATTCCATTGCATTTATACAACAAGCTTTGCGGTAAACCTTCGGATCGTAAGTATCTTTTAAATTTTGGAATCCTGTCTGACACAGCATTTGATTGATTTTGTCAATATTCACATCAATGTTACTGCATCCTACTTGATACGGCTGGGGAACATTTTCCCAACGGCCGTTGTCAATAATTATGTCGCCGTCCCTACCCGGCACCTGATAAGTTGACACGTCACGTTTCGGTTTATATCTCGGCGGCCTTTTTTCGATATAAAGACCGCAATCCTTCAGGGACTGAAAGTCCCCGAAGGTAAAGTAATTAAGAGCCATTATGCAAACGCCTCCATTTTCCTCTTGATTTTCAAATAAAGCTTTTCGGAAATGATATCGATAAGCTCGTCAATGTCACTTTCAGCGGAATTAACAAACTTTTCAATGTTAAGAGAAACATAAAGCTTTATTTTTTCACGGGTAATGTTTCCTTTTCCTCCTGATGAAGGAACAGTATCGGATAACTCATTGCGTACAGTCTGCATTGAAGCTTTAACTCTGACACCTACGTCGCTGTCAATGCTTGTCGGAATTGAAGATTTCATCTGCTCTTTGACCTTTTTCATTGATTTGATGAAACCGACGCCGTAGCCTTGACCCGAGAAGTCACCGAGAGCCTCAAACTCTTTAGACGGGCTGTTTATGCCGAGGATATCCTCTGCTGTGGATATAATGGTTGTACCAAGAGAACGGATTTTCTCTTTAAGCCAGCCCTTAACGTTTTCAATTCCGTTGATAAGTCCCTGTATGAGGTTCTTACCAAAGTCGGCAAATACAGTTGACGGGCTTTGTATTCCGAGCAATGACGTAAACGTGCTTATAAGTGTTTTTCCGAGATTTTTAATGGTAGTCCATATTTTATCCCGGTTATCCCACAAGCCTTTCACAAGACCTAACACTAACTGTAATCCGCAATCTATGAGTTGAGGAACAAGCTCAATCATTGCCTCGGACAGCTTCATAATAATTGTGAAAGCGGCATCAATAAGCTTTTGCATATTGCCGTCTTCGGTCAATGCAGTAGTTAGAGAAGTGATTATTGTTATGCAGGCATCGATAATCAGGTCTAGGTTATTTACCAATCCCGAAACAAGTTGAGTTATAAGACTTACTGCGGCTTTGATTATCGTGTTCAGGTTGTCCTCTTGAAGCAGACTTGAGGCAAGAGAGGAAATTATACTCATAGCCGCCTCTATCAATGGTTCGAGATTTTCAACAAGTCCATTCACCAGACTGCTTATAACTTGCGGTGCAATTGCGGCAATTGAAGTCACAAGAGTTCCGAACACGCTCGAAATTTGAGTGAATACAACTTTAAGTGAAGCCGCCATTTCAGCAACACCTTTTACAATCTCATCCTTTGCGCCTTTTGTACCCATAAGCAAACCTGTCATTCCAACAATTGATTGATTAAGGCCAGGTAAAAGATTGCTCATAATGCCATTTTTAACGCCTGTGAAGGTGCTTTTTAACGTGGTCAAGTTATCGTTGAGTTCGCCACCTGCCTTGACTGCTTTATCGGACATAACAAGACCTAATTCATCGGCCTTGTTCATCATCTCCTCAAGACCCGCACTGCCGCCGTTAAGCATAGGTATAAGCTCTTGAGCACAACGAGAGCCGAACATTTCAACCGCTGTTGATGCTACATCGGAAGAATCAGCACACTCTTTAAGAGCTTCTACCAAACCTAGATTACTTCCGGAGGTCAGCAGATTTTTCTGCGCCATCTGCAAAGTTTTCATATTAGTACCGCTAACGTCAGCCGCATAAGCTAACTCTTGATACTGTTTTGCAGAAAGTGACATCTTTTGAGACTGTTCATCAATATTATCCGCCGCCTCTGCTGTTTCAAGAGACATATCAAGCAATTTCTTACCGGCTGCCGCCGCAGCTGTTCCAATTGCCGCAACCCCTGCAGCTACAGCCTTAAACGAAACTTTTGCTACACTTGCCGCCGCAGAAGCCGCTTTTTTTAGACCGTCAGTTACAGGAGAAAGCTTACTTTTGATGTCGGATATTTTATCCTTCATCTCTTGAAATGCAGTTTTGATTTTCCCGATACCGGTCGTTTGCTTCTTGAGCTCGTCAAGCTGGTCATTCAGCTTCACGAGGTCAGCTTCAGCATTATTAAGAGAAGTCGCCCAGCGTTTGGCTTCAGCGGAATTTTTACCGTACTCCTTTTCGGCATTTTCGAGGGCGCCTGCCAAAGTGCGGACCTTTTCTTCCTGAAGTTTAACCTTATCGGTATGCTGTTGTGTTTCAGACTTTAACGCTTTGAGACTTTTACCGTTATCGGAAAACTCTGCAGAGGCTTTCTTCATTTGTGAGGCGAGCAATTCCATTGAAGCATCAATATCATTGATTGTCTTCTTATATTCCTCTCCTTTAGAAGCCCGTATTTTTTCATTAAATTCGTCAAGCTGGTTATTGAACTTTATTAAATCGGTTTCAGCATAATTTAACGATATAGCCCACTGTTTTGCTTGTTCAGAATTTTCACCATATTCTTTCTTGGCATTTTCTAAACCTTCAGATAATGCTTTTATCTTTTGTTTTTGCAATTCAATTTTTTCATTGTACTGCTCAGTTTGAACTTTAGCGCTTGATAAAGCATTTCCATTGCTTGAAAACTCTGCAGAGGCTTTCTTCATTTCAGATGCAAGCAGTTTCATAGAATCGTTTATATTGGTGACTGCTTTCTTATAGTCTTTTTCACCGTCAAGCACAATTTTAGGGCCTATATTAAACTTTTTAGCCATACTATTCCTCCTTTCCCGTTAATCCGTGAAACAGGCAGTATTCATGGAATAAGGCATTTATTTGCCTTATTGTCATATGCCAAGCTTCAAATGTAGAAAAGCCGAGTAAAACCTTTGCACGAAAAAACCACGTGTTAAGGTTAATTACTCGGCTTTCAAGTTTTTTGACGGCTCGGGGACGTCGGGTATATCATCGAGTGCGGCGAGCATTTCGTCAGTAACGACTGTTTCATTTCCCTCGTCATCAACCGAAGCTTCGGCCTCTGTTTCAGGGAGAGAGCCGCTGATTGCATACATTAAGCAATCGTTGTAATACTGAATATTGCTGAAACCGATACAGCTACCAATCTTTTGAGCTGTAATTCCTACAGATGTTTCACCCTCTGCAAGCTTTGGTTCAAAATCCGCACGCTCGATGGCATCATCTATAAAAATCAAAATAAGCTCTTTTATGGTTGATATAGCCATATCGCCTATTTGGTCGATAGCGTTGTCAAGCGAGCCGAACTTATTCTGTATTCTTTCAACGGCATTAAGAGTTGCGGTTATGTTAAAAGTGCGGTTATCAAGCATCATAGGAACTGTTTTGAGCTTGATATCGTCATATCTTATATGTGCTTTCATATAAACAAAAAGGCACAGCGCTAACTGTGCCTTATCCTCCTTAATTAAGTTGTTGTTTCATCTCCGGTTTCGGGGTCGGTGCTATCTTCAATTACTTCACCGCTTTCTGTGTCTTCGGTGCTTGCGGTGTTGTATGAAGTGAACTTACTCTCTAACGCTATGATTGCCTCTGCCATCGTGGTACACGGAGTCTTAATTCTCCAATCACCGGCATCGCTGAAATAAGCTTTTCCGTTGATTGTTGGTGTCTGAAAAGTGATATTCTCTCCCTGTGTTTCGCTTTTTTCCTCGGGAACATCAAACATTACCTTCGGCAAAAAGACAACAACATAGGACGTCTTTTTATCGACAACCTGTCCGTATATGTAACCGAAGGCACCATATTGCGCTTCGTCGTTGACGTTATCATAGATATCATCGCCTGTCTCTGGATTTGTATTTGATTTGCCAAACATAACCGCCGCACAAGCAAGCGGCAATGTGGATGTGTTGAGAATAACATCAGCATAGTTAAAGACCTTTTTTTCTTCTGCAACGCCGTCGTCAGCGTAAAGCGTGCCTGATTTATACTGTGGCTTCACCTCAACGGAAATCATTTTTCCGACAGCCTGCGCCGCTCCGTAGGATGGGTCGGTTATTTTGCTTTTCTCAAGCATAGGTGCGAACATAGGTTTTGCGGCTGAAATTCCTGCCATTATATTTCTCCTCCTTCCGGGTCGAACGTCTCGACCTCGAATGTGTAGTGGGTATAACCCGTTTCTTTTTCGTGTTGCTCGGTAATATCGCCTAACAAAAAGCCTGCCGAGCGAAGCAGGCTTTTTAACTGTTTTTTCTTTTTGATACGGTCGTCAAGTACGTAAATATGGACTCTGAAGCTTGTAACACAGAATTCAGGTGCATCATCACAAAAAAGGTCGCCGCCTTCAGTAATGTTGTCATATATTCCGTATTCAATACCGTTGCCGGTGTACACGTTCGGGAAGAATTCAAAGCCCATTGGCTTCAAAACTTCATCAAGCTTTTGTATCAATGTCATTGATTAACCTCCTTTTCGTACACCTCTGCCATTTTTTCAAGAACTGCATTTTCGCATTTCGATATGATTTTACCCATAACAGGCGTTGCCGCCTGACCGTCTTTGCCGTATTCGATAGCTATAAGTTTATCCATATTACGGACTTTAGTATTACGCTTACGGCGTTTTCCGGTGCTGTCAACGTATTCTTTGGAATTGCCCCGAGGGTAAACCGTGATAAAGTGTCCGCCATGTTTGGCTGACACCTTCGGTTTTGCCGCTTTGACAGCGTTAACCATTTCAGCGGTTCTGTTATGCTTCGAGAGCTCCGATTTCATTGTATCAACAAGAATGGGAGCCGCCTCTTCAAGCATTTTGGGGGCAACCTTCTCAATATCGTACAGCTTTCCGAGTTGCTTATAAAAATCCTGCGGAATGTTAAAGTCCAGCTTCGCCACGCTTACACCTCATATCCGAACAAGTAAGCTCCTTGTAGTTTTCATCAAGCTTGTAGGCTTCTTTGATTTCATACATTTTGTTGTTATTACGAAGATAGTTTTCATCATTGTATTCAACCAAATTCACCTTAACTTTCAAGGTTGCGGTGTAGCCTTGCCGCATCGCAGAGTCTCTCTGCGCACGTTTCGGGTCTCCGGTTTCAGCAAATATGTCAGTTTCTTTCAAAATCTTAAGTTTGGCATAGCCTTCGCCATCCTTGCCCGTTTCAGCTAAAATGAGAGTTACACAATCATTCATCAGTATCACAACCTTTGCTATCAAGAGATAATGCCTTGACTTTTAAATCGTAAGCTGTGTGCCAGTCTTCGCCCTTGCCGTTATAGTCAAAAATCCACTTGCAATAGAGCTTGATTGCCATAAGCACGCTCGCAGGCGAAACTATGTTAAGTTTCACGCCTGCGAGTTCCAAATCTGACAAACAGTCCTTGATAGTATCCTGAATTTCCGAATCAAGTCGAGAGTGGCTATATCGCAGACTTTTGCGAATAACAATTACATTCTGCTGTGAATAGAATTTTTCCTTCATCTGCGGTTATCCACCTTTCTTATTACTCTTCGGTCTGGCCGTTATCAGCAACCGCCGCTTCTGTAGCCGGCATAATATAAGAAAATGCCTTTGATGTTCTCGGTGCACCGTCAACAATCATATAACCGACATAGTTGGTCTTACGCTGTGTAGGTTTGTCCTCAATTGTTACTGACATATCATCTGCAACATTTGCTTCGTAGCCCTTCACTGCATCACCAAACAGAACACATCCTGCAGGAATTGCGGATTCCTCCTTAACAATTGAGCCGAGAATGGAGCCAACGCCCTTGCCTAACGGGTCGTTAATAAAAATAGGTCTGCCGACCTTATCAAGGATGTTTGCAAGTGTACCCCAAATAGTTTCAGAACTTGCATAAACTGCGGGAACATATCCACTCTTGATTTTACCTCTTGCTGTTGTGAGAAGTGAATAAGCAAGTTCTTCACCCTCAACGTATGTAACAATCTGAGGAGTGCCTGCTTCATTTTTAAGCTCGGTGATGATACCCTTCGGCTGGGGCTTGAAGTTTTCACCATCACCAGGTTTACCCAGGCCCATAATATAACCCTTTGCAAGTGCATCGCCCATCTTTGCACCGAGTTCACGAACAAGCCAGTTGTAGAAATCCTTTACCGACATCTTTTTGAGTTTCCAAGAAATCGGAACAGTTTTTGAAAGTTCACAACCTGTAAGACTTACAAGACCTGACTTGAATTCACTTTCATCAACAGTATCTGTCTCATCGTACCACTCGTTATCCGAATCTTTAATTTCACCCTTCATAAACTCAAAGGTACCTGCAAAATGCTTCGGAGTAATAGCCTCAATAATAGGATGAGATGCTCTCATTTCAGACCAGATTTCCTCTGCACGCTGTGCAGGAATTACCGCCGGGTTGTTAGCGGCAGTATTTACATCATTTGAGAATGAGGGGTTAAACTGTGCGAATGCGGCTGTTTCAGCAGTATTCATAGGAACACCCATCATCATTTTTGCAAAAGCATTGTCGTAATGTGTTAACACATCAGTACCACCGTTTGCGACTCCACCGACATTGGAAGAGCCAACAACCTCAACGACAACAGAGCTGTCCTCAAGGTTAGAAACAATTGCATTGTCAGCAAGTGCGTTCATATTGGCCATTCGTGTGGCCTGTGTCCTTAAGTTGTTGTCAAGAGTTTCGATTTCGCCCTTAACATCGTTGATTTCGTCGTCAGAAGCGTTATTTTCGATAAGCTCCCTCATTTTTGCGAGAAGTGTATTTCTCTTGTTCAAATATTCCTGTTTGTTCATATAGATTTCTCCTTCAATTCGATATAGTTTTTATAATGTGAATTTTGTTTTTTGAGTGCTTCATTCTCCCGAGCAACCGATTTCATTTTTTCGAGTGTGTCAAGAGAAAGAACACGGGAATCTGCCGCAACAAGTCTGACCTTGCTTGTGTCGATGTGCTTATCAACAAAGCCCAAGCTGACAGCTTCATCCGCTGTAAACCAAGTTTCCCGATTCATTAAATCGAGAAGCTCATCGTCCGTCTTGCCGGTCTTTGCACGGTAGGCGGCCGAGATTGTTAAGTTTGCTTTTTTCAACATTTCAGCAGAATGCTCCATAGCGTTATAATCGCCTCGGGTTTGAGCTGAAACATTGTGAATCATCAACATAGCGGTCGGGGCAATTTCAGAAACACCGGCACAGGCAATAACGCTTGCTGCCGAAGCCGCAAGTCCAACAATGTGAATCATCACTTCACCCTCATACTCAATCAAAGCCGAGTAAATTTCAGATGCGGCAAAAATATCACCGCCGCCCGAATTTATGTAAATATCAACACGCTCGTTGTTGTTTTTACGGGCTTCGTCAAGTGCAGAAAGTACGTTTTTAGGAGTAACACAATCAATTCCGTACCACCTGTAAATCCACGCTTCGTCATTACCGACAATATCACTTTTGATGTTAATCCTCATTTGTTTCACCTCCCTTCGCTGATGAAACTGTAGCCGTATCAAGACGGCGGATAGGCTTATCTCCGCCTTCGATAGGACCTCTATTGAACAATTCACGCCATTCATTCGGAAGCCATGCACCACGGTCAACCATCTGAACAAACGCAAGCTTCGTCTGCACGCTCGCACATGCAAGGTTTGCGGCTTCGGCATAAATTGAATTGCCACAGGCAATTTCACGTCGGGAGAAGATTTTCCACGTAAATTCGTTTTGAATATCAAGTGAATCCGGCTCTACCTCTGCTTCGAAGTAAGAGTTCCAATCATCTTCGCTCCAGCTCGACTGAACAATCTTTTTATTGGTGTTCAGATATGAATAAATTCTGTCCTCTGAAAGCTTCATTTGAGAAGCATTCGGGACAAAATCCTTCGGCTCAATCTGCTTAATCTCGTCAACGTCTCCGTCAATCGCCGCAACACCTGCAACATCGTCAGAAAATTTCAGGTAATTATTGACGAATTTTTTAACATTGTTTTTCAGTTTATTTTCATCAAGCGCTCTGCCATACCTCAAAAGCCAGCGGATTGTGTTGGAATTCTTAATAGCATTTACAACGCCCTGGTCGGTTGTTGTTACAATCTCCATAAGCGGCTTAAGACAGTTATAATTCGGCTCTCCGAAAATGTCGTTTGAGTAAATGTCCTTACGCAGATGAATGATGTCAGAATAACTAAAGGTCAAAAGCTGTCCTGTGTTACACATCGTAAATCGCAGGTAAAGCCTGCCCTGCTTGTCTTTTAGCGCATCAACGTGAGTTGCGTATATAGGATAAATCTCATAAGGCAGACCGTTATCATCACGAACTATAAGAGCGAAAGCGTTGTTATTTATCGCCTTACAAACAGTCAACTTTTCAAGCATTTTCTGCATCGACATATACGGATTTGGCCGCATCATCAACATACGAAGATAAGGTTCAGGATTGATTGCAATTTCCGTTTTGCCGTCCTTCACAGTCTTACGAACGTGCTCAAGCTTCAGCTTACCAACAGCGTTAACCTTCGGCCGAATTGCCGCACGGATGATGTCTGATTCATATACGTTTCCATTCCACGCAAAAAAGCCACCCGAGGTAGTTATAATCAAATCAACTCCTTTGGTGACTTCAACTTTATTTTTAAATCTCTTTTTAATAATTCTCACCTGCCTTTATGCAACTAAATCTAAATATTCCTCAAGATTATTCTCATACATAACGTAAGCATCCAGCAGAGCCGCAAAACCGTCAATACGCCTTGTGGCTTTTGATGTCTTGCACGGCTGAATATTTCCGTTTTTATCCTCTTCATAAGCCGTGTTATTGAAACACCACTTAAGAATCGGGTTATTCTGATAAACAATCTTTTTGGCGATTAAATCTGCGCCGAGGCTCTTCATCGGGCTTGAGAGGGTTTTCTTGCCCTGATGCACAGCTTCAGGCACTTTCTTTGAAAACGTCCTCTTTAAATCATCAACAAAATACGGTGACGACCACGCATCGTAACCGATATAGCTGATTATGAGGTCGTATTCATCTTCCATTTCGGAGAACCATGAAACAACATCCTTGTAATTAACTCGGTTTCCCTCGCACGTTCGCAAAAGTCCCTGTTCTTTCCAAATGTCGTAGCGGATTTTGTCTTCGTGAACTCTCTTGTCAAGAAGGTCTTCCGGCAACCAAAACATAACTTCAACAAAAATCTTCTCACAATCGGGAACTCTGAATATCAGAGCCGCCGCTGTAAGGTCCGTTGTTGAAGAAAGGTCAACACCGCCAATTGCGTATTTGGGCTTAAGCACACGAATATCAAAGACTTCTTCGTTGTTATATTCTTCCCACTCAAGCCAAGCCTGACGGCTGTTTGTGCGGTAGTTAAATTCCTTACAGAGAAGATTACGAAGCTGCCTCGGGTCTTCCTTTGCCTTGTTAACCTTATCCGCAAGCTGTGAGATGCTTTTAATTGTACCGAGACCGGGATTTGCTTTCTGCCAACATTCGGGCTTTTCCCATTCTTCTCGGCTGTCAATTTCATAAACAAAAGCCAAAAGCCTTTTGTTTTTATACCCCTCTTCGGAGGTATAACCGTCAATAAGCTTTTTGGCTTCTTCGTATTTATCGTCGTAAATATCCTCACGGATAAATCCGGCTGTTGATGTAATAAAAATAAGCGGCTGTGAACGTGCTGTGGTACCGTCCGCAATAATATCAAAGAGGGCTGTGCCGTTTTTCCATTGATGTATTTCGTCCATAAGTCCGCAGTGAACATTTAAACCGTCAAGAGTGTCGCTGTCTGATGCAAGCGGCTTAAATACACCATCATTAACCTCTGAAGCAAGCTCGGAAACATAAGGCTTGATATATTTTTTTAGTGCAGGCGACTTTTTAACCATTCGTTTGGCTTCGTCCCAAATGATTTTGGCCTGGTCTTTTTTAGTAGCAACAGCATACACTTCCGGGCCGCCTTCGCCGTCAGCAAACATCATATACAAGCCTATAGCCGAAGCAAGCAAGGATTTGCCGTTCTTTTTGCCGACAATCAAAATTACTTCTCTGTATTGTCTGTTACCGTCACTATCAATAAAGCCGAACGTGGCGGCAATCAAAGCCTTTTCCCATAATTCTAACTTTACAGCTTGACCGCTCCACTTACCTTTTGAGTGCTTGCAGAACAGCTCTATAAAATCAATGGCGTGGTTCGCACGTTTCCACGAATAAAAAAACTCGCCTGGATTGTTAACATCCTCAACGAGCTTTCTGTACGTTTTTTCGATTTTCTTTGATACTGTGACTTCTTTGTTTTGGATAGCGTTCCAATAAGAAACAATCGGATTTTCAATGCAAATTGTACTCATATATTCTCACGACCCTTAATAAACGCCAAAATTGCTTCATCTTCCGGGTCAGGTGCTGATTTTTTAGGAATTGAGCGCAAAGCAGAAGCAACAGTCATCAGATTTTCTTTTTCAATGTCAAACATCATCTTTCTTTTATTTTGAATTTGCTTATCTATGTCGATTACATTACGCTGAATTGCGTTAATCAAGCGTAGGTATTCCTTTGTTTCAATTTCGCCCTCGTCGGCCGCTTTTTCGGCTCTTTCGAGGTCTTTGTAGAACCTTTCCCTTTTCTCTTCAAAGTCGTTGCATTCGGCTTTAAGCAAGCAATAACGATTGATAACATTGCTGTATAAATCGTCATTTTTCTTGAGTGCCTCCAGCAGTTTTTTAACACGGTTAAATTCTTTGTTCGCACTTTTATTTTTCGAGACTTCGGGAAACTTACGTATTTTTTGCCCGGTTAAGAGTGCTTTTTCAGCTTTTTCTCTGTCTTCAAGCTCTTGTTTGGTTCTATGGGATTTTCCCTCATCTTTCAATACATCTGCAGTTTTTGCAGGTCTTCCCAAAGTCCGTCACCTCCTTCGCACGTGCGTGTGCGTGCGTGTGCGCACGTCACGTGAGGGTTTTGGGAATTTTTTATACTCCGAGGTAAGGCGAACGGTGGACTTTTAAAAAAAATCGACTTTTTGAACAGGGGGAGGTATCGGTTGGCCGTTTTCATCAAATAACATTAGCCTTTCGCCTGAAGTTAGTATACCGTGACAAGCTTCGCAAACAAGTTCAAGATTATCATCACCATAAGCTATATTTGGATCGTCAATATTTTCAGGCGAAAGCGGAATAATGTGGTGAACTATTTTGCCCGGGTTACCACATTTAACACAAAGACCGCCGTCACGTTCGTATATCTTTTTCCTTTTTTTCTTCCAGCGTTTGCTCCCGTAAAACTTTTTTGCAAAATCTCTTGCCATATTATCACTAAAACGAAAGCCGCCCGGTTATTCCGAACGGCTGTATCTATTCAGTTCCCGTGCCGCACGCTCGGTTGCTGTTTTGTAATATCCTTCATCAAGTTCAAAACCCGTATAATTTCTGCCGCTTCTTATTGCGGCAACTGCTGTTGTACCGCTACCCATACAGTTATCGAGAACAACATCACCCTCATTTGTGTATGTTCTGATAAGATATTCGAAAAGCTCGACAGGCTTTTATGTCGGATGAAGCCCACGCTCGCACTTGATATCAAGAATATTTCTCGGGTAATTGCTTATATGTGTTACAGTATCTTTTCGCAAAGTATCGGCATCATAAATAAAATCACCGCTCTTATTGTCTTTGCGGCCTCGTCTTACTATCGGCTTCTCGTGATAGATAATGCCCTGCGGATTGTATGTAGGTGCTTTTTTATAAAAGACACATATATCTTCCATACATCGCAACGGCTGAAACTTTGCAAATGTAAAACCCGTTGTCATATTCTTTCGCCAATACCAGCAATAACGGAACAGCTTGCGGTTACTGTTAATCAAGTCGGTAGTGAACGGCTGTGCCGCCGTAAGAACAATTGCACCGTTATCCTTGATTATTCGTTCATACTGTCGCCACATATGCGGCAAAGAAAAAGCCGACTTGTCCCATTTGCAGTTTGTCATTCCGTAAGGCATATCGCAAAGAATTAAATCTATGCTTTTGTCCGGGTAGACATCCATTCCTGTAAGACCGTCGGCATTAAAAATTTTGTTTAAGTATTCCAAATCAACACTTCCTCCAAACTAAATTTGAGTTTAATTTTTATTGAAGCGCTTCATTTAGAGTACTCTATGCTATATATTATAGACCCTTTTTTCGTTCCACTCTGCCACTTTTTATAAAAAATCAAGTTTTTTTGCAACAAAATATAAGAATCTACTACGAAATCTGTAAAATGTTCTTTCACTCACACCCTCTAAACCCTCATAACGAAAGATAAACCTTTTTCCCAGAACGCACGACAGCATAATCTTCTCTTTTACCTTTTCGGCAAGTTTGGGATCGTAGCCATTCAAGGGAAGTGCAGCGAGGGATTGGTCTATTGCTTCATTACACTTATAATCGAAGCTATTATGTAAATTCATCAATCGCAGGGCTTGATTTTCGACAGCAGATGATTTTCCGCCCTTGCCGGACGGCATAAATGCACGCTCGGTTTCTTTTCCTTTATCGTCGGTCACGGTCTCAAACTTTCCGCTACCGAGAGAAAGGATATCCTCTTCGTCACGCTTGAGCTCAATTTTTCGCCGCTCGTAGCCTTGCACAATGCCAATGACTGTCTTTCGGACATCAGACGGCATTTTGTATTTATTCTGCACGCTCGGTCACTCCTTGTCACTTATTATCTCGCCGCAATGTTCATCAAACTGAAACTGAAAAATAAAGTCATTTATTTTTTTATCAGCAAATCTAACTTCATGCGGTTTAACCATACGAACCCTACCGTCAACATATTCTATAATTGCTAACGTTTCCTCAATTATTACAGGTTCACAATCGCCCTGGATAAATCCATACTCTTCAAGTATGTTAATTAGTTCTCTTATTTTCTCACGACTAAGTATTCGTGAACAATTCAGCTTTAAATTGATATTTTTTATCCATTTGTGAAAAATAGCCCTTTCGCCATTAACATAGCAAGGTCGCATTTCGGATAAAATATTAGACATTTTCTATTCCTCCTTCCAACAGTTCGGAATTGTCGTGTATGTTGCCGATTACCACTGTGGCAAACTTCCACTTGTTCGGGTTTCTTTCTTCATGAGATGTCGCTTTACCACCTATTGATTTAATATATCGGCAATCCCAACAACCACAATTTTCTTGCCAATACACATAAACTAATCTGTCGCTGAACGAGAGGATATCGCCCTCAAAAATCTTTGTGCCGTTCTTGTCGGTCAAGCCTGTGTATTGTCCAACGGTTTTATAATCAATATCAATACCACTTACACCATCAGTATTAGTCATTTCAGCAGGTAAATTTTTAAATCTTTCATCATATAATCGTGATACTATTCCATACACCCATTCATTATTTTTATACTTTGTCTTGTGATAACCTTTTTCACGATTTATTGCTTTACCTCTAAACAAAATCTCTCTCATTCTCCCCACCTCACAACTTAAACTTAACCTGTTCGGTTTCCATCGGCGTGACCTGCACACTCTTTACGTCACCGAACTTTTCGCAATGTGTAACCAAATCTTCCTTAATGCCGAGAAGCTCCACGCTCGGCTCGGGCTCAACTATGACCGTTATTTTATATCTCATCCTTTTCTCCTTTCAGGTTCAAGTACCACAATATCATTCGGGATGCATCCTCCCAACCTTTGTCGCCTACATAACAGCAATAACCGTTCTTGGTTAATCCCTGCAGCCACTCATCCTGTTGTTCGGTTGTCTTCTCGCCCACACGCTTCATTTCGATATAAAGGCCGTGATAATTGCCTTTCGGAACAGGAAGGCAGATGTCCGGGACACCCTTTTTAAGTCCTTGCCGAACAAGGTCGGCGCCGTGGGATTTTGTCCGCTTGCCCTCGTTGGTTATGTGAAACAGCCACCGCAATTCGGGATATTTACCCATACTCAATTCAGCCCAGGCGAAAAGTGCTTTCTGCTCCTGAGCTTCGAGTGGCGATATGTTGTTTTTATATACCCTTTCCGTGTTCATCACATCCTGTCTTTGTCACGAAGTATGTATTTACTGTCCTTTCGGAACATACGTATCGTTATGTAAGGAAATTCCAGCTTGTCCGCTTCGCCGTTCTCGTCTATGCCGTACATATCCCAGTACGGGTCTGCATCAACAAATTCATAGCCCGGATAAAGCTCCTCGAATATTTCCGCATTGAGATAATCGGCACGGAGCTCCTTAAGCTTCTTTCCGCTGACCCTGCCGTCACGCTTCTTTGGCTCGGGACGGCGCAGATTCTTACTGCAGTTATAGGAACGGTAAGAAAGCGACGGGTCCTTGCAGGTGTAAAACGCAATACCGGCAAGACCTGTTCTTGTGAATTTAAGGTGCTTTGCGTGAGAGAAGCTTGTTGTCGGCTTTGTCTTGTATGCGTGGAACTGCTTGTCCCAATCCTCACGGAGTATCTGCGCCCCCAGCTCACCCGAACATATAACATGATGATGCACACGACGGTTTTTGTCGCCGATTTCCGTAGTAGTGATATATTTAAAATCAAATCCTGCTTTTTGAAACTTACGCTTATTTCTTCGAATCCAATTTTTAAGCATTCTGTCACCCGATGCAGGATTGATATCATATTCCGCAGGATAATTGAGGCCTATGTAATAATCATTTGTTCCGAAGTTTTCCTGGATAAGCCATGTAAGACGTCGGGCGGCATTCTTCTCGTTAAGCTTCTTTTGAGTTTCCGAGCTGGGCTTTGCCTTTGCCTTGCGTGTGTTCGGTACCTTACGCACAGGAAAGATATCAATATCTCTGAAATCTCCCGAGTCGTGTATTACTTCTCTCATTAAGCATCTCATACAGCTTATCCTTTCTTTTATCTTCTATAGGAAGTTGGTCAATAACTTAATATCCCATACTTCCTCTTAACGGACTTGAAAGTCCGTTTAAAATCTGACACCTTATTTGCCTTCTCCTTGAGGAGAAGGTGCCGAGGAACGAGGCGAATGAGGTGGAATACTTCTGTATCAGATGTGTTTACCAGTTGCATTGCAATCTACACCTCATCCACCGCAAGCGGTCCCCCTTCCCCTCGCAGGGGAAGGCTGTTCCTTATGGCTTGAGGGACAAGCCTTGAACTTGCCCCTCTTAAAATTTGAAATCGCCTGCGAATTTGAGTTATAATTTTTGATTTGCTTCGAGCTGTTCGGAGAAACCGACAGTTCTTTTAACCTTAATCTGACCTTTTGTGCCGGCGCTGATTTTAACAGTACCGCCGCCCGACACTCTGACGGTTAGGTCAAATATTGTACCTTTTGAAACAAGCTTGACGGCCATTTTTAAGATAGTATGTACATCTTCGCTTTCAATCGGTGTCATTGAGTTTCCCTCGGCACCCTCACCGCAAAGCATATTGATGTTATCCTGTGCTTCGGCAATCTGTGCCTCTGTCGCTCTGACCTTGCGGCCCATAGGGCAGGTGCAGATTGAAAGTGCGTGCTGCTGGTATTCTTTTTCCGTGTAATTGTTATCGTCAGGCACGGTGCAGATAACAAGCTGTCCGCAAGACGGACACGGTACTTCTCGGGTCATATGCATTCCTCGCTTTTAAGATAATTTACATTCGCTTTTATACAATCGGCTTCAACCGGGTTATGTGCTGTGCAATTGTGGAACTTTTTGCAATATTTTGCGTGGCAGGACGGGAGAAAAAGACCGCCTGTTTTTTCGTGCAGAAACTTTGCAAGAGTTTCCTCATCCTTTATTGCTTGTTCAAAAACTGTGCTCATCCATAAACCTCCGCAATGCGTTTTGCGTTTTCGTACTCAACTGCAGAACTGATAACATCTTCATCGTTGAGGACATCCTGCATTGCCCTGTATGCGGCTACGTCAACTTCCTGCGGTGATTTACCTATCACCGCACCGAGATGAACAAGCCTCTGACGGCACATTACAAAGAGTGCCACTTCGTATTTGTTGTCGTATTCCATTGTTAAGCCTCCTAATATACAATTTTGCAAATATTGTTTTCACAGTAACAATCTTCTGCAGGTTTAACAGTGTCAAATAGACCTGTATCGATTTCGTCGCACTGTGCTAAATCTTTAAGATTTATACATCCACCGACAAGAACATCTGAACCACTCGGCATTTCTGAAAGTTGTTGCATTAACTCATAGACTTTCATAATTCAATCTCCATTTCTTTGAATATTTCTCGAATAACACGCTCGGGGATAACGATTTCCTGTGTGTCATTAAAACGAAACCCCGTCTTTTCTTCGAGTTTTTTGTTAAACTCAATAAGAATTTCCTTTTCAAACAAGGCTTGATTTTCGTTCAAGCCGTCCTGAAATGCCGTATCGGCATTGTTGGAAAGTATTTTATTTTTCTTGAGAAGTTCATCAATTTCTGCTTCAAATCTCTTAATCTCCTCCTCTTGCTTTTGCACGGTTATAAGAGCATCGAGGGCAGTCTCATAAATTCTGCTCAACTTTTCGTAGTATTCTTTATCGTCTGGCGACACCGCCATAGAATTAAGGATTTTTATATGGTTACTGAAATACTGTATTGCGGTTTGTTTAAGGCTCATTTTCTTCTTTTCCTCCTCATTTTATCTTTAATTCTTTGTGAACGCTTCGGCGTATACCGTGCCGAGCCTGTCGGGTATTCTTTGAACTGATTGTTAAGGTAAAAACTTGTGTAGCTAAACATTTTTAGCTCTCCACCTTTCAACATATTTATTCCATTCTTCAATTTCCCGTTCTTCGGATGCGTGCATTTCATTAAAGGAAGAGCAAACACACATAAATAGGGGTTTTGAAAGTGGCATAATAAAATAATCACCGCAGGCATAACCGACTATCGGTGTTTCGCCGCATTCCGGGCAAGGCTTGATATTAGCCATCTTCCTCACCCACCTTGTTCTCCTCTACCCACTTGAGGTAATCCTCCCTTTTTCGTAGCTTCTTACAGATTGCTTCACAGAATGTCTCGCAGTAAAGGATAACCGCCTGCAGCTGTGGGCAAGGGGTTGTTTTTATATCAATAACACGCTCGGCTTCAAAACGTTTGGTGGCTTTGTTGTAATGCGACTGCACGACAAACGCATCGTCACGCTGAATCAGCCTTGCAAATTTCCAATCTGTAGGCCGAGGGAATAAAATGGTTTCTTTCATAGTGACCTCCTTTTGTTTCGTCCTGGAAAAAGTACCATTCCGCTTTGTATTTGTGTGCCATAAGGCAGTCGAACTCGTGACGTTCGGGGTCGGACAAAGCGAAGTGTCTCGGGGTTTTATTTAATCTCTTGAAGTTTTCAAACTCTTCACGCATCTTCGGATGCCGCAGGTCGGTAAAGTAACCGTATTCGTCAGCATCTTTAAACATAAATCTGATTTCTTCGGGTTTCTGTTTGAGTGTTCTCATACCTCTTCCCTCTTCACTATTACTTATTACTTAAATGCCCTCCGCCCCGTTCGCAAACACCGGTTTTTGTTTTGGAATAAGAGAGGTTTTCCACTTCCTTTCTTTGCATTATTTCAGTCTGAAAATATTAAATTGTAGTTGTCTAAAAATGAACTTTTAAAATGTTAATAGGTATTAAATTTACATATAATCCGGGCACCGACAATTGAACACTGCACGGTTTTGGAAGGCAAATTTCTGCCCTGACTGCAGAAAAGTCTTTTGCAATATGGCATATTCCTGCAAGCCTTTTCCTTGTCAGAACAAAAATTTCTGTCTTACAAAACTGCTTCGCACCTAAAATTCTAAAGATTTTGGTGTAGCAAGGTGTTTTGAGTCGCCGACATACGGGGTGTATTTCAAGACGATAAAACGGCTTGATACGCCGAAAGATTTAAATTTTAGGCGTACAAGGTTCGATTGTCGGTGCCCTAACCGGTGCTTGAGGTCGGGGCGGAAAGTCAGTCATTTTTGCAAAAGCTGTTCAGTTTGCTTTTGAAGAAGCTCACGCAGAGCTTGATTGCGACGTGCAAGAGTGAGGTTGTCCTCTTCGAGATTTGCAATATCTTTTTTCTGCTGTTGGTGGTCGTGCACTAGGGACAGAAAAGACATAAACACACCTACAAACATCGTTGCTAAAACTGCCGCAAGCGGTATGTAACAAAAAATTATTTCCATAGCTTACTCCTTGATGTGTTGTTTGAATAATGCCTGAACAGCCGCCGAAAACTTGTCCGAAAGCTCGGGGTCTGATGCCTTTAATTTGTTGAGGGCATTCTCCATATTGACAATATCGCCTTGCACCTGTTCAAAAAGCCTTTTAAACTCCATAACATCGGGATTTTGCAGTTTAAGCTGTTTTTCAAGCTTCTCTGCACGCTCGATTGCTTTTTGCTTCTCACGCTCGGCATCCTCTTTGGCGAGTTGTGCCGCCTTAAGCTCTTCTGCCGCCTGTGCGTTCTTTTCTTCAAGCTCCTTTGCACTCTTCTGTGCCGCTTCAGCTTCTGCCTCTGCCTTGAGCTTATCGAGTACCTCCTGCGGAACTGTCGGATTTTCTTTCATGTTCTTGACCTTCGCCTTCGCCTTTTTCTCGGCTTCTTTGGCTTTTTCGAGCTTCAGATTAAGGTCATTGACACGCTCGGTCAGCTCCTTTGTGTTCTCGGCACTTCGGGCAGCTTCACGCTCGTAGCGCTCCGCCCGGGCCTTCTCGTTTTCAACAACCTCTTGAAGTTTTTCCGCCTCTTCTGCCCTTTTCAGAGCCTCATTGCGTTCCTTGATGAGCTTGTCAAGCTCACGTGTGGAGATATTTTCAACGTCGTTTTCCTCAATGAATTCCTCACGCTCTTCACGGGGGATTGCAATAAGCGCAAGTGCCTTTGTATAGGACAAATTGGAAAGCGCCTGCGAATTTGAGCTGTCCGCAAGAAGTGACAACTGCTCGTCACCGTATTCTCTGTAGAAATTCATATAATCGTTTGCTGACTTTTGAGAAAACTCAACTCTGTTTTTAAGCCAGTCGCCCCACTCGCCGTGCGGAATTATCGCTTTAGCTTCAACAAGCCTTCTGCCGATTTCGATAATATATACAGCTACCTTTTCCTGCACCTTATGTTTGAGCATCAATATCTCATTGGTAACGGTTTCAATGTTACGCTCCGGTATCATTACATTTTCACTCATGCTGATTTACTCTCCTTTTTCTTTTGCTTTGCAAGCTCTTTGTAGTAATAAGGCAATAAAACCTCTTTCTTCCAGCGGTCGCAGAAATCACGCACCTTTTGCGGTATCGTGTGACTGTATTCCTTGTTTTTACCGTGGTGCTCGTTACCGTAGCCATGAAGCTGTATCTCTCTCGGTTCACCTGCATTCATACGGATGTCAAGTGTGTAATAGCTTCTTTCAGGTCTGCGGTACTTGCGGACAAAGAAAATAACATCACTCTCTGAAAGGTGCTGTGTTCCGTAGCGACCTACGCAATGTCTTAAAGTCTTGCCTTCGTTGACAAGCTCCTGATTACTTCTTGCAACTCTGATACACAGCTCACCATCGTTCCATTCAAGCGGTTTATACTTTTTAGCAATCCTCTTGAAATTCTTATATGATTTCGGGTCATTAAGCTGTGCGGCTGTTTCCATTATTGCATCGTGGGCTTCAAGCAGGTTGCCCGGCCATAAAAGCTCATGCGTAAGATTGTTTGCATTCTGTCGGTAAAGCTCTTCTCTGTAGTCAATGAGATACTGTACTCCTTCACACACAGGCAGATTGTGTTTGCGTTGTTGCTTGTAAAGGTATTTTGTGACTTCGGACAAAGAAAACCAGTCCTCACCGTCTATCGTCTGACCGTCAAGCATATATACAGCTTCACTACCAAGCAGAGATATGTATTCGTCATATTCTGTTGCTGACATATCGGCTATATACCAATGGTGAGCAAGCCACATATATGCGGTTTCCCAATCCCATTCGGTGAGCATACCGTGCTTAAACTCATTCTTTTTGAAATGAAGCATTTTATGGGGTTTAACCTCGCTGAGGTCAAGACACTTTATTTCTATGCTTTCAGGTCCATGTCCGTAATACTCGATTTGCTGATTGCAGGTGTAGTTAATTTCACTTTCGAAGATATCGAAAAACTGCGATTTCACTATATTTTCAAGTTGCGGATACTTTTTCCACAGCTTGAGATAAACCGTCGGGTAAATACCGCCCTTTTCAACATAAGTCTGCAAACCTGTCTTTTCGCCTGTTGTTCCGGTTAAATCTGCCGAGTTCTCCCACGTAAAACCGCAAATCTGTGTATGACATACAGCAGAGTAGTTGTAATATTTTTTAAATGTCGGGTCTATGTAACCTTTCAGCGGTTTCCATTCTGCAATCGGCACATCATTATTAAAATGAATTTCTGTGTGCCTGAAGCAATGCAGTCTGCCTTTTTCATCAATGACAACTGCGTTCCGTGGAATTGCATACGTTGTATTCCAGTAACCATAGCTGTTAAGTTCTCGTCTCACCAACCAAGTAACAATGGCGGCATATTCCCCTGCCGTTTCTATGCTGATAACCAACGTCTGATAAAGTCTGCCACGAGTGAGTTTGCTTTTTGCTTTAACCTCTGCTCTTGCTCCGCAATACGGGCAATTTGCAGAAGCACCGGAATTGAGCCAGATGCAATCATAATCGTCATATTCGAGCGGAACATAATCGGGGTAAAGCTGACCGTCCTCGCCCTGATACATCTTGATACCAACAAGACCGTTTTTGTTTTCATAGCCTGCAATAAACTCTTCACTGCAGGCTGTACATCTGCATTCTGCCGCCCAACGCTTGACCGTTTTTTTCTCATGGTCTTCGTAATCCGACATTAACATTGTGCGTTTAAGTTCGGGCTCGATTGTTATAGGCACTCGACGAAAAATTAGAAACTCACCACCGAGTTCTAAATATCTGCATTGTCTTAAAACATCATCGACCATACCGGGACGAGGTTGCTCGGGTAAGAGCTTCGCAACTTTGTTTACATCCATACCCGCACCTCACATATATTCATCAAGGCTGATAAGCTTTGAACCCGATGCTGCAGGGGCTTCGCCCTTTGGCGGTAAGCAGTAGAAATCACGGAGGATTTTATCTGCCACAAGCGGATTTACACATACTTTTCTGCCTTTGTTTTTCTTGTGTAGCTCATCTGCCTTCTTGTTAATCTGCGCCTCGGCTTTTGCGAGGGACATTTCGGGGTTTTCGAGGTCCTGATAAATGAGTTCAGCAACAGCTTCACCCTCTCGACAGATTTCCTTTAATTGCTCGCCAACACAGAAAACATTGTCCTCTTCGGGCAGTCCCTGCTGTTGCTCCGTTATGCGAGCGATTGCTTTTTCAATCATAATTTCAACTCCTATTTGACAAATTCAATTTTTTACTGTAAAATAAGAGTACAATTTCTATTTGACACAATTGAAAATTGTACCCCGACCGTTCGAAGTTGCCGCTTCGAGCGGTTATTTTTTTGCGTTCATTTGCTTTTGGCGAACCATACAAGCATTCCCATAAGCGTGATAAGTGTTACGCAAATAATCAATGTTATCTGCACTCCCGGTGTCATGTCTTCACCTCCAGCGAGCGGTAATATTCTTTAAGAATTCTGTCACGGTTTTTCTTTCGCACCCTTGCTTTTTTAGCGTGTAAAGCAAGGTGCTTTACACGGCTGTTCGGGTATAGTGCAATAATTTCGCTTTCAAGTTGAAGCTCGTTATTGTAAATCTTTATAACTTTAGAGAAGTTTTCCGTTATGTTTTCTACTATCATTCGGAAAGCTTTTCCTATTTCGGCAAAACCGCTACTCATACAAGCGCTTATTTCTTCTGATGAATACACTTTTCTCACCTCCCATAATCGTATACATCGCACCACACTTCAAAAGGTGTTCGTGAAAGTTCAGCATAATCGGAGCGTATATGAATAATCGGCGAAAATGGCAATTTGTGAATACTGTCGAGCATTCCCTTTTGAATGCCGATTGTAGTACCCCAGCGCCATTGAAGCATTGTGTTTCTAATCACCGCTGAAGGCGATATTATTCCGAGCTTCTGCTTAATCTTCCACTCCAGAGGAAATAAGCATTTCTTCAGCTTTCTGCTTGTTGATACGGGCAAAGAGAGCTTCCCTCGCTTTGCGGCGCTCCTCCATCTCATCTCTTGCCTTAAGGTAATCAAGGATGCAATTGACAAACAATTCCTCAACTTCTCTGTCAAATCTCTCGGTCTCTGCATTACGCTTCACCTCCTTGCAAATAGGTTTGCGTGTCAGGAACTCCCCAGCAGGGCCACGCTCGACGATTATTCCGATTTGTTCTGTTGCCATAACCCTGCCCTCCTTTGTTTAACACGTTGTTACGCAGTGCGATTTGCGATTATAGAATCGATTGCAGTTAGGATTTTTTCAATCGCAGAGTCGCTTTTAGCCTTTTCTCTGAAAATCATTGAAATCCAATCTTCTGTATAGCCAGTTTCGGCGGCTACCTCTCTTTGTGTGATTTTGTGTTTTCTCATTAGAAGAATTGCTTTTTCGATTTCGCTCAAAACATCACCTTCTTTACAGTATTTCGTAATTTTTTCAAAAAACAGTTGTAAAAATCGAAGTAGTGTGTTATTATGATTGTGCCACCAATTAAATAACGCTCAAAAACAGCCGCTTTCTTCACAGAATGATGGTGTTTGTTGTTCATTACTTCGATTTTTCGTAACTGTATTTTTATATTACTACTATTTTTCGTAGCTGTCAACACAAAACACTTCGATTTTTTGAAGTTTGGCGAATTTCACTAATTTTCAGGAGGTTTTATTGTGTTTTATGACGTTTTAGAGAAATTGTGTAAATCAAAAGGAAAAAGCGTATTCGCTGTTACAACTGAATTAGATATAACAGCTAGTACGGTTTCGTACTGGAAGAAAAAGGGAACTGCACCTAAAGGTGATACTCTTGCCAAAATTGCATCTTACTTTGGTGTGAGCACCGATTATCTTCTCAATGGTACAGATAACACTACGAAAATTATTACAGATGACGATATCAAATTCGCTCTTTTTGGCGGAATGAATGTCAGTGATAAGGTTTATGAAGATATTAAGAAAATGGCAATAATTATGGCGGAAAAGGAAATGAGAGAGAATGAGAAATCTTAATGAGCTTTACCAAATAGCTCAAAATGAAAATATTGATGTTTATTGTTTAGATTTGCTTGCGACAAAATCCTTGTCGATGTGCAGAAACGGCAAATCAGCAATTGCTATTGACCCATTTACCCTTTTAGATTCATCAGAAGAGGCTGTTTTGCTTGCTCACGAGCTCGGTCATTGTGTAACCGGCAGTTTTTATAACCTCTATTCTGATTTTGATATCGTGGCAAAACACGAATTAAGGGCCGACAAGTGGGCAATAAAAAAGCTCGTCCCGAAGGACGAGCTGAACAATGCTTTTGAACACGGCATAGTTGAACCGTGGGATTTAGCTGAATATTTTGATGTAACAGAAGATTTTATCATAAAAGCTGTTAAATTTTATAAGGATGTGGCATGATGAATTTTATTGCTTTCGACTTCGAGACAACCGGTGGTAAAAATCAACGCCCGTGTTCACTCGGAATAACAGTTATTGAGGACAATCAAATTGTAAACGAATACTATTCATTGATTAATCCAGAAATTAAAATTTCACCATCAGCAACAAAAATTCACGGTATTACTAATAAAGATGTTAAGGACGCTCCCCTTTTCCCTGTTGTATGGAAAGAAGTTATATCCCTTTTCAATAAATATGGAATCGCATTTGCTCACAATGTTTCTTTTGATAAAAAGGTACTTTTCGATGCTTTGTTGCATTATAATCTCGAATTCCCGAAATGTTTGTTTTTATGCTCATTTCGATATTGTCAGGACAGCTATCCAAATTTACCAAAGCACAATTTAGATTATTTGTGTAAATTCTTTAATTTGAACGCAAAGTGTACTCACAATTCTCTTGATGACTCAAGAGCTGTCGCAAAACTGATTTTGAAGATGCTTGACAATGAAAGTATTTTCAACGCAAAGGCTTGTGTTTGCGTGCCTGAAGTAGAAGGAAAAGAGCAGGAAGAAGATGGAGTTCTCCCCACGCTCGAATACCAAAAATGTGATTGTATTGATTTTAAGGATAAAAGCTTTGTCGCAACAGGTGATTTGGTCGAAATGAGCCGTAGCGACCTACAACAATTTATAGTTTCTCAAGGCGGAAAACTCAAAAGTGGTGTAAGCTCAAAGACGGATTATTTAATTGTGGGATTAGAGGATTTAACTGCAGTTAAAGACAAACAATCAGCTAAAAGTAATAAAATAAAAGAAGCTGAAGAATTAATTGCTAAAGGAAAACCGATAAAAATTATAAAAGGCAGTGACTTTTTATCAATAGTAAAGAGGTGTATTTCTGATGAATGATACAGAATTTACAATTTTCGATATTGTAGAAGTTAATAAACAATTTACCGATGAAGAAATATTTAATTGTTTTGTTAGTCTTCTAATACCCGAATATTTAACAGATTGTAAGATAAAGTTGCAAAAAAACAGTGCCGCTTCTTACAATAGTGTTATTGCAGTACCTCAAAACACCGTCTACCGGCAGAATAACGCTGATTCTATTGTGTTAGCTCGTATTAAAACGATCGGCAAATCACCATATATTTCTTTTGCTCATATCAATTCAAGACTTTTTGATGCGGAGAATATTTCTTATAACAAAGTTAAATCTGACGATTATTTAAGAATAGACCTTTCTTTGTTTGTTTCATTATGTGAAGAAAAAAAGGAAGAATTATCAAATATAATTACAACGATATTCGCAAAATCTTTCAATTTCCCCAGCTTTGGATGTTGTAGCCGTTATAAAGAATGTAGCAATGCAGGAAAGTGTATACACCCTGATATCTTATACGCAACGGCTTGTATGTACAAGAAGAACCTTGATGAAGGTAAAGTTTTTTATAATTAAACGGAGTTGATTTTATGAAGAAGATAATAGCTGCCGCAATGTCTGTTTTATTAGGTGCATTCGGCTTCACCATAACAGATAAGAAAGTCGAGGAACGTCTTGATGACCTTGAAGCAAGTGTTTCAAGTATGCAAGAGGAAATAAGCAGTCTGCACGCTCGGAAACCCATTGAAACAACTACTACAACTACAACCGAACCCTACACAGACGATTCTGCAACCAGTAACTTTTGGGATGATTTCTATAATGAAACAGCAATAATTGATATCACTTTACCTAATACAGGTGCTTATGGTTATATTTCTGCAACTCTTGATGGTTCAGAGCTCACAGCCGAAAGTCTTGTTCTTGATGGTTCGGTTTATCCAATTACAGTACACGATTCAGGCTCTATTTCTTTATTCAAGGCTTATGTCAACGGTAAATTGGTTTACAAATGCAATATAGATTTCACAACTACTCCGTGTAGTATTTACAATGTTGCAACTTATGATTACGAAAACGAAATAACAGAACCGTCTTCTACGCAAAACAACTCCATACTTCCAAACGTTATCGGATATACATTAACTTCGGCAAAAGAAGAACTTGAAACTGCAGGTTTTGCTAACATTACTTTTAGCGGAAGCGGAACAAAGATTATCAGTCAATACCCGCTTACGGGTTCTTATCCTTCTGAAATCGCTGTAACACTTTATCTTGGCGAATAATTTTAGGTTGTGATTTTATGAGTGCTAACGCTGTTATTTATGCCCGTTATTCCTCTGACAAGCAAAACGAGCAAAGTATTGACGGACAAATCCGTTTCTGTCAGCAATACGCTGAATTGAACGGCTACAACATAATAGGCAGTTACATTGACCGAGCTATCAGCGGAACGACGGACGAGCGCCCCGAATTTCAGCGAATGATACAGGATAGCTCAAGAAAGCAGTTCAAGTTTATTATTGTGTGGAAGCTCGACCGCTTTTCCCGTAACAGATACGACAGCGCCATTTACAAAAATAAGCTCCGTAAAAACGGTGTTAAGGTTCTTTCTGCAACCGAAGGCATCGGTGAGGGTGACGAATCAATTATCCTTGAGGCTGTTCTTGAAGCTATGGCAGAAACATATTCAAGACAGCTCGCACAGAATGTCCGCCGAGGATTGAAAGAATCAGCAATGAAGTGTGCAAGCACAGGCGGTACTATCCCCTACGGCTTCAGGCTTGAAAACGGCAAGCTCGCCATTGATGAAGAAACAGCTCCGATTGTTAAATACGTTTTTGAACAGTATGCAAACGGTGTCGGCAAGGCGGCTCTGGCAAAAGAACTCAACGGCAAGGGCATACGCACAAGGCAAGGCACAGAGTTTAACCCTAATACATTTAAGCGTATGTTTAACAACAAAAAGTATATCGGTGTTTACTGCTATGACGGACTTGAAATCGAGGGCGGCTGTCCTGCAATTGTTTCAAAAGAGCTTTTCGAAAAATGCCGCCGTCGTGCCGAGCTGAACCGTCGTGCTCCTGCAAAGGCTAAAGCAAAGGAAGAATATCTTTTGCAAGGTAAATTATTCTGTGGGCATTGCGGTACTCAAATGGTCGGTGATTGCGGAACAGGACGTCACGGAAACCGATATTATTATTACGCTTGCAACAATGTAAAGAAAAAGCTCGCTCCTTGCGACAAGAAGCGAGAAAAGAAAGACTATATCGAATGGTATGTATGTGAGCAAACTGTCGAATACGTTTTGACAGAAGAGCGTATTCAGCATATTTCAAAGCGTGTTGCCGAAGTTTACAATAACGGACTTGGCGAAGATGAAATCAAGAGGCTGGAGCGTAAGCTTCTAAAGCTTGAAAACGATTATAATAAAATCGCTAACTCTCTGATAAATGCAACTTCACAGAGAATGATTGATACAATCAACGCCAAAGCAGAAGCTATTGAGGTTGAAATTCAAGAAACAGAAAACACGCTCGTCGATTTAAGAATTTCGTCAAAAGCTCGCCTCAATGTTGATGATATCGAAAAGTGGCTCCGTGGTTTCTGCACCGGTGACCTTATGGATTTGAATTTTAGAAAAAGGATAATTGATGTTTTAGTTAACGCAGTTTATCTCTATGACGATAAGCTCGTTATTTACTTCAATGTCAAGGACGGTAAGCAGGTTTCTTACATTGAAATGCTTGATGATATCGAATCCTTCATAGAGGGTGAATGTTCGAATTTAGGGACGAGTGGTTCACCAGAAAGCACTTCTTCGGAAGTGCTTTTTTGTTTTGTTGCATGAAATTTGTTTATGTTGACAAAAAAATGTATGAATGTTAAAATAAAATGAAATAATTTTGAAAGAGGTAGAAATATGAAAAAACTGATTTCTATTATCCTTGCAGTTTCTATGCTTATGTCCGTCGTTATTGTAGGCGCATATGCACAAGATGACGAAATGAGCTTTGCTGTCGCTTCTGACTTGCACTATGTTGAGCCATCAGAGCCTGTTGAGCATTACTCTGACGACCCGATTTTCTACTATGCTAACAGACGTGCACAGATGGAACACGAGAGCGGATTTATCATTGACGAGATGCTTCGTCAGTGTGCCGAAAATGATGACGTTGATTTTCTTCTTATCCCCGGTGACCTTGTTAACGACGGTCGTTCAATTTTCCAGCAGCATATAGACGTTGCTGAAAAGTTTGCGAAGTTTGAAAAAGAGACCGGTAAACAGGTTTATGTTATTGCAGGTAACCATGACGTTGGTTATGATAGTGCAACTACTCCCGAAAAGTTCAAAGAAGTTTATTATGAGTTTGGTTATGAAGAAGCACTCACAATTGTAGAAGATAACTGCTCATATACCGCTAATCTTGGCAATAAGTACAGACTTATTGCTCTTGACTCCTGCGACCACAGCAAATCAACTGAAGACGGTATGACAACAGAAAAGGTACAGTGGGTTCTTGATGAAGCTGACAAGGCTAAGGAAGACGGAAGATACCCCATCGTTATGATGCACCACAACCTTCTTGACCACCTCCCTGTTCAGAGAATAGTAAGCCGTAACTTTATTGTACGTTTCCACTATACAACTGCCGAACTCTTTGCTGACCACGGTATCAAGCTTGTTTTCTCCGGTCATGAGCATTGCAGTGATGCCGCTACATTTACAAGCGCACTTGGTAATGTTATTTATGACTTTGCTAACACTTCACTTTCAATGTATCCTCTCGAATATAGAATGTTCTATATGACTGATGAAGAGATCAGATACGAAAACAAAAAGATTACAAGCATTGATACAGAAGCACTTGCTGAAGCTGTACCTGACCTTACGGAAGAACACTTTGCTCTTATGGACGAGGATTTTGAAGAGTATTCAAAGAATTTCTTCCACCACGGCATCAAGTACAGACTTAGCAAAGGAATGACAATGGAGCAGATGGGCATTGAAGAGGATGCTGTTTATTACAACGTTGTAAATGCCGCTGTTTCAGGTCTTACAGATATGCTCGATATGCCGTTCTACGGCGAGGGCGGAATTCAGGAGCTTGCTAAAGAGTACGGTCTTGAAATCCCCGACAGCGAATATGAGACTCCTTGGCATCTTGTAACTTCACTCGTCGGTATGCACTATGCCGGTTCTGAATACTATGACCTCGAAAGTACAGAAGTTACAATGCTTCTCCGTACTCTTGTTCTTATTCTACGAGTTGATATTGCAAACATTACGGATGCACTTTATCTTGTAAACCTTGCAAATCAGGTGCTTTCAAATGTTGGTATAGATTCAATTTCCGACGAACTCACAAAGCTTGGTATAAAAGTATTCGGTTCGGTTAACGCTATTGAATATGCTGTACTCGGTCTTATCTCACCCATTCTCTACGCTTTTGCTTACGACGATGACGGAGTTGATGATAATAACGGTACACTCCCCGGTTACGGCACAGTAAACGTAATGGATAACCTTACTAATATTTACGTTAACATTGATCGTATCATTGATAAAATCGTTCTCTATATGACTATGATGTTAAAGTATGCTCTCAAGGGATGCGGTTTTACAGTTGCAGCATAATAATTAAGATAAATTAAATTGGGCGGTGAAGCCTATGAATTACAAATACAGACTTCGCAGTTTTGCGGTTAATTCGGTCAGAAGATTGTTTGGCTGGATAATATTAAAGTTTTGTCACGCAAAAATTGAACCCTATAAACCAAAACACAAGGCTTTTATCGTAATTGGTAACCACGCTGACGGCATGGATCCCGGTTATGAGCTGATAGCCTTAAAACGATATATCCGATTTGTTATAAGCGACCACTTGGCACGCAATAATTTTACGGAAATGTTTCTGAAAAAAGTTGCCGGAGTTATTGTTAAACACCGTGAAAAGCCAACTGCGGAACTTAATCAACAAGTTATTGCAAGCATCAAGCAAGGTATTCCTGTCAGTATTTATGCTGAAGGCGCAATGACGCCTAACGGCGAAACCGGCTTTTTCTCCCCAAGAACAGGACAACTTATAAAGGACAGCGGTGCCGCTTTGATTACATTTAAGCTTACGGGCGGTTATCTGCATGCACCAAAATGGGCAAAAAAGCTCCGTAAAGGCCCTGTTCACGGCAAAGTGGTAAGAGAGTACTCCCCACAAGAAATCGCCCAAATGACCGTTGAGGAAGTAAACGAAGCAATAGCTAAAGACATTTATCACAACGACTATGTTTACCAAAAAGAGCACAGAAACGAGTACAAAGGTAAACGGCTTGCAGAGTATGTTGAGCGTATTTTGTATATGTGCCCCGAATGTAAACAAGTCGGAACTCTTCACTCAAACGGTAACCACCTTAAATGTGATTGCGGATATAACGTAGAACTAAAATACGACGGATTTTTCCACGACACCGGCACAGGCTTGCACTTTGGAACAATTCTTGACTGGGACAAGTGGCAAAAAGCTGAATGGAAAAAACGTGTATTAAATTCCACAGATGAACTTATTTTCGAAGAAGGACATCAGATTGTTTCAACGGTTATAAAGCACCGCAAAAAACTGCTTTCAAATGACGCTAAAATCAAGCTTCATAAAGATAGATTTGTTATTGAGCTTGCTGAAAACTCATCAATCACTATTCCTCACAAGGACATAAAGCTTGTTTTAAACGTTTCAATTGAAGCGTTAATAATAATCTGTCCAGATTATTATCTTTATATCCAAAGTCAAAGACCACGTGCCGCCGCTAAATATGTTGCAGCATGGAGATACCTTATCGGAAAAGACTATAAATGAAAACACCTCCACAGAACAAACTGTTCCGTGGAGGTAAATTTTTACACAGAAATTGTTTCAGAGCGACTTCCGTTATCCCAGATTATTTCAAGAATTACAGGAAGGTTTGATTCAACAGTAATTTTTGGTTTTTCGGAAACGTTCTTTCTTTTTTCACATATCAGTTTAAGTTCACCATTTTTTCCAAACGGATATTTATCTATTCCATGGCGCTCCAAAAGATTTATGTGCCACGTGATTTTGTTGTTTGCAGCATCAGGCTTTATTCCGAATACGTATTCAAACATAATCGAAATCGGAGATAAACCTGTCCAACCAACAAAATCTGCCCTTGACATACTGCCCTTATTATACTTACCGTCAACCAACTCTTGTGCGTAATTTTCAAAAAGTGTGTCCGTCTCTTTAAAAACTTCTACAACAGCATTAAGATGTTCGCAAGCAATTTCATGAGAAAGTGCAAACTTTTTATACTCGTCAAGTCCTTTGAGAACCATATAATTTGTTGGAGCCCAAACAGAACCGCACCAATAACCGCCTGCAGGATTATACTCCTCGTGGTCCTTTGATAAAGTCGGAACCCGGTGAACGGTCTTAAATTCATTCTCATTGTTAAGGTGAGCAATAAAATCTTCTACTCTGTCATCAGGTACACATTTTGCCAGCAAAGACCAGAAAGCACCAATATGCTTTACACCGTTAAAAGTATCATCTTTTTTAAGATCGTAATAGAACTTGGTTTCATCGTCCCAGAGTTTGTCATTTATAACCTTAAAAAGTAAATCTCTTTCCTCTGTCAATTCATCAACAAATTCTTTACGACCGAGAACATCTGACATTTTCAGCAAAATGTTGCAGGCATTGAGCTCCTGCATACATGCATCAACCCATATCATGTGACCGTGATCGTAGCATACGTGATATTTTTCATCAAGACGAGGACAGTTATCCATTCCGCAACCGTATCCTGAAGAAAAATATGTACCGTCTCTCCATGTGAAGTGTTCACGCATCCATTGATGATAGGCAATCAAACAAGGATAAACACAGGAAAGTCTTTCTTTGTCACCAAAGTTCAGGAAATAGTCCCACTCGCACCAAGCCATGACCTCGGGACCTGTTGACGACGGATCGTGACGGGTAAAAACATCGTTACCTGTTTCCTCTTCAATCTGACGGCAGATAAAACCGTCAACGTGTTGATGAGAATAAAAGTTGTCCAGAGTTTTTTGAAATTTAAAAATTCTGTCCGCATATTTACCAAACATAAGCATAAAAGCTGAATCCCACATAAAGATACAACCATTAAATGCTGCATCAATATAGCTTGAAACAAAGCCAGTTGATTCTTTTGGCATACGGATATTTGAAAAAGCAATTTCCCATGCTTTCCAATAACATTTCAGAGCGTCTTCGTGTCCGTCCCATAAAGGCTGCGGCAATAAGGTCTTGATATCTTCAAAAACAGGAAGCGGAGTTTTATCTGCCTGAGCTGTGATAAATATATTCTCTTCCATTAAATCTTTATCATCATAAGTAATTTCATTGTTCTGTTTAAAACTTATCATCATTATGCTCCTTGTAATTTATTCGTTAAGCAATAAGTTATATAAAGTTGGGTTTACATTAAACTCTTCAACAGCCGCTTTAACTTCGTTTAACGCTTTTTCTTTAACCTTGTTTGCTTGATTTTGCTTAAGAACGGCACGGATAAGAATATTTTTGGGAGTATGAGCAAAATCGATAAACTCCAAAAGCTGTGTTTTATATCCGCAGTATTCAAGAAGATTTCCTCGAATTGAATCTGTTAACAAAGCAGAGAATCTCTCCTGAATTATGCCGTAACGTGTCAGGATTGCAAGATTATCGGACGCTACCTGCTTGTTTAACTCATGCTGGCAACAAGGAACAGAAAAAATCATTTTTGCGTTCCATTTAACAGCGTTATAAAGAGCGTAATCAGTTGCCGTATCGCAAGCATGAAGCGTAATAACCATATCAACATCAAACGGACACTTGAAGCCGTTAATGTCACCAAGCTCAAAACGAAGCTTATCGTAACCATATTTTTCAGCAGCTTTGTTACATTTCTCGATTACATCTTTCTTTAAATCCAAGCCTATAATCGTAGTATCGACTTTTTTAATAAATGTAAGATAATAATAGACTATGAACGTAAGATATGACTTACCGCATCCAAAGTCGATAATATTGAGTTTTTTACAATCAGACTGACGTATTGCATCATCAATTATTTCTATAAAACGGTTAATCTGCTTGAACTTATCGTACATAGAATTTACGACTTTACCGTCTTTTGTAAAGACACCCATATCAACCAAAGGTTCGATAACCTGACCTTCGGGCAGAAGATATTGCTTTTGGCGGTTATGTTCAACAGTTTTGCATGGAGTTTCGCCTTGAATATTCTTTTCCTTAAAAAATATTTTACCTTTTTTAGAGATAGTCAAATAAAACTCTTTACCGCCTGCCCAGGCATTAAGTTGCAAGAATTTTCCGTCTACCAATCCAAGACAACGTTCCGAAATGTTTTCATTTATGATGTTTTCGTGAAAAACCTGTTTATCGGTATACTTTGCAATCTGATAATATTTTGGTAATAGCTCAACGGTAATTTTTTTAAATTCTGACTGCTTGTTCGCAGGTTTACTTATAACAAGCTTATGAGGTTGACTTTCGAAAATTCTGTTTATGTATTCTTTGAGTTCGGACATAACGACCTCCTGCAGAAAGATTTATAAAAGAAAATAAGAGAAGTACCATTTCGTGGTATTTCTCTTATCTTGGTGCGAGAGACGGGACTTGAACCCGTACGGGATTACCACACGCCCCTCAAACGTGCGCGTCTGCCGATTCCGCCACTCTCGCATATTCGGTTGCGTCCCTCACGGAACGATTGATATTATATCAAAGTAAATTGCGTTTGTCAACACTTTTTTACTATATTTTGAAAAAATTTCAGGCAGAAAAAATATAATATAAAATTAGCATTTTTTCTGCCTGATTATACTGTAAATATCGTAAACAGATAATAATTATGAGGCTTTCATCTGAAGTCGCAGCTTGTCCGCAATCATTGCGATGAATTCGGAATTTGTCGGCTTACCTCTTGATGATTGAATTGTATAACCGAAATATGAGCTTAAAACATCGACATCTCCCCTATCCCATGCAACCTCAATGGCATGTCTGATTGCTCGTTCTACCCTTGAAGAGGTTGTTTTATATGTTTTTGCGACAGTAGGATAAAGGAGTTTGGTTACCGAACCCATCATATCCGTATTGTTAATGGATAGAATTATAGCTTCTCTTAAGTACATATATCCCTTTATGTGTGCAGGAACACCAATCTGGTGCATAATTTCAGAAACAATAACTTCTATATCAGTACTGTCACTCGCATTTTTATTGTAGCCTCTGGACTTCCAGCCTGACATCTGTGAAATTCGTTGTGCAAGAACGTCTACATCAACCGGCTTTAAAAAATAATAATCAGCGCCGCTTGAAAGTATTTCTGTTTCAAAGTGAGGATTATCAACACTTGAAAGAACGACAACCATTGGCTGTTTAATATCAGTCATATCTTTCATCTGCTTCATAACACCTAAAGCATCAACGTGCAACATAAAGGCATCCATAACAACAATATCCGGCTTCTCAAAGCGAAGTCTTGTCAAAACCTGCGAACCGTCTTTTTCGACCAATACCGTATTGTATCCGTAAGAATTGAGTACTCGCATACAATTCTGACCGAATTCATTGTTTTCTGCTACCAAAATTTTTAGATTAGTTTGCATAATTATTACCTCCGTGAATTTAATTCACGCATATATTACCATAATTTGACAGCGGTGTCAATATAAATTTTGGTATTTTTTGGCACTTGTTAAAAAATATATAAATATAAAAGAAAAGAAACAGGAAAAACAGCAATGATTTGCTGTTTCACCTGTAATTTATGATGCTTTTCTCTCTTCCATTGTAGAGATATTCTCTGCTGTGTTCAGCATATTTTCTGCAAATATACCGTAGCCTTCGGTGCAGTCATCAAGAAAAACATGAGTGACTGCACCTACCAGCATACCGTTCTGTATGATTGGACTGCCTGACATTCCCTGTACAATTCCGCCTGTTTTTTCGATTAAACGTGTATCCGTAATCTTAATTGTCAGATTACGTTGAGTGCCGGAATTAGCTGAAAATACTTTGGTGATTTCAGCATCATAATATTCAGGACCGTTCTCGTCCACCGTACAGATAATTTTGACAGCGCCCTCCTTGACTTCTTGCTTTAAAGCCACGGGTAAAACATTTGCTGACTTTTCAAATTTATTCATGACACCATAGACACCTGTACTTGAGTTAATATACAGTTCACCTATAGCGCCCGATGAAAAAACTCCGCAAAGTTCACCTGCACTGCCTGCTGTGCCCTTATAACATCCGTTTACTGTTGCTTCAACTACATCTCCGCCTGCAAGCGGCATTATTTCTCCCGTGTCTACATCACATACTGCATGACCCAAACCTGCAAAAACACCATTTGTGCGGTCATACCAGGTTACCGTTCCGATACCTGCTGTGCTGTCTCTGATCCATAAACCGCCTTTATACGACGAATCATCAGACAGTACGGGTGTAATTTCAATCTCTTTTATCTGACCGTCACGCTCAATTTGCATTTTCAGCATTTTACCTTTGCTGTCTGCAAAAATCTTTGATAACTCCTTGTTGCGTGTTATTGTTACGCCCTCGACAGAAATTATCATATCCCCTTCTTTAAGTCCGGCAAGTTTACCGGGACTCTGGCTACCCGACGGGGTTGTTACCTCGTCTATGCGAATAACCATTACGCCTTTTGTATACAGGCGTATTCCGAATACATTGCCACCCGGAACAACATATTTCCTTTGAGTAACGGTTACTTTTGCATCCTTTATGGGAAAAATGTTAAAGAGCTTTATGGAAGTAACATATTCATCTGCACCCGCACCCGAATTTCTACCCGAAATGGTTGTAAGAGTCTGACAGACATACGTCTTACCAACATTCATCTCATCAAATTCACTAACAGTCATAACATCAGGTATTCTTACATATCCGATCATAAGAAACATTAAAATTGCGCTGACAGCAAAAAAACAGATTACACTGAAAACCCGAATGCACTTTCGCAATTGAATGCACCTCCGATTATAATGTAACCTGAAAATGAACAAATATTTATTTTTAATAAAAAGCGGTGCTGTCATAGCAACAGCACCGTGGAAATTTTTAAAAATTTAATTTGTGACGGGTAGTTTTTCGATCATCTCTATCATATTGAGATAGAATTCCATCGTAATTTCTTCAGAAACACCAATTCCGATTGCGTTACCGTGGTCACCGATACTTGTCGGCATTACATTCCAGATACCTGCTTCGACATTGTTGGCATCATAGTCCTTATGGGCATCGTCGTGCGGATAGAGCGCAGAAACAACATTCACCAGTCCGTCGTTCGGAAGCCACGTTTCGTCGATAGGATAGTCGCTTATACCGTTTTTATCGTAACTGCCAATCATCAATGAAAATGGCTGTAATATAGCAAAGGTGCTCGGAAGCGGATAATAGAAGTCCGCAAAGCTGCTCTTTTTTGAACTGTCAAAAGCGTAGGAGAAATAATATGTATGAGGATCAAGGTCTGACATATCGTTTAGCTCCTTAACTCCGTCAGGTGAAAGGTCATACATTGCCGTGTCTTCCCAATGCTGAAGCATAACAAACATAGCGTCGAGTATATGCTTTTCTGTAGGCTGTTCACCCGGAACATATGTAAGACCAAATTGTTCCAAATGGAAATCGACATAACCGTTAAGCGGTGAACGTCCCATAACACCGGCATAAGTATACGCACAGATTGTAAGTAACATAGCAATATTAAGCTGATCTGCAATATAATAAAGCGTTGTTCCGTTATTCGGAGAACAAACAGTTACGAGTGAGTTAATGTAATCGACCTTCCCACCGACAAAAAGCGGTGAAACATCATCAGGCGAAGCAGTTCTTTCAGCCTCACTACCTTTTGCAAGAAGAGTCTGAAGCAGACGAATAGTATTACCGCCAAAGCTGTGACCGATAAGATTGATTTTGTTTATGAGTCCGTTCTCATCTTTTTCGCCCCAACCCTCAACAATCGGTTTGTCGTAGGTTCTGCCGTAACGGCTGTGGTCGTGAGCAGCCGCATGAGCCGCACCGTAATCAACAGTTGTTCCTGTAAGCTGGGCATAAAGTTCACACGCCCTATCCCAATTGCTGGAAAGAGGACCTACAGAAGCGTCATAGCACTCATAACCGGCTTCGTTGATATTTTTAATAAGGTCGCATGCAGTAGCTCCCCAATATGAAAGATCCTGGTCAATTCCTTCATCTTCGCCCCAGCCCATAAAGCCATGAACAAAAATATAAGGATATGTTTTTTGCGGAAGAGCATCTGTTTCAGGGGCAACAAAGCCCGGCACAAAATTGACAAAAAGCATTACAAATGAAACCCAAACTGACATTAAAGCTTGCATAAAACACCTCTCCTATGTTCCAGTATAGTTATATTCTAATACATTTTAGCCAAAGTGTCAATATTGCGCAGTAAACTGCAAGAAAAAAGACGGCACACGGCCGTCTTTTCAAAATTATACGTTTGCTTCAAGATACTCAACTACGTCCTTAACAGTTACGAGTGTTGGAAGAACTCTGTCAGGAATTGTAATCTCGTACTTTTCTTCGATAAGACAAATCATATCAAAGAGTTCAAAAGAGTTAAGTCCGAGGTCTGAAGTGAGAACATCGTCAGGATTAACCTCTGTAATTCTGCCGTCTGTGTAATCTCTGAGCATTTCAAGCATGTCGTTTCTGATATCCATGATTTATTTTCCTTTCTTATTTCGCAGCTGCAATACGTTCTTCATTACGCTTGCGCCAAATTTCATTATAAATTTCTTCTGTTGCAAGTGAAATCTTTGTTACTGAAAACTCACTTGCGTGCGGGTATACATACCATGTATCATCAAGTGTATTGAGATCAATACAATCCTTGTACTGTCCAAAACGGTAATTATACTCAACGTGTACAGCATACTGTCCTGCAGCATCAATATTCATTTCAAACGGCTTTCCGTCATAGTCCTTAATACCGGTAACTCTAAATCCGTTCATATCATGAATTATTTTACCGTTTCCGAGACGCACATAACCCTTAGAGTTCGGCAGGTCATTGACGTGACAATCACTTTCAAAGTAATAAGTACCTGCGAGAACTTCCTTCTTAACCTGTTCACGTTCCCACTTGTACCAATCACTTGCAAACTTGAACTCTGTTTCTCCCTTATCAGCTACGAGCTCACCATACTCATTAAGAGTCCATGACTTACCGCAGTGTTCACAGAAAATCTTTGTGCCCTTGGAGTTCATTTTGTATTCTGTCATACAATGAGGACACTGATAAAGAACCTTATGAAGACCTTCAGCACGCTTTCTGTAAGACATTTTAACTCTGTTTTCACTCTGCCAACGGAAATCATCGTTATACATAGCGTCTTTAACTTTTTTGCTGATTTCATCTGCAGATAAAGACTTGATTTCATCAGGTGTGAGAACCTGAGTCATTGTTGCTTCAAGACCTGTGACAAATCTCTTTTTATGATCGCCCCAGAACGGGTCATAAATGTGGTGACCTTTACAGTTGAGAACAACAACAGGAACTTTCTGGTGCTTAATAAGCTGTCCCACGGCGTCAGGAATCACCTCAGTTACACCGCAAAGTGAGTATCTTGCTTCTGCATAAATACCGAAAATCTGATTTTCTTTAAGAGCCTGTCTTGCAACTCGTAATAAACTGATGTCAGCTGTATACTTTCTTTTAGGAACTGTACCTGCAATTCTCAGCAAATGTTCTCTGCCGATATAGTCATCAACTGCAGCCGGGTGAATTGCTCTGTAAGGAGCAATTGCACACATCATAACATAAAAATCGTAGAATGAATTGTGATTGCACAAAAGAATATAAGGTGGTTTTATTCCTTCCATTCTTATCTTTTCGATTTTTTCAAGATGGTGGAATCTTCTGATATTACAATATGCCCATACAGCCGGAAGCAGATAAGCACGTGTTTTAACAAATGGTTTATTTATATCAAATTTTTTAGTTTCCGGAGCACCGCCACGAACGTATTTACCGTATTCTGACTTCAACCACATACACCTCCATTTTAATTTTTTAGATTATATCATATCGAATTTTGTAATTCAATAGACAAATAGTATAAAATGAAAGTAAAAATGGCGTTAAAAAGTAGTTTTTAACACCATTTTTTGTGATAATTACATTTTACCATTAAAATATTCCCAAGGATATTTATTAAAGTCCGGATTTGACAAAAAAGATACTTCGTTACCTTTATACATAAATGAAATCTTGTGCGACCACAAGGCAACTGTACAGCGATTATCACGACTGCCGTATTTGCCGTCACCTACAAGAGGCATTTTGCGTGAAGCAAACTGAACCCTTATCTGATGTGTTCTGCCCGTATGCAGCAAAATCTTAACAAGCGAAAAGCCTGAAACAGATGAAAGCGTTTCGTACTGCAATGAGGCTTTTTTTACTCCCCTGCGCTCACGCTTGACAACAAAGCTCTTGTTTTTTGAAGAATCCTTAAAAAGTAAGTCTTCAAGCACGTCACACTCTTTTAGCGGTGTACCGGTAACTACTGCAAGATATTTCTTTTTGAATGTGCCGTCAGAAATCTGCTTTGACAAAATTGCGGCTGTTTTAGAATTCTTAGCAAAAACCATTATTCCGCCTACAGCCGTATCCAAACGGTGGACAGGAAAAATCTGTGTGTTTATCTGCAAAGACAGCAACTTAACCATATCCTCCGACTTGTCATTCTGTGAATTTACACCCACAGGCTTAATACAAACGACAAGATCGTCGTTTTCAAAAAGTATCTCAATCATTCTTTAAGCTCACTCTTACCGGCTTCTGCAACTTTTTTTAGCTTTGCAAGTGCCTTGATGAATGAAATCAACTCCATAGGCTTTGCCTTTTCCTGCATTTCCTTGCCGACAGTAGACATAACTGCATTGAGGTCTTCCATTCGGGCTTTTAGCTCATCCTTTTCCTCTTGAGGCATTGAGCCGCCCTTCTTTTTGTTGGCAATTGCTTTGCTGAAAATTGCTTCGATTTCATTAATCTCTTTTGTGATATCCGAAAGACTTTCTACTGAAAGTGCTCCGTCGTTTTCATCTTTAATAATCATAAATTTACCACCTAAAAATAAAGCACAGAAGCTAATCTGTGCTTAAATTATTTACTGTGCCTGATCCTGAAGGTATTTGAAGTTGAGACCGCTGTGCTCGCTCATCATCTTTTCAACAGCTTCGTCGAGAGCTGCTTTGTTGTAAACGATGTCTGTTACTTCTTTACCGCTTGCATCTGTATATGTATAGGTCATAAATGCGCCCTTGAAAAGTCCGAGCTTTTCACGAATCATAACCATTACTTCATCGGAAACACCGATGTAATCAGCAGCTTCTTCCTCTGTGAGGTAATCTGCAAACTCTGCAGGCTGTGTTGAGGGTGTGCAAACAGCGTAAGTAACGCAAAGAGCAACGACGCAAAGAATTGCAACGATGCAAGATATAACTGTGTTTTTCATTATAAAATCTCCTTATATTTTAAATTAACGACAATATAATACCATAACGCAAGGTATATTTCAATCGTTTTTTAAATTCTTTTAATCATTCTTATTTTATTCCCAATCTTTCCAAATTTCGGGTTTATAACCTACAGTAGCTTTTTTGCCGTTACGGACAATCGGGGTTTTAAAAAGAGATTGATTCTCGAGAAGCTTCTCCTCGATAGCTTCTTTACTCGCAAGGTATTTTATAAAACAATCCTCATAAGCCTTTGATTTCTCATCAATAAGCTCATCCATACCACCGACTGCATTTTTAATGTTACGGTACTCCCCTTCACTCATTCCGTATTTAACAAGATCCACAAACTGATATTTTATGCGACGTTCCTTAAAATATCTTTCCGCTTTCTTTGTATCAAAGCACTTTGCTTTGCCGTAAATCTGAATATTCATTACATCACCTTTTGTTTTTAGTCTTGATAATTATACTTGAAAATGTTAATATTGTAAAGGTCAGGAGTGATAAAATGGTTATCAAATGTCCCGAATATATCAGCAAAGCATTAAGGCTGCTTGAAGAAAGCGGCTTTGAGGCTTTTGCCGTCGGCGGTTGCATAAGAGATACAATTATGGCAAAAGAACCTGACGATTGGGACATGACAACCTCTTCCACACCAGAAGAAACTATAGAAGTTTTTAAAGATTTCCGAGTAATTCCGACAGGGCTGAAACACGGAACGGTTACTGTAATTATCGACGGACAACATATTGAAATTACCACTATGCGCATTGACGGTGAATACCACGACAGCAGAAGACCCGACAGCGTTGAATTCACCTCTGACATTATTAAAGACCTCAGCCGCCGTGACTTTACGGTAAACGCTATGGCTTACAACCACAAAAACGGACTAATCGATCCTTTTGGCGGTAAAGAGGATATTCAAAAAGGTATTATCCGTTGTGTCGGTGAGCCTGACAAGCGCTTTAACGAAGATGCTTTGAGAATCATCCGTGCGTTAAGGTTTGCTTCCGTACTCAATTTTGATATTGACAGCAACACAGCAGATAGTATTAAAAGAAACTCATTTCTTTTAAATAGCATTGCAAACGAGCGCATTAGAGTTGAGCTGATAAAACTCTTGCGAGGCCGAGGGGTTGAACGAATACTGGTTGAGTTCAAGGATGTTATTTTCACAATTATCCCCGAACTTAAAGCTTTGGACGCATTTCCTCAAAAAACGCCTTACCATATCTATGATATATGGACACATACAGTAAAGGCTGTTGCAGGAGTCAAAAACACCCCCGAATTGAAGGTCGCCGCTCTTTTACATGACGTAGGTAAACCTCAAAAGTTTTATCTTGACGATAAAGGTATTGCTCACTTCAAGGGGCACCCCGAATTAAGTGCAGAAATGGCTGTTGAAATCTTGAAAAGACTGCGTTTTTCAAATGCAGATATAGATATAATAAGTAAAATAATTAAACTGCACGATACCAGACCTGACGGAAGAAAAAAGAAGCTTATCAGACTTTGTTCAAAACATTCTGTCAATATTGTTAAACTTACACTTGAGCTTATGCGTGGAGATGCGGCAGGCAAAAACCCCGAGCATTATGACAAAGACATCGCTTCATATGAATTTGCCGAAAAACAAATTGAAGAAATTGAAGCTAGTGCACTTTGTCTTACCCTTGCTGACCTTGCAGTCAGCGGTGATGACATTAAATCTTTGGGATATAACGGAAAGGAAATCGGAACAACACTAAACCGGCTTTTGGAACTTGTGCTTGACGAAAAAATACCAAACAAAAAAGATATTCTGCTTGATGAGGCAAAAAAGTTAAAAAATAACTAAAAACTTTTCAAAAAAGGCTTGACATATAATTTGGTTTTTGCTATAATTTCACTCGTTCGTTGAGGACAAAAACCGAATATGCGAGAGTGGCGGAATCGGCAGACGCGCACGTTTGAGGGGCGTGTGGTAATCCCGTACGGGTTCAAGTCCCGTCTCTCGCACCAAAAATCCTGCGCAATAGTGCAGGATTTTTTCTTTTTTAGTAGATTGTTTTGAAAGATATGATATAATTAAAGAAACGAGGTGTAAATATGAAAACGTTTTTATTTCAGGGAGATTCAATAACAGACGCAAACAGAGATGACGAAAACGAGGACAATTTCGGTCTTGGTTGCGGTTATGCACTTTTATTTGCTTCCGATTTTTCAAGAAAACATAAGGGCGAGTTCAAATTTATAAACCGTGGAAAAAACGGTGACAGAATTACTGATATTTACGCAAGAATTAAAGAGGATATCATCAACCTCAAGCCGGACTATATGTCAATTCTGATTGGTGTTAACGACGTTTCGCATGAGCTTACACAAGGCTGTGGTGTTCTGCCCGATAAGTTTAAAAAAATATATTGTATGCTCATTGAGGAAGTCAAAGAGGCTCTTCCTGAAATCAAAATAATAATCCTCGAGCCTTTTGTTTTGAAAGGTTTGCATACAACCGAACGTTGGGACGAATTCAGCGGTGAGGTAGAAAAACAGGCCGAAGTCTCAAAACGTGTTGCTGAAAAATATGGACTTAAATTTGTAGCTTTGCAAACCATTTTTGATGAGGTCTCAGCCGACGGTAACACAAGATACTGGAGTGTCGACGGAATACATCCTACAGCCGCAGGACATCAGATAATCAAAGAAGAGCTTTCAAAAGCAGTTGAGGTGTTATTATGATAGATAAAACTTCATTAGTCTTTACCGGTGATATAGGTTTTGACAGATATATGTATAAAAAGTGGGAAGACGACGAGCTTATCTCACAGGAAATTCTTTCTTTTTTGCATAGTGCTAACCATGTAATCGCAAACGTTGAAGGTCCTGTTGCGCCTGTTGAGCAAAATACAACAAAAGATGGCGTTCAGCAGTTGCTTCATACAATTGACCCTGCCGCAGTTAAAGTGCTTAATAATATGCAAGCAGACATATGGAACATCTGCAACAATCACATTATGGACGCAGGTGAATACGGAATTAAAAGCACACTTGAAATTGCAGAGGAAAACAATGTTCAGACTATCGGTGCCGGAATGAATATTGACGAAGCGAGAAAGCCTGTTATTCTTGATGAGGCGGGCGGCATAGGAATGTTCGGCGTCGGTTATCAGCGTGCTTGCAGAAAAGCTGACATTGACAAGCCAGGCTGTTACAGCTGGAGTGACCTTGATGCAATTCAGAACACAATCAACGAAATCAAAGCAAAGTGCCGCTGGTGTGTTGTTGTAGCTCACGCAGGCGAAGAATTTACGCCTCTCCCCTCACCTTACACAAGAGAGCGTTACCACAAATACCTCGAAATGGGTGCAGATATAGTTGTGTCGCATCATCCCCATGTTCCGATGAATTATGAAACTGTCGGCGACAAGGCTATTTTTTATTCTTTAGGCAACTTCATTTTTGACACAGATTATCAGCGTTCACAGTTCAACACAGAGCTTGGTCTGCTTGTAAAAATCAATTTTACCGAAACCGAATTCACGTGGGAGCCTATGGGTTTGAGAATTGAACGTGGAACAGAGCATATTGTTAAAGAAGAATTACCGAGGATTTTCACAGACGTGCAGGAGGACGAATACAAGCTGCTCGCTCCTCTTTCTGCAAAGGTGCTTGTTGCCGCCACAAAAAGACAGCAGACTTACCTTAACCCAACTGAATTCAAGGACGCAACGGAAGAAAAATGGAAAGAGCATTTCTCAATCCCTTTGAGAACAGGTCGTGTACCCGGTGAAACGCTTGATTTCTTCATTATCTGTCCCCTTGCAGAAGAAGCCGATAAGGGTGAATGGAAAAAGAGTAAGTTAGATGCCGTTAAGGAATATATGTTGGAGCAGTTGTGATTGCAGGGTGAATTTATGAATGAATTAGCAAAAATCAGAGAAGCCGAAAAGCAATCGCATATTGAAATATATTCAAGTGCTGAATTGTTTAAAGAAGGCAGTTGGCTTCAAAAGCCCGTAAAAACCGTAACAGATATTATACCATTGCTTTCTGATAAGAATAATCTGCGAGTGTTGGATTTAGGTTGCGGCATAGGTCGCAACTGCATACCGATTGCAAAATCATTCAAAGACACAGATTGTCGGATTGACTGCGTTGATATATTGGATTTTGCAATAGAAAAGCTATATGAAAACGCAAAATTTCATTCGGTAGAGAATTATATAAACGGTATAATTTCTCCTATTGAAAATTTTGAAATTTCACAAAATACTTATGATTTAATAATAGCTGTTTCAGCCTTGGAACATATCGACTCTAAAAATAGTTTTATTGACAAGCTAACTGAAATAGATAACGGTTTGGAGCAAAACGGAATAGTTTGTTTAATTATAAATTCTAATGTTTGTGAAAAAGAGAAAGATACAGGCACACCAATCTCACCGCAATTTGAAGTAAATCTGCCAACAGAAGAATTGTTAACAGTTTTAAGGTGCATTTTTAAAGACTATCAAATTATTAAAGAAACAACAGTAAAACAACAATATGACATTCCCAGAGGAAATATTATCTCTGCTCTTTCTACAGATGTGGTTACTTTTGTAGCTAAAAAAAGTATATAATATTCAATAATTGCTTGCATAAATTTTGCAGGCAATTTTTTATATTTTTTCTATAATTCTATTGCAATTTAAAGCATTAAAGTATATAATTCTGTTATATTTTCAAAGGAGTGAAACTATATGGATATCATCAAAACTGCCGACAGAATGAAAAATGTTCATTCGGACATCCGAGGTCCTTTGTTTGTCGAAGCAATGGAAATGCGTGCGAGAGGTATTGACGTTTTAAGACTTAACACCGGTAACCCTGCTACATTCGGTTTTAAACTGCCTAAAAGCCTTGAAGATGCTTTAAAGGGTAACGAGCAGAAAGGTGTTGCTTATTGCGATTTCAAGGGTATGCCTGACGCAAGAGAAGCCATTTGCGAATACGAAAAAACAAAGGGAATTCAGAACATTGTGCCCGACGATGTTTTCATCGGTAACGGTGTAAGCGAGGTTGTAAACTTTGCTTTAATGCCTCTTTTAAATGACGGTGACGAGGTGCTTGTTCCCTCTCCAAGCTACTCACTTTGGGGAAATTCAGTCTATCTTGCAAGCGGCAAGCCTGTTTTCTACGTTTGCGACGAGAAGAGCAACTGGTATCCCGATGTTGAAGATATCCGTTCAAAGGTTACTTCAAAAACCAAGGCTATCGTTATTATTAACCCCAACAATCCGACCGGTGCACTTTATCCGAAGGAGCTTTTACTCCAGATTGTTCAGATTGCAAGAGAAAACGGTCTTATCATCTTCTCGGACGAAATTTATGACCGACTTGTTATGGACGGTCTTGAGCATATTTCAACAGCTTCACTTGCTCCGGACATCCCTGTTGTTACAATGAACGGACTTTCAAAGTCACATCTTGTATGCGGTTTCCGTTGCGGTTGGATGGTTTTGAGCGGTCCTCGCAACCTTACAGAAGAATACCGCAAGGGCATTATTCAGATGACATCTCTCCGACTTTGTGCAAACACACTTCCACAGCTTGTTATTCCTGCGGCTATGGCAGATATGGAAACTCCCCGTTCAATGATCGTACCGGGCGGCCGTATCTATGAGCAGAGAGAAGCAACCTGTTCAGAGCTTGAAAAGATTGACGGTATCAGCTTTGTTAAAAACAGTGCCGCTTTCTACCTCTTCCCGAAGCTTGATGTTAAAAAGTTCAACATCACCGATGACAAGAAGTTTGCTTGGGATTTGCTTCACGCAACAAACATTTTGCTTATTCCCGGCAGCGGCTTTGACTGGAAAGAGCCTGACCACTTCCGTATCGTAATGCTTCCCGAGGCTGAAGAGCTTCGTGCCGCAATGAGACGTATGGGCGAATTCCTTGACGGATATAAACAGAAATAAATAACAATTGCGAAAAGACCGACAGAGCGAATCTGTCGGTCTTTTGTGTTTTGCTATTCTTAAATTTTTCTATTCGGAACGCATCAATGCGTTCCCTACATAATGTATCTTATTCAACCGTATACTCAAGCGTTCCTGCAAGCTTCCAGACATTGTCACGTCTGATGTAGACTTTGATTTCATTTGTGCCGTCCTCGTTCATCCAAGCGTTGCCTGTGAAAACTCTGTTGCCGTTTTCGTCAGTTGTGAAGTTAGAAACCGTTACGGATGTATTGTTCGGCATTTTGAACATTACTTTTTCAGTCTTTTCGTCAGCAACTACTGTTGCAGGAACTGCGCCTTTCTTGCCGCTTGTTGCTGAAAGTTCCATTGAAATTACGGGGTTATATTCTTCAACAAACAATGTGCGTTTATCTGTTTCCCATACGCTATCAAACTTTGCACGAAGCATAACGGTTGTACCAACACTTAAATTTGTGTAAATCTCCCATACCTCATAGGAGAGGTCACGGCTCAATGCACTTACTTCATTACCGTCTGCATCATAACTTGTGATTGATACGTTTTTGTTGTATCTGTCATAAGTTCTTGTGCCACCGTCAGGCTCAATAAACTGTATCATCTGTGCTCTGCCGTTGCAGGTTACAGCAAATGTCTTGTGTGTATCTTCTTGCTGAACATAAGTCACATTTTGAATACTTGACGGAGTATCAGTTACATCTCCGCAAACTGTACACATACCGTCAACGAATGTGTGAACATCGTGTATTTCGTCAAATAAAGCGACAATCTCTACATCTTCAGTTGCTGTAAACTGATATACTACAGCAGTTGAAACCAAGCTTTCACCTATATACCAACCTTGGAACTCACAACCCTCATCAGCAAAAGCCATCATTTTTACAGACGAGCCAAGCGGATATTCACCACCGCCGATTGCAAAGCCTTGAATGTCTGACTGACAGTTTACAGTAACATATGCTTCTTCTTCCGCACTTATGTATTCACCGTTAACAACTGTATCAGACGTTTCAAAATTAAGTGTTTCGACGGTTTCTGTAAGATCAGCACTTGCAGGAATCGTCTGTTCAAACTGCTCATCAAGAGTGAGAGGAATATCAAAATAATTTATTTTCCCTGTGGGTACTCCGTCTGTAAACTGCTCAATCGAATAATTCATCTGTCCGTCATCAATTGCGGTAAATTTGATTGATATTTCCATATCAGACGGATAATAAATATATTTAACATCATTTACAACATCAATAATAATGTCATCTGTATAGTCAATATATTCGCTATGGTTTTCTGAACTGTCAACATATCCTAAAATATTGCCCTGTGAATCATATACCTCAAACTCGACAGGACATTGAACAGTTGAGCAATTCCAATTACCACTCCAGAATTTATCCCAACCGCTCATATTTTCAGGGTCGCCGGTATCAACACCATATATATAATTATACAATGCGTCACTTAACTTTTTCTTTGCATCTTCTACTGTTTTAATGGCTGATTTAACACACCACTTTTCAGTTCCTTTTAAAGAATAGTCCACATTAAGTTTATCAAGTTCACTTTTTAAGTTAAGTGTATTTTGCATATTGTTATACGACAACCAGTCATCAGCGTCATATGACTTGCAAAAGTTCTTAAAGCCATCGATTGCATCATAGCTTCTCTTTATGTTGATGAACATTTTTAATACGTCACCGTATTTGCCTTTTAAAAGGGCTGCGGATTTGTCGGTAAAATATTCATTCAAAGCACTCTCGCTGAGTTCTGCAAGACCTGTTACATTCATAAAATCCGACTGAATTTGTGCAAGAGCATATTTACATTCATCTTGAACAATATCACTCAAATTATTGACATAAGCAACCAACACTTCTTTTGTTCTTTCTGTGCTTGAAACAAGTGCACCTGTGTATTTCGTGCCCTTGTCACTACCTTTATATTTTTCCACAGTTATTGTTCCGAAAAATGCCTGTCCTGCGAGATATATGTCTTTAAGAGTAACCTTATAATTGCCGTGGTAATATACCTTTGTTGTTCTGAAGAAACAACTCATCAATGATTTGAGCATTGAAACAGCTTGTTGTTCTTCTGTATCGTCAGTATTTAATTTCAGATAAATTTTATTATCGTTTGCTACATCTTTAATAAAGTTTGCAACAGCATAATACACGCTTTCTTCGGCAGCTTCGGGTGCATTTGTTAAAGAAAAATATGCGTGATTTTTGTTTTTCAGCTCTTTTACAATATCGTCAACATTTACTATTTCTGCATCTTCATCAACTTCGTCACCAAGCATATCAAGATAGCTTTGCATAGCGTTTACAAAGTCATTTGTTGCTTCAAGTACTTGTGATGCTTTTGTCGCCTTGCTTGACTTAACTCCGTAATTTGTATCTGTTCCGCTTTCAGATTGATACCAGTTTTCTTCGTTTACTTTCTTTTCCACATCTACTTCAATACTGTATACTTCGCCATTCTCATCAAGGTATGCCGTAACAAATTTATTCTTATAGCTTTCCGCTTCCGGAATTGTTTTTATTAAACCTTTCTGAACATCATAGTCTGTACCGTCAATTCTGATTTTTGAAACCCAATGCTCGCTATCAATTACAACGGTAGTAACATAAGATTCAAATGTGCCGGTAATGACTTGATTTTCTTGCAAAGATTGAAGATTGAGTTTTAAAGCGGGACGAACGCCGTAATCACTGCCATTCACACTGAAGCCACTGCCACTGACGTAGCCACTATAGTAGACAAAGCAGGCGCTACCACTGTGCCTGCCGGGAGTACGCAACCACCAATAACCATTGCCGTAATATGAAGCACTCGTACTAACATAAACTCCCCTGCGTTCGGCAAACTTAGTAACCTTTGCCCTTCGTGCACTGTCGTAATCACTCACATCTGAAGAAAAACCCTTAGCTGATTCAAGCACATCAGCTACAGACGGGACAAAAACACGGTCGTAAGTGTCAATGCCACCGTAAGTGCCGTGCCAAGGATTATCACCGTTTACAAGATGTGTAAGATTGATTTTCTGCTTTTCAGAGGATGAAAACGCCATATTATAAAACTCGGTATTAAGCCAAGTTCGGAGGGAACAATCTGCCCAAGTTATACTTGTATATGATTGATGATAAGGCTGACAGTCGAGAATCTTTTCTGCCATAACATATAACCCGTCACTGTCAACCGACAAAACCCGCCATGTGATAGGTTCATAATAATAAAACGCTGTGCCTATTTTGATATATTCCTGCCCCTCATAATAAAGCACACCTTTAGAATCATATTCTTGCTCTGCAAGACGGGCGCGGAGATATGAATCTTCAACATAGTTTTGAGGATACATACCGAAGGTGATAATATCCCCCGTCTTGTAGCTTGCCGCTTCAGCTTTTAACCCATACTCAAGACCGACCAAATCCGCAAGAGGTGCGGCAGTCAGGAACAGAACAACAGCGAGCAGTGATGCTAAAATTCGTTTCACCTTTCTTTTCACAAATACATCTCCTTAAAAATAAAAAGTGCGACCACCGAAGCAGCCGCACAAAAACGCAAACTCCGATAGTCGCCAAACTAATTCAATATAACAAGCCTTATTTTTACTCGCATTGATGGAATTTGCATTTTATCAAATTCATTACACAAGTAAAAACAGCACGTCAAAAGAAACACTATTCCCTTTGAAATAATGCTTGTTTTGTTATATTTAATTAGTTTGGCAGTATTAGTTTAACACAAAGTCGATGAAAAATCAACAACAAGTTAAATATACAAAAATCCCCTCGAAATTGAAGCGAAAGGATTAAATGTTTATGTTATATTAAAGCAAGCGGACAGTTATCCCGACAAATTGGGGGTTGTGGATTTCTTTTAAACACCTCATCCGTCATTTTCTTACGAAAATGCCACCTTCCCCTCAAGGGGAAGGCTGTCAAAATTGTGACAAATCAAGGCTTCCCCTGCGATGGGAAGCTGTCACGGAGTGACTGATGAGGTGTAGGTTGCAACGCAACCGTGCATTTAATATTCCTACAAAATGGGGTTTGTAGAGTTCTTTAATCAGATAAAATTTGCTCTGTGCGTGGCCTCCCTTGCCCTAAAGGGAGGGGGACCACGAAGTGGTGGAGGGATATTATAAAGAATAGATTATGTTTACATTAAAGGTCTGCGACGCAGATTATCCTCCCGTCACGGCTACGCCGTGCCACCCTCCTTTAGGCAAGGAGGGCTGTGTTCCTCTAAACTTAAATTATCTTGACAAGTTAAAATCTATCAACATCTTACCGCAAAAAACGACGGCAGATTTCTCCGCCGTCGATGATTTATGTATTCAAAAATCAGCCCTTGAGCTTGCCGCCCTTCATCTTGATGAGTTCACGGTAGCTGATAAGCTCAACACCGTGGTCTTTGAGATACTTATGAACATAGGGGTCTTTCATAAGCTCGTATTCCCATACTCTGTCTCTCCATCTGCCCGTGATGCTCTTGAGTTCATCAGTTTCAACTGACGGGTGGATAAAGGTCTCTGTCACGCCGTCCTCGGGAATATCTGTCCAGATTTTAAGAATTGTATCACGATATGTTTCGTAGCTCTTTCGCATATCGTCGTTCCAATCCGGGAAAAGAAGATAGTCGGGAATTACAACATCATACTTCTTGCCCCAACGCTTTGAAAGAAGCGTTACAGCGGCATAAAGCGGATACGGTGTGCCTTTGGGACAAATGCGTTTGTCGTGCTTTGTGTAGAGTCTGTATGCATAGCCATATTCACCGCAAACACGCAAAGTCATCTTTGAAAGTCCGAGTCTGCCTGTGTAGTGACCGTAGAGTGAACCCATATGGTTATCTGTATGTGAAGGCTTCATACCCCAACTGTGTGCAAGGTCAATCTGCGCACGGATTTCTGCTTCAAGGTCTTCATAAGAAGCATTCTTTTCGACCTGGTCGCTCTCGTGCCACATAAAGCCCTCTTCATCAACGAGTGTCTTGCCGTTTGTAAGCGGTTTCCAACGATATTTGCCCCATTCGCTTGTCATTGTAAGATGTACGCCGACAGCATACTCAGGATGAGCGTTTGAAAACTCAACAGCTTCTTTTGCCGCAGGGCAAGGAATCATAACGGTTGCCGACTTAAGCCAGCCGCCCTCAAAAAGCTCCGCAACGGCTGTATTTGCCGCTTTACACATTCCGTAGTCGTCTGCATTTACAATAAGGTATTTAGCCATAATAAAAGTCCTTTCTTTTAAGAAACTAACGGTTAAATTATACCATAAGAGAAAAAAAAATCAATAGCACAAAACAAACATTATGTCTTGTTGTCTTATTATTGATTTCAGATTAAATTTATGATATTATTTCAAAAATACATAAAAAGGATTGATTGAATGTTTCCGGGTGAAATTAGTTTTTTGCAAGCACTTGAAGGAATACGAAGTGAAGTTCTGAACAAGATTTTCGAATTTGTAACCATGTTCGGTGAAGAAACACTTTTAATTGTCTTTATTGCTGTTTTTTATTTTGTAATAGACAAAAAGCTGGCAAGAAGAATATTTTTTATTACCGCTTCATCGTTAGGTGTTAACGGCATAGTCAAAAACTTTGCTAAAGTACCACGTCCATTCGCTTCAGGAGAAGTTACCTGTGTAAGGCCTGATACCGCTACAGGCTATTCTTTTCCGAGCGGCCACACTCAGTGTGCTACAACATGGACAAACGCTTTTGCCGTTCATCTTAAAAAGTGGTGGATGACAGTTATTGCCGTCGTGCTTACACTTGCTGTCGGTTTTTCAAGAATGTATCTTGGTGCTCATTACCCGAGTGACGTTATTGTCGGAACTGTTATTGGTTTGCTGTTTGCAGTTTTTGGTAACATTGCTTATGACAGGATTGAAAACAAAAATATTTTGCATGCAATAGTTGTACTTGCATACACTCCGTTCATTTTTGTTTTTCTTTTTAATAGTCCTAATAAATTGTATGCAGACTTTTACAAGCTTTACGGTATGCTCGTTGGTTATCTTTTTGCAGTTATGCTTGATGACAAATACGTCGATATGAAATGTGACGGTCCTATATGGAAAAGATTTATCAGAGTAATCATTTCAATTGTTGCCGTGCTTGCAGTTAAAGAAGGTCTGAAGCTTGTTTTTGTATTCTCTTCAGTTGAGCTGATGCTCATTTTCAGTGCTGTAAGATATTTCTTTGTTATGTTTGTAATGCTTGGTCTTTGTCCCCTTTTATTCAAAAAGATTAAGATATAAAAAATGCCTCCGAACCGAAATTCGGAGGCATTTTTCATTTTACATAAAACGTCCTTAAGCAGTGTAATTCAGTATATCACCGTGAAAAGACTTGTCAATTTACGTCAAAAACTAATCTTAATTGACAATATATTTGAAAGTTGGTAAAATGAAAAAATAAAGGAAGTGGTATTTTGTTTCTTACTAAAGATATATATAACATTGATGAACTCGCACGGTTTAACCTGCATATTCACACCTGTTTTTCAAAGTGTGCAAACGAAGAAATGACGTTTGAAAACATTGTTAAAACTGCTGAGAAAGCAGGTCTTGAAATGATTGCTTTATGTGACCATGTTTATGAACCTAAAGAACTTGATAAATTTAATTTAAACTGTGAAATGTTAAAACAAAAGCGAGACGAAATTGACAGTAAGGTAAAGATACTCATAGGTGGTGAATTTTCCAGCTACGGCGCTGAAAAATACACACTTAAAAATATTGAGATTAAAACCGATTACCGCTTGTATGCGCAAAATCACTTTCATGTTACAGGGTGGGAGCAAGCAGAGAGTAAAACACCAGAGGGCTATAAAAAGCTGACAAAAAGAATGCTTGAAACACTCTTTAAAGACCGTGCGGCAGACACAGTTGCACATCCGCTTTGCGGAATGTATCTCAAAAGCGTTACAGGCTGGGAAACCGAAACACTCGGCAAATGCTGGAAAGATGAAGAAATTGCAGAAATTATGCAAAAGGCTTTTGAGAGTGAATGTGCATGGGAAATTAACACCGTTACATCCTTTAGTGACCCGCAACTCGCCAGACGAATGTATCACATCGGCAAGGAGTTAGGCATAGTTTTCACTCTCGGAACGGATGCACATTTATTAAAAAATATAGACACAAAGAATTTTACAGAAGAACTTAAAAGAATACTGTATTAATCAGGAGGTTTTTATGAAAAGCAACACAATGACTCCCGAAAAGCTCAAAAAAATTCAATTTAAGCGTGAAAAAGAAATTGCAAAATGGGAAAAAGAAAAAGCCAGACCAAAGAAAAACCTTTATTTCATTTATCTTATTTTCATCATTACTCTGATTTATGCAACAGACGAAATTGCTTCGCAAATCGGAACATTGATGAAAACCGAAATTGCAAACGACCTTTTTGCAAGCTCCGGTGAAAGCTCTGTCGGACTTCTTGAAATTTTATCTATACTTGTTGTTCCGTTCCAAGCAATCGGTCTTTTATACCGTCCTCTTGCTGACCGTTGGGGACGAAAAAAGTTTCTTATAATTAACACCTTCGGTATGAGCCTTGCAATGCTCGTTATCTTCCTTTCAAACAACCTTATTCTTTATTTCATCGGTGCGTGCATGGTACAGTTCTTCATTCCGCACGATATGCACGTTGTTTATATTATGGAATCCTCGCCGACAGACCACCGTGGCAAGGTTTATTCTTCAATCAAGTTCATTGCCAATATGTCTGTTATGCTTGTACCACTTCTTCGAAGAATGCTTATGAGCAATGCATCCGAGTGGAGAATGGTTTACTTCATACCTGCGATTGTAGGTGTTGTTACAAGCTTTATTGCACTTATTACCGCAAGAGAAACAGATTCGTTTATTGAGTCAAGACTTCGCTACTTAAGAATGACGGATGAAGAAAGAGAAGCTGAAAGACTGCAAAAAGATACACAAAACAGTCAAGGCGGACTTATACCTGCCTTGAAATTCGCATTGAAGCACAAACAGCTTCGCTGGCTTTACATAACATCTTCTGTTGCTAATATCGGTTTTATAGGCACAATTAACTATCAGGTTATTATGTCTTACGGTTACGCACAGAACTACGTTGAAAACGGACTTTTTGCTAAACTCGGTGAAGAGGTTATGAACGCCGTAAGCATCGGACCTGTTACAACCGCTTTATTTATGTTCCCTGTAGGCTGTGCTGTTTCACAGGTTATAATGGGCTTTATATCTGACTCAAAGGGACGCAAAGCTGCCGCAATTACAACTGCCGCAAACTGTCTTTTGGCCTTTATAGGATTTTCTATCGGCTCAAATATGGCTTGGAACCCGTATCTTGTCGGCTTCCTCTGCGGTGCTTTTGTTGGCAGTTATTACTCAACAAACGACGTTATTATTATGATGATTGGCGAATCCTCACCTACTAACCTGCGTTCGTCAACAATGTCTGCACAGTTTATTGTTACCGCTGTCGGATTTGCTTTATCATATATAATCAGCATACCTCTTATTACAATTCTCGGAAACAGCGTTACGGGTATTGTATCATTTGCACTCCTTGTTCCCGGTTTTATTGCGGCGCTTATTACTTTATTATTTAAAACCCACGACACAAAAGGCATTGACATGGACACAGTTACGGGTTGTGAATGGGATTAAGTTGGAGCGAAGCTATGAATACTGATTTATTTTCAAGACCTGTTCAGTTAAAAAACACGGTAATTGATGACGATTTCTGGAACCAAATCCGTGAGCTTGTCAGAACAGAGGTTATACCTTATCAATACGAAGCATTGCACGACAGAGTTGAGGGGGCTGAAAAAAGCTACTCAATTGATAACTTTATTAAAGCAGGAAAAGTTGTTAAAGACCTCTCACAAGGAAAAGAGGTTGCAGTTTATCCAACCGACAAATGGCATTATGACGACAAAAACGCTCCCGAAGGAGCTTTTCACGGTTGGGTATTTCAGGATAGCGATGTTTACAAATGGATTGAGGCTGTCGGTTATTCTCTCACAACCCACCCGGACGATGAGCTTAAGGCAAAGGCAAAAGAAATCATTGATTTAGTCTGCAATGCGCAGCTTGAAAACGGTTATCTGGACACGCTCTATATAATCAACAACCGAAACGCTGTTTTTGAAAATCTTAAGGATTTCCATGAGCTTTACTGCTTCGGTCATATGGCAGAGGCGGCAATAAGTTTCTATAACGCTACGGGTGAAAGAAAATTTCTTGATACCGTATGCCGCTTTGCTGACCTTATTTGTGACACTTTTGGCGAAGACAAGATAAAGGGTTATCCCGGTCACGAAATTGCAGAAATGGCACTTGTAAAGCTCTATGATGTGACCGCTAAAGAAAAGTATCTGCAGACAGCAAAATTCTTTATAGATGAACGTGGTAAGAAACCTTACTATTACGATAAGGCTCTCGGGAAAGAAACCGTCGAAGATAACTACCATTACAATCAGGCACACCGTGAACCGAGACATCAGCACGAAGCTATTGGTCATGCAGTAAGGGGTGTTTACCTTTACAGCGGAATGGCTGATATTGCAAAACGGTACGGTGATGATGAGCTTTATCTGGCTTGTAAAAAGATTATTGAAAACATCATAAACAAAAAGATGTACATCACAGGCGGAATTGGCTCAACATCACACGGCGAGGCTTTTTCGTTTGATTATGATTTGCCGAACGATCTTGCTTACAGCGAAACATGTGCTTCAATAGGTCTTATTTTCTTTGCACGAAGAATGCTGGAAATCGAACCGGATGCAGATATAGTTGATGCAATGGAAAAAGCGTTATATAACACTGTGCTTGCAGGAATGTCACAGGACGGCAAAAGCTTCTTTTATGTAAATCCGCTTGAGGTTTTGCCAGAAGCATCTCATAAGGATTCCAGGAAAAATCATATCAAAACAGTTCGTCAAAAATGGTTTGGTTGCGCTTGCTGTCCTCCAAACTTAGCAAGGCTTGTATCTTCCATTGGAGAATATTGCTACACTCAAAACAACGATACTTTTTACATTCATCAATACATTGGCGGTAAGGTGTATGCCGACAAAGCTGAAATTGATATTCACTCGAATTACACCGAAGACGGCAAAGTTTCAATTTTGGTTTCGTCGAAAGAAAGTTTTACTCTCGCATTACGAATTCCGAAATGGTGCGATACTTTTAGTTTTTCACACAATGCTGTAATCAAAGACGGATATGCTTATTTTGAAATAAGCAACGAAACACGAATTGATGCCCATTTCAAGTCTGAAGTAAAAATCATAAAGTGTTCTAACCGTGTGCGCTCAAACATCGGTAAAGTCGCAGTTACAAAAGGACCTTTTGTTTATTGTCTTGAAGAGGTTGATAACGGTAAAAATCTGCAAATGTTATCACTTGATAAACACACGTCTTTCTTTGTTGAAGGTGAAAACATATATGCAGACGGATACCGTGAAAAGGATTGTGAAAAGCTTTACAGCGCTTGGGAAGAAGCAAAAAAAGAAAAAGTTAAGCTCTGTTTTATTCCATATTACAAATGGGCCAACCGAGGCGAAAACGAAATGACCGTCTACATAAGAATAGAATAAATTAAGGCTGTATCAGATGATACAGCCTGTTTTTTTATAAATATAGATCAATCACCTGCGGCGGGAGGGTTAAAGCCCTTGCCGAGGATTTCATTCGCTTCGGTAAGCACGATAAAAGAGTCAGGGTCAAATTCCTTGACCTTTTTGCGTATCTTGGGTATTTCGTGGCTTCTTGCGGCACAAATTACAAGTTCATTTGTGTCACCTGTGTATCCACCCTTACCTTCAATTATAGTCGCTCCTCGTCTGCACTCCTTGGTTATCATATCAGCAACCTCAGAGCCTTTTTTTGTAAATATATAGAGCATTTTGCCGCTACCCGTACCGTAAAGAATATAATCCATAACCTCCGAGCTTGCAAAAATCAATATCGCCGCATACATTGCACTATCAACACTACCAAAGACGATTGCCGCAGTAATTACGACAGCAGCGTCACAAAGGAGAATCATAGTTCCCATTGTCATATGAGGCCAGATTTTTTTAAGAAGTCTGCCGAGAACGTCTGTACCACCCGAGGTAGCTCCTCTTACAATTATCAATGCAATTCCTGCACCGCACATTACACCGCAGAAAAGAGCCGCAAGAAGCTTATCGCCTGTATAAGCTCCGATTATACCCGCCTCCATAACTGATGCCACACCGTCAATACAAAGAGAAAGCAAAACCGTTGTCCAGAGTGTTTTAAGAGTAAAGGCTTTGCCGATGAATATCCATGCAAGGATTATAAGCGGTATATTCAAGACCAAGCCTGTTAAACCAACAGGACACCGCGGAAGCAGGTAATTTATAATAATAGCAAGACCTGTTATTCCGCTTTGAGCAATGTTATTTGGAATAGCAAAAATATTAACACCTAAAGCGTAAAGAAGACAGCCGATTACGTAATAAATATTGTCAACAGCAAATTCCTTGATATTAAATTTTTTTAAAACTGATTTTATGCTTTCGCTGTTTTTCAAAGTTAAGCCTCCGTTAATCTGCAATAATAATGTTATAAAGCTCTTTTATTCTGTCTGTTTCACCGGAAAGATAGAGATAACCTATCAATGCCTCAAAACCGGTTGCCATATGATAATCACTTTGACTGGCGTTTTTCGGCAAGTGACCCGATTTTGCATTGCGTCCTCTTTTGTAAACCGCAAGCTCTTTTTCAGTAAGAGTCGGCATCAGCTTTTCGATAAAGCCAGCCTGTGCTGATGCTTTGACTTTTTTAACCGCAAGGTTATGCAAATCGTTTGCCGGGCGGTTTGCAGTACAAATTAAATCTTCTCTGACTATTAAATCAAACACAGTATCACCTATAAAAGCTAACGTGAGAGGACTTAATTCATTTGGTTTTACATCTTTTTCTTTGAGTAATCTTTCCATATCGTAATTACGGCACGAAGTCAAATTCAAGATCGTATATTTCTACCGTGTCGCCTTCCTGTATTCCTTTTTCTTCAAGTGCATCAATTATGCCGCTGGACTGCAAAACACGCTGAAAATACTGCAAAGACTCATAGTCATCAAGATCAGTTCTTTGCAAAATTTTGAGCAACCATTCAGCTTCAACGGAATAAACATCATCCTCGACGGTAATTGTAAACTTGCCGTCATTATTCTTCTCAAAAAATTCAGCAGGAATTTCTTCTTTTTCGAACTTCTTGATTGGAGGTAATGTTGCAAGCTTTGCCGCTACAGCATTAATAACCTCCTGCGTACCCTCGACAATAGGTGCACACATTGTAAAATACTGATAACCTCTTTCGGCAAAATATTTTTCAAGTTTTTCGAGTTGTTCATCGGTTGCAAGGTCAATTTTGTTACCAACAACAATCTGCGGCAAATCTGCCATATCAGGATTGAATTTAATGAGTTCAGCGTTAATCTTATTGAAATCGTCAATCGGATCTCTGCCCTCACTGCCTGCCGCATCTATAATATGCACAAGCAAACGACAACGTTCAACATGACGAAGGAACTCGTGACCGAGACCGACACCGTCACTTGCGCCCTCAATAAGACCGGGAATATCAGCCATTACAAAGGAATTTCCCTCACCCATTGATATAACACCGAGAACAGGTGTGAGTGTGGTGAAATGATAGTCTGCAATTATCGGCTTTGCCTGGCTTACAACAGAAATAAGCGTTGATTTGCCGACATTCGGAAAACCGAGTAATCCGACATCAGCTAAAAGCTTTAACTCAAGGCTTACTTCCCACTCTTCACCAGGAACACCCGGCTTTGAAAAACGAGGTGTCTGACGGGTAGGAGTTGCAAAATGGGAGTTACCCCATCCGCCTCTGCCGCCTTTTGCCGCAATGAATTCATCGTCGTCAGACATATCAGCCATAACCTTGCCGCTCTGAACCTCACGGATTATAGTTCCCCTCGGCACTTCAATTATAAGGTCTTCACCTTTTCGTCCGTTTCTGTGACCTGTCTGTCCGGGTTCTCCATTTGGCGCCTTATATTTTCTTTTGTAACGGAAATCTGCAAGCGTTGAAAGATTGTCGTTCACTTTAAAAACAACATTTCCTCCCCTGCCGCCGTCACCGCCATCTGGTCCTCCGGCCGCTACGTATTTTTCACGTCTGAAAGCGACGGCGCCATTACCGCCGTCGCCCGCTTTGATTTTAATTTTTGCTATGTCAACAAACATAGTAATACCTCTGGATAATAATTATTTGAGTTCAGCACGAGCTGCCTGAATGTTTGCAACAAACTGCTTTGCTGTTTCGGTAATCTTTTTGTAATCACCCGTTTTAGCACCTGCTGTAAGTGATGAACCTGCACCAACAGCAACAGCACCTGCCTTTATCCACTCGCCGACATTATTTACATCGACACCGCCCGTGGGCATCATTTTAGCATAAGGTATAGGACCTCTGATATCCTTGATAATCTTCGGGCCGTAAAGGTCGCCGGGGAATACCTTAAGAATATCTGCACCATGTTCCATTGCCATAACACCTTCACGAACCGTCATAATTCCCGGCATCATTGCAACACGGTAACGGTTACACATCTTGAGTGTTTCAAGGTCAAGATAAGGGCTTACTATATACTGTGCACCGCTGAGCATAGCAATACGTGCTGTGGCAGCATCCATAACTGTTCCTGCACCAAGAATAATATCATTCTCATCATACTTCTTTGCAAGCTCTTCAATAACCTTGTCAGCATGAGGAACTGTAAAAGTAAGCTCAATAGCGGCTACTCCGCCTTCCATACAAGCGTCAACAATACGCTCTGCTTTATCTGTACTTTCAGCACGTACAACGGCAACGATACCGCAGTCCTGAATTCTGGTTAAAATTCTTTCTTTATCCATTATAAAATCTCCTTATCTCTGAACTCTTGCGCCGGCACCGCTGACAATTCTTTCAACTTCTGTCTTACTTGCCATTGAAGTATCACCGGGTGTTGTCATTGCCAATGCACCGTGAGCAACACCGTAATTGACGGCTGTCTGTGCATCACCTGTTGTCATAAGACCGTAAATTAGACCTGAAGCGAAGCTGTCTCCGCCGCCGACACGGTCATAAATTTCAAGACCCGGAAGCTCCATGCCCTTGTTTATCTTACCGTCTGCCCAACAAATAGCACTCCAGTCGTTTACTGTTGCAGTTTTAACTGTACGAAGAGTTGTAGCAATTACCTTAAAATTAGGATATACCTTAACAGCGTTTTCAATCATTTTGAAGTAACCGTCAAGATTAAGCTCCTTAAGATTTTCGTCATTTCCCTCAACCTCAAGTCCGAGACAAGCTGTAAAGTCCTCTTCGTTACCTATCATAACGTCAATGTACTTTGCAATTTCCTTGTTTACCTGCTGTGCCTTCTCTTTACCGCCGATATCCTTCCAGAGTGACGGACGGTAATTAAGGTCATAAGAAACAATTGTACCGTATTTTTTAGCGGCCTTAACAGCCTCAATTACAACCTCTGCGGTTGTGTCGGAAAGGGCGGCAAAAATACCGCCTGTATGAAGCCATCTTACACCAAGAGTTCCAAAAATGTAATCCCAGTCAATATCGCCCGATTTGAGCTGTGAAGCAGCTGTATTGCCACGGTCAGAAACGCCGACAGCACCTCTGATTCCGTATCCACGTTCAGTAAAGTTCAAACCGTTTCTTACAGTTCTTCCTATACCGTCGTATTTTGACCACTTAACAAGTGAGGTATCAACACCGCCCTGAAACATAAAATCCTCAACCAAGCGTCCGATTTCATTGTCAGCAAGTGCTGTGACGATTGCAGTTTTAAGTCCGAAACAACGACGAAGTCCTCTTGCAACGTTATATTCACCGCCGCCTTCCCATACACGGAAGCTTCTGGCTGTTTTAATTCTTGAATCGCCGGGATCAAGTCTGAGCATAACTTCACCGAGGGAAATCATGTCAAACATACATTCCTCCTGAGGTCTTAACTTAATATCCATTGAAATCAGTCCTTTCTGTTAGCTTTTCTGTTTTTATAAAAATCTTTCATTGTGGGGTCTTGTATCATTCGGGCAAGTTCGTAAAACCTACGAGAATAAAAGAATAAAATAAAAATCATCCTGATTTTTATATCAATATCTTTACACTTAACAAAAGGTTTCAGCCACTTTTTGCCGATTCTTCGGCTTTCGGCCAAAACATATTCTTCTGCATCCGTACCAATTGCCATGGTTCTATTATAAAAAATTGTCTGAAAAAGATATTGGAGACAATAACCACGCAAAAAAGTGTATTCAGTATCTTTTAAAAAATCGCATAAATCATCAAAAGAAAGAGTTATGGAAAACTTTGATTTTGTGAACTGTGATGTTACGCATGAATTTTCTCTTGTGTAATAATAATAAAGTGTAATATCAGCAATACTTACATTAATGCCAAGTGCGAGAAGCCGAACAACATAATTAGCGTCCTCACCATTAGATATCCCTACAGGAAACCTTGCTTTTAAAGCAATTTCCTTTTTGATAAGTTTTGCACAAGACGATTTACCGATTACATTTCCGTTAACAGTTTTAAACAATTCATTGTGCGAAACACTTTTACATTTACTGTCCACTATAGGAAACATTTCTGAATCTAATGTATTTGTATAAGTATGATGAGCACAAACCATATCGGTATTATTATGAGATATGCAGTCAACCAGTGTCTCAACAGCTTGATAATGAAGATAATCATCACCGTCTACAAACATAACGTACTCGCCTGTAGCTGTTTCAAGACCTTTATTACGGGCGGCTGAAACGCCTGCATTTGCCTGATGAATGTATATAATGCGTTGGTCTTTCTCGGCAAAGTTTTTTATCTTTTGTTCCGAAGAATCCGTACTGCCGTCGTCAATACACAAAATTTCTAAATTCTTATATGTCTGACATAATAGCTTTTCCAGACAGTTTCCGATATAATCTTCAAGATTATACACAGGAATAATTATACTGACCAGAGCAGACATATCGCCACCTCAATTCAGTTTAATTTTATACACCCGAATATGCATTAAAACCACCGTCAACAGCAATGGTTGTGCCAGTAACAAAGCCCGAATACTCCTTATCACAAAGGAACAGTAAAGCACCTGAAAGCTCTTCAGGCTCACCAAAGCGTCCCATCGGTGTTGCTGCAAGGATTTTGCCCGTTCTTGCTGTAGGTGTGCCGTCTTCATTCCAGAGAAGAGTTTTGTTCTGCTGTGTTGAGAAGAAGCCCGGAGCAATCGCATTGACACGAATACCCATTTCAGCAAAATGAACAGCCATAAACTGTGTAAAGTTTGCAACTGCAGCCTTTGCAGCTGAGTAAGCAGGAATCTTTGTGAGAGGACGGAAAGCATTCATTGAAGTAACCATAATAATGCAGCTATCCTCTTTCATTGCCATATCACGTGCAAACACCTGTGTAGGAATAAGTGTTCCGAGGAAGTTAAGATTAAATACAAACGAAATACCCTGCGGATCAAGATCAAAGAAAGTCTTAACATTTTCATCCTTTTCCAAAAGGTCGATTTTCTCAAGAGTTTCTTTCGTTGTTGTGCCCTTCGGGTTGTTGCCGCCTGCACCGTTAAGAAGAATATCGCAAGTGCCGAGTTTTTCAGCAATTATATCTCTTGCCTTCTGCATACTTTCGGTTTCAAGTACATTACAGCCAACTGCAATAGCTGTACCGCCGTCAGCGTTAATTTCATCTGCAACAGCCTGTGCTGATGCTTCGTTCAAATCAAGTACAGCAACCTTGACACCCTGCTGTGCAAGTGTCTTTGCAAAACCCGAGCAAAGCACTCCGCCGCCGCCTGTGATTACGGCTACCTTACCCTTAAGACTTTTATGCTCTGTCATAATTATGCCTCCGTTTTATTTGATTTTTCAACGGCTTCCCAAAGACCGTTGAGATAAGCTGCACCCAAAGCACGATCATAAAGTCCGTAACCGGGTCTGGCAACCTCTCCCCAGATCATTCTGCCGTGATCAGGTCTTATATAACCGTCAAAGCCTGCATCCTGCAAAGCCTTGACGATTTCGTACATATCAAGCGAACCGTCCGACGAAAGATGAGCGGTTTCGTTAAACCAGCTTTCACGGATTTTAACATTTCTCAAATGTGCAAAATATATTCTGTCGCCAACCTCACGAATCATTGCGGGAAGGTCGTTCTTTGCGCTTGCACCAAGTGAGCCTGTACAGAACGTCAGACCGTTGCAAGGAGAATCAACAAGCTTCAAGAATTTTCTGATATCTTCAATATTCTTGATAATTCTCGGAAGTCCGAAAATATCCCACGGCGGATCATCCGGATGAATAGCCATTTTTACATCACATTCCTCACAAACGGGGATAATCTCTTCAAGGAAGTGCTTAAGATTTTTCCACATATCGTCAGCCGTGATGTTCTTATACTTTTCAAAAAGTTCCTTGATTTCGCCCATACGCTCGGTCTCCCAACCGGGCATTGCATAACCGTTTGAATTGTCGTCAATCTCTCTGAACATATCTTCAGGACTTTTGCCTTCAACCTGAACACCGTTATAACTCAGACAAGTTGCACCGTTACCCATATCCATAGCAAGGTCAGTTCTTGTCCAGTCAAAAACAGGCATAAAATTATAGCAAATAACCTTTACTCCTGCTTTTGCGAGATTTCTGATGCTGGTTTTGTAGTTTTCGATATACTTGTCCGCTGTCGGAGCACCAAGCTTAATGTCCTCGTGGACATTAACACTTTCAATACACTCCATAGTAAGACCTGCATCCTCAATCTCTTTTTTCATATCCATAATCATATCAAGAGGCCATGCCTCGCCTGCCGGCAAAGCATGAAGTGCAGGAATAACGCCGACAACGCCCGGCACCTGACGGATCTGTTCAAGTGAAACAGTATCCTTTTCCTTACCGAACCATCTCATTGTCATTTGCATAAGATCAATCCTTTTTTAAATAAAATTTTTCTCCGCTCTCGGAAGATTTAAAAATTGCTAAAAATTCTTCAACGGCTTTACCGCCTTCAACAGCATCTATCGGAAATTTGCAATCGTTTTCTATGCAATCGTAAAAATCACGAATAAGTGAAGCGTGACCCTTACCCCAATAGTTTTTACCGACAAAGCCTGTATTATCTGCCAGATGAAGCTGCTGTGTATTTCCGTCTTTAATAACATATGCGTTATTACCTTCAATACGCAGAGTTGCTTCTTCACAGAAGATATCTATAAGAACGGGAAGATTGGTAGAAAAAGCAGTAGTTGCATTATAAACCGCTCTTGTTCCGTCGTCATAGTCAAACAAAGCATAAACAGTATCTTCAACCTCAATAACACCTTTAAGGTGGTCGTTAAAAACGTGAGCCGTAACAGCCTTTACGTTTTTACCGATAAGGTATCTCAACAAGTCCTGCGTATGTATTGCCTGATTAACAACTACACCGCCACCCTCTTTTTTTAGAGTACCATGCCAGTCATCGCTGTAATAATCTTCATCACGTTCCCAATGAACACATGCTCTCGCAGAAGTTACTTTGCCGTAAGTTTCTTTTTTGATAATATCCTTTACCAATAAAGCCGATTCATTATATCTGTTCTGAAAACATACTCCGAATTTTGCTTCACTCATAAGCTGAGCCAAGCGAAGCTGTGAAAGTCCTTCAGAAGAAATTGCACACGGCTTCTCACACAACACATGAATACCTCGTGTCAATGCTTTAACCGACATCGGCACGTGAAGATAGTGCGGTGTGCAGATATGCACACAATCAGGCTTATCCTCCTCAAGCATTGTATCAAAATCGTAATACGCCGTACAGCTATACTGTCGAGCCGCATCATCAGCTTTTTCTTTTACAATGTCCACAACCGAGGAAATCGTTATTGATTCTATTTCGCTTAAAGCTTTCAGATGACTTTTGGATACGCCACCGCATCCAACAACCGAAACTCTCATAACAAACCCCTGCCAGACTTAATATGTACTGCTCATATCCTCGTTAACAGCCGATACTACATCTTCCTTTGCTTTTGATGAAGCAACCTTCTGCATAAGAAGCTCGTAGTATTTTTCTTCATCAATCGGAAGTTCAACTGTTTCACCTGTCCAGCTTGAGTAATGAGCGGCATTTGAAATCATAAGACCTTTTATTCCCTCTTCACCGTTTGCAACAAGCGGAGAGCCAAAAAGAATGTGGTCAGCGAATGCGTTGAGAACACCTGTGTGCTGGTCATTTCTGCCGTCAGTCTCAACTTTTGAAGAACTTACATCAATCTTTGTGAAGCCTTGCTCACAGTTTGCAATATTTTCGGAAAGTGATTCCCCAAGCTCATAAAGAGTAATTTCTTTGCCGTTTTCACAGACAAGCTTTGCTTTGTCCATTGTAATTTCAAGACGGTTAGAGCCCGGATAATCACCAGTTGTTGTTATAAATACACCTGTAGCTCCGTTAGGATATTCGGCGTAAATTGTTACATCATCCTCAACCTCGATATCGTGCCACTTACCTTCGTGACAGAAAGCACGGATTTTTGACGGCATACCGCAAATCCACTGCCAGAGGTCGAGCTGATGCGGTGACTGGTTGAGAAGAACACCGCCGCCTTCACCGACCCATGTTGCACGCCATCCACCTGAATTATAATATGCCTGTGTACGGTACCAGTCTGTGATAATCCAGTTTACACGACGGATGTCGCCGTATTCTTTACTGTCAACAATTTCTTTAATTTTTCTGTAAACGCAGTTTGTTCTCTGGTTAAACATCATTGCAAAGGTTTTGTCCTGCTTTGCAGCAAACTCATTCATTTCACGTACCTGCTTTGTATAAACACCTGCAGGCTTTTCTGAAACTGCGTGAAGTCCGTTTTTGAGTGCTTCAATAACAAGGGGCGGATGGAAGTAATGCGGTACACAGATGATAACAGCATCAACCTCGCCGCTTTCAATGAGCTCGGTTGCAGAGTTGTATCTCTTTGCCCAAGGAAGATTTTCCTTTGCCCACTCGAGTTTTTCGGGAACGATATCAGCAACTGCAGTTATGCGCAACTCTCTGACATCACCTCTAAGAAAATTACGTGCGTGAGCAGTACCCATATTACCCATACCGATGATACCGAAGCGAATAGGCTGAACCTCCTCTGCAACAGCGTGCATAGCATCTGCCGCAGCCTTGAAGGATTCTGCATGAGTTGCATAAGTATGAACCTTCATTGCATTTGCGGTTTCATTGTCTGTTTCAAGATTTGACAGTCCGTCAAAGACCTTGAGGTGGGGCTCAAGAGAAAGAACTGCAACCTGCTCACGCTTATCAAACTTCTTGAGAATTTCAACAAGTCTTCCGTCACCCTGACCTGCAGGAACAACCTCTGCACTGTCGTAAAGTGCATCCTTAATGTGGAAGTACTCAATATATTCTTCAAGCAAATCATAAGCTTTTACTGTATCAACACCGCACTGAATAAAGTTTGCAGGGTCAAAAACAGCTCTCAGCTTGCCGTCACAAGCTTTAAGAACATCATAACAACGCTCTGCTGTGTCACCGTAAATACCCTTTTCGTTTTCGTGACAGCAGATAAGTCCATTTTCATCTGCATAATCAACCATTGCTTTTACTCGGCGGATAACTTCGTCTCTGTATGCTTCGTAGTCATCGCCCTCGTCAAAGTAGAAGCTGAACATTCTGATATACTTTGCCTCGAGAATTTTAGCAACCTCAACGGTGTTCTTGAACGCTTCAAAATGAGGCTCAAAATCATCTTTTATGTTAATTTTTCCGTAACCTGAACCGATTGAAGAAACCTTCATTCCTTCCTTGTCAATCTCAGCTTTCATTTCCTTAGCCTCGGCTACGGATAAAATATTGATATTAAGTTCGGGTCCGAAACCTCTCAGCTCCATATGAGTGATTCCGTTTGCTTTACATGCAGACATCTGTCCGCCGATTGTAGCTTCTCCTGATTCGTCACAGAATGCGGAGAAAATAAAATGTGCCATTACAACCGCTCCTTTTCGCTTTCTTTGATGTATCAAATGTACACGTGCGTATTATAACATATAATGTGATAAAAATAAAGTGAAAATGCAAAGAAAATGGTACTTTTTTCAAAAGAAAAGCACCTCCGCAAAGGAAGTGCTTGAAATTATACACCGGAAATGAAATCATTTTTATTTAATCGAATAAAGTCTGCAACACAGGCATAAATTTTGTTGCCGTTTTCATCCATAAGGGTTTTGAAGTCCTCATCCATACGCTTTAATGCTTCGTTATCAACAGATGTGGTTTCATCATTTTCGTCGAGCATAACAAACTCTTTTGCAAAAATCTCTGCGAACTGACCGCCTATTATTTCGCTTACTGCCTGATTGGCTGTTGAAAGCAAAGGCTCGCCGTTTGAACGAAAAAAATCCGAAAGTCCGTTACGGCTGTCCTCAAAAACATAGCCGAGGGCATAAACATATTTTTTCGCTTGAGAAAGAAGTAAAAAAGCGGCAGTCATGTCCTCTTTTTTCTCAATCAACTGCTGAATATGAGCGCACATTCCCGTAATGAGTCTGTAATCATCCTTACCTTCAGCAAAGGTTGTTGCGTCAACATATTTAAATTCTTTTCTCAAAGCTTTTTCTTTTTCAATATCAGCAATTATTTTTTCACGTTCTTCGTTTCTCTTTTTGCCGGAAAGCAATGCCTTAACACAAACAAAAAAAGTCAGAACTGCAAGCAAAACTAACGCTACACCTGCAATCGGGTGCTGTGAAATATATTCTAACATAGTTATTCTCCTATCAGCTTTTTATAAATATCGCCCTTTTTGAAGCCCGAAATTTTTGCCGCCTGTTTTGCCGCATCGCTCAACGACAGGCCGTTTTCAGCGCTCTTCCGTGCAAGTCCAACTGCATCTTCAAAGGTGATTATTTCGTCTTTTTCTTTCGGCTCAGCGCCATGGATAACAAGTACAATTTCACCCTTAAGACCACCGTTACCGTAGAGTTCAACCGACTTTGAAAGCGTTGTTTTTATAACCTCTTCATGGATTTTGGTAATCTCTCTGACAATAGCAATTTCACGGTCACCGAAGGCTGAATACATATCCTTAAGCGTTGCACCGAGTTTATGCGGTGCTTCGTAAAAAAGCATTGTTCTTGTTTCACTTACAAGAGAATCCAGATGCTCACGTCGACTGGGCTTGTTCACACTTAAAAAGCCCTCAAACGTAAACCTGCCCGACGGCATTCCCGACAAGGCAAGTGCTGTTGTAAAAGCACACGGACCGGGTACGGATTCAACCTTAATACCATTTTCGTGGCAAAGCTTGACCAAATCCTCACCGGGGTCAGAGATTGCAGGCATACCTGCATCTGTAACAAGAGCGCAGCTTTCACCCGAGAGTATGCGTGAAACAATCATTTCACCACGCTCACGGCGGTTGTGTTCAAAGTAGCTGACCATATTCTTTTTAATACCAAAATGGTTTAACAGTTTAAGGGTAACTCTGGTGTCCTCTGCGGCAATAAAATCACATTCATTGAGCGTTTCAACAGCCCGTGGCGAAAAATCACCGAGATTGCCTATAGGTGTACCTACAACATACAGTTTACTCACTTTACGTTCTCCTTATATTCTCCGTAAATTTTGATTACTTCTTCGGACAAGTTGCCGTCATCGCCGTACATAATGAGCATCGGGTCAACGTTGAGATACGGCTTACTCCCCTTTTTACCCTCAATCAGGAAAAGCCACGGTCTTGTATCAGGTCGTTTAACAACAAAACGCAATCTTTTCGGCTCAATTCCTGCTTGTTTCATGGCAAAAATTGTATCGCTCAAGCGTTCGGGACGGTTACACATACACAGTCTTCCGCCATAATTCAAAAGATAAGCCGCCGCCCCTGTGATATCTGTAAGATTGCACTCAACCTCGTGACGGGCAATAAGATCGGCTTGTGATACACTTTTAATACCGCTGTCCGCCGCTTTGTAGGGTGGATTCATAGTTACAACATCCATAGAAGCGTGGTCAAAAACGGATTTAATATCCTTTAAATCGTGATTTATCACACTGACTTTTTCTTCAGCATTGCTTATTTTTACAGACTCCTGTGCCTGTTCAAAGCCTTGCTTCTGAAGCTCGACACCCCAGATATTTTTTGCATTGCCGTTGCGGTACCAAATCATAGGAATTATACCGCATCCCGTACCGAAATCGCAGGCATTTTCTTTACGTTTAGGTGAGGCAAAGTCGGCAAGTAAAACAGCATCTGTGCCAAATGAGTGCTCATCGGAAACGACAACACTTACACCGCCTCCGAGATATTCTGTTCGGAAATCTGCCATACAATCACCTCAATTCGTTATTATACTACCAAAGTAAAATTATGTCAAAAAGAAAAACAGGGTGGATAAAATCCACCCTGCAAGTAGTAAAAATCGATTATTCCTCAACAGGAGCTGCTACCGGGCAAGCGTCTGCACAAGCGCCGCAAGAAACGCAAGCATCAGCATCGATTTCATACTTTCCGTCGCCTTCAGCGATAGCGCCTACCGGACACTCAGCCTCGCAAGCTCCGCATGAAATGCAATCATCAGTAATCTTAAATGCCATTTTGTTCATCCTCCTTGTCCCAGATTTGACACTATTGTATCATAACCGCAAAAAAATGCAATAGTTTTTGCAAAAATTAATCAAATATTCATTGAATTTTTGTGCCGGGGTAATAATGTGTCAATATTTCTCGGTAGTCTGCCCCCTGCCTTGACATATAATCAGCACCGTATTGGCTCATACCAACAAGATGACCGTTGCCAAGGGTTTCAACCGTGATACCGTCTTCGTCCGAATTAATCTTAAAGCAACAGCTTTTAAGGTCAAGAGCTGTACGGAAATCGACCGAAGAAATTTTGTTACCACACACTTCAACACTCTCAACATAATCTCCGTTCTTTTTTACATCGCCAATCCATTTTTCTTTATCTTTGTCAAGCGTAACTCCGTCTATTTTTTTAATCATTTTTTCAAACTCGTCGTATGTAAAGCTGACCTCCGAACTATATGCTGTTGAAAGCTTATCTCCCGGACTTTCAACCTCAATAAGATATGGAACATCCTTTTTCCAGACAGTTGATGCACTTTGTGTTTTTCCGCTGTTCAGGTCGTGATAAACTGCCATAATCGGTTTCTCCTCATAATACACAGCCTGGCCCGAGACAGAATCAACAATTTCGCCTGCTTTCTTTTCGTATTCTTCAAATTTTTCTCCCCACTTTTTCTTTCTTTGTTCCTCGTTAAGGTAACCCTGATGGGTCTGCGGACTGTCGGAAATGTCAGCACCATTCAAATCATCCGATGAACCGTTTTCTCTGGTATAAAGAACGTAGGTATAGCACGCAATCACCTGTGCTTTCAAAGCCTCATCGTGGCAGGTAATATCCATTTCAGCCGCTAAAGCACCAATAAGATATTCCCTTTCATCCAACTCTTCAACCTTACCGTTTTCAGTTTTCATAACGCTTATGTAACCATCTGTAGTGACAGGGTCATCAATGTCGGATACCACCTTGGTTTCGCCCTGCTTCATAGCTGCAAGCGGTATTAAAATCATAGCCGCCGCAAGTATTGCGCAGACCGTAAAATTTCTTTTCATTTTTCATTCCTCCCACACGAAAATACTATGCAGACAAGCTGTAAATAATTACTCTTTATAAGCATATATTTTCTCTGCAATTTTCTTGACTTTACAAGACAATATATAGTATAATGTTCTGAAATATTATTTGGCGGTGAAACTATGGATTCTTATTTAACACCTATTACAAAAGAGAATGTCGAGTTCCTTGTTGAGGAGCTCGTTAAAAATAATCAGATTAATTCGGGCGATTTCGTAAAATTCGGAGTAAAACGTGGACTCAGAAACGCTGACGGTACAGGCGTTATGGCCGGTCTTACAAAGATAAGCTCTGTTAACGGCTACTACATTGATGACGGTGAAAGAGTGCCGATGGAAGGTAAACTCTACTTCCGTGGTGTGAACATAAAAGAAATCGTTGAAAACTGTAAAGCAGAAAACAGATTCGGCTTTGAGGAGGTTGCATGGCTTCTTATTTTCGGCTCGCTTCCCACAACATCTCAATTGCAGAAATTCAATGAAATCCTTGCAGAATGCAGAAACCTGCCTGAAGATTTTATTGAAGATATGATTATGAAAGCACCCTCACCCAACATTATGAACAAAATTACACGCTCGGTGCTTGCTCTTTATTCTTATGACCGTAATCCCGACGACCCTTCAATTGAGAATATCGTCAGACAGTCAATTCAGATCATTGCTCAGATTCCGGTAATTATGTCTTATGCATACCAGGTAAAAAGACGTCATTACTACAAAAAGAGTATGTATATCCACCCGACAAAGCCCAACCAGTCAACGGCAGAGTCAGTTCTTCGTTCAATGCGTTCTGACAAGAACTTCACGGACGAGGAGGCAAAGCTTCTAGACCTTTGCCTTATGGTACACGCTGAACACGGCGGCGGTAACAACTCAACCTTTGCAACAAGAGTGCTTACTTCAAGCGGTACAGATACATACGCAGCCATTGCGGCAGGTATCGGTGCTCTTAAGGGTCCGAAGCACGGTGGAGCAAACATCAAAACAACCGAAATGATCAAGTACATCCAGGAGGGTGTTAGTGATACAACAAATGAAGGACAAGTTGCAGATTTTCTTGCAAAAATCATCAAAAAAGAAGCCGGTGACCGTTCAGGTCTTGTTTACGGTATGGGTCACGCAGTTTATACACTTTCTGACCCGAGAGCTGTTATTCTTAAAGAAGAGGCAAGAAAATTCGCATACAAAGCAGGCTTTGAGGAAAAATTTGAGCTTATCAATATGATTGAGCGTCTTACTCCCGAAGTATTTGCAACAATCAAGGGTAGTAATAAACCAATTTGTGCAAACGTTGACCTTTATTCAGGACTTATTTATGAAATGCTCCGTATTCCGGAGGACATCTATACTCCCCTCTTCACAACGGCCAGAATTGCGGGCTGGTCAGCTCACAGACTTGAAGAGCTTATGACAGGCGGAAAGATTATCCGTCCTGCATATAAGAGCGTGTCTACAAGAAGAAATTATATCAAGCTTGAAGACAGAATTGACGAATTCGTGCCCGATACAAATTACATTCCGTTTGAAGAAAGGATTATAAAATAAGGTGAACACTATGAACAAAAACAAAGACCTTTTATATAAAGTACCGCTTTTTGCCGTTTTGACGGCAGTTCTTATTGCAGTTCCTCTGCGTGTTTACCAATACTTCAAGCTTATCAACCCCGAAACAGGTTTTTATGACAACAAGGATTTTTCGATAGTTGTTGTATATGCAGTACTGGCTGTTGCTATGTTTGCTTGCATTGCTTTTTCGTATATCAAGCATAAATCCATCAAAGTCGTTACAATCGGTAAGGATTCAAAGATTTTTATCGGTGTGAGTATGCTGATGGCATTAGGAGTTGCTGTTGATTCTTTTGGTATGTTTTCAGACTATCTTTCACTTTATTCCGAAGGAACAAACGGTTACATCAATATGTCTGACTATATTTCAGCCCAGGGCGGCTCAATTATGTTGATTCAGGCTATTTTCGGAATTATATCTGCAATCTATTTTGCTGTTGCAGGAATATCATCACTCAACAAAACTAATGCTCCGAAATTGAAATTGCTTGCTGTTTTTCCTGTTGCGTGGTGCATTTTCCGCTTACTTATCAGATTTAAGAGAACAATAAGCTTTGTAAACGTTTCTGACCTTCTGCTTGAGATGTTTATGATTGTTTTTGTTATGATGTTCCTCCTTGCACTTGCACAGGTAAACTCAAAAATTGATGAAAAGACAGTTTTCTGGAAGCTATTTGCATACGGCTGCCCTGCTGTTATGTTCTCTTTGGTTTGCTTTCTGCCGAGGTTCATTCTTATCATTACAGGAAATTCAGACTTGGTTAACCCGACTTATCTGCCAAACTTCAGCGACTTTACATTTGCTGTATATGCAACTTACATCTGCATTTCTGCCGCAAAGGCAAAAATTACCGTCACAGAATAATTATCAGCGGTATTACGGAGTTTGAATATGTTTTTAGAAAATGTTAAAATTGCTGCACAACAGGTCGGTATACTATATATGATTGTGCTTGTCGGCATAATTTGCGATAAAGTTGGCTTTTTCACAGAAAAGACAGCAAAAGCCTGTACTGATTTGCTTTTTTACATCATTACACCGTGCGTAATCATAAAGTCCTTCCTTACACAGGAATTTACAAAAGAAAGCGGTCTGAGCCTTCTTACAGCTGTTGGCTTCGGCTTTTTGCTGCACTTCGTTGCAATCGGACTTAACACGCTTATCTATCTTAAAGGTGACCGTGAGGCAAACTGTATCTACAAATACAGCTCAATTTACGGTAATGTCGGCTATATGACCTTGCCTTTGACCGAGGCTATTTTAGGAAGCGAGGGTGTTTTCTACTGTTCTGCTGTAGTAATGGCTTTTAATGTTGTCGCTTTCACTCACGGCATATATATGATGGACAGGAAATCGGGTAAATTTGACCCAAAGAAGCTCATTTTTAACCCCGGGGTTATTTCTGTTTTAATCGGTCTTCCCCTCTTCCTTTTGAAGATAGATTTGCCCGAAATTATTAACCAACCCGTTAATTACATTGCATCTACACAGACACCTGTTGCAATGCTTATTTTCGGAACATTCCTTGCTCATACAAAGCTTGGAGATGTATTTAAACACAAAAAAATCCTGCTTGTTGCGCTGTCAAAATTGATTATTTTGCCCGCAATTATGATTGTGATTTATAAGCTTGCAGGGCTTTCAGGAACACTTCTTACGGCACTTACCATTTCTTCGTGTGCTCCGACCGCAAACAACACGGTAATGTTTGCCGCAAAGTATGATAAGGATACAAGCCTCGCCGCACAGGTGGTTGCAACGGTAAGCTTTATTTCAATCGTCACCATGCCGATTATAATAGCCGCTGTGCAAACGATTGCGTAGAGGTGACGTATATGACCGAAAAGATATTGTCCGAAATCACTCCTGTATTCGGTTTTTGCGATTTCAATAAAATCAAGGAATCTTTAATTGAATGCAGAGCTTTAAAAAGAATTCCCCAAAACACTAAAAGTGTTATTGTTGCACTTTTTCCTTATAATCTCGGTGAAGATGCTTATGAGGGTTCGAACATTTCAAAATATGCTGTTGTTCCCGACTATCACGATGTTATCGGAAAGTTGTTGCAAGATACTGCAACAAAGCTTAAAGAAGCATATCCCGAAGAGGAGTTTGTGGCATTTACCGACAACTCACCTATCCCCGAGGTAAAAGCGGCAATACTCGCAGGTCTCGGTGTCAGGGGTCTTAACGGACTGTTTATTAACCCGTCTTACGGCTCGTGGATATTTATCGGAGAAATTGTGACAACTAAAGAGTACAATTATCCTGACCTTACAGAAGCTGAAACAATGTGCATTAAGTGCGGAAAATGTGTTTCCGCCTGCCCGACAAAAGCAATCAGCTCAAACGGCATTGAGTCTGAACTGTGTTTATCCTTCATAACCCAAAAAAAGGGTGAACTCACAGACGAGCAAAAAAAGCTGATTAAAGACAGCGGTTGTGCGTGGGGTTGTGACATCTGCCAGAATGTTTGCCCGATGAACAAAACTGTCAAGTCAGAGCCGATTGAAATTTTTAAAAACGGTGCTGAATTAACAGCACGCACAGGTACGGATATTTCTGACCGTGCTTATGCGTGGCGTGGAGAAAAAGTTATTAAACGCAACCTTAAAATATTTGAAGAATAATTTAAATAAAAGAAGGGATATTTGCCATGAAACTTATCATTGCCATTATCAACAGCGACGATTCACAGAACGTCCTCAGCGAGATTACAAAGGCAGGCTTTTACGCTACAAAGCTTTCCACAACAGGCGGCTTTTTGCGTGCAGGCAATCTCACACTCCTTATGGGCGTTGATGACGAAAAGGTTGATGAGTTGCTCGAATTGCTTAAGGCTAATTGCCGCAAGCGTGAAGAGCTGACACCTGTTATGCCTTCGATTGAGGGCGGTATTATGCCTGCAATCCCCGTGCAGATTACCGTAGGCGGTGCAACGGTGTTTGTAATTGATGTTGAGCAGTTCCACAAAATGTAATGAATTGAGTACACTTACTATGAACGGTGAAATTTACAACACGGTAAATGAACTAATAAAAAACGGCAAACTGCCCCATGCTATCTTAATTGACGGGGGCAGTGCTTCAAAGCGCAACGAATTGGCTTTATACATTGCGAGTGCGTTTGTTTGCGATAGGGGTATACCGTGCGGCATTTGTTCTGATTGTCAAAAAGCAAAAAACGGGTCTCATCCTGATATTGTGGTATCCGACCCTGAGCTACAGAACGAAAAGATTTTTAAAATTGCCGCTGTCAGAGACATCCGCAAAGACGCATACATTTTGCCAAACGAAGCACAGCACAAGGTTTATATTCTTAAAAACTCGGACAAAATGAACATTCAGGCACAAAATGCACTTCTTAAAATAATAGAAGAGCCACCGCCGTATGCAAGGTTTATCCTTGTTTGCGAGTCGAGAGCATCGTTGCTTGAAACGATAATGTCACGAGTTACACCGTTTAACCTAGGTGCAGACGATTATGAGATTAACGACGAAGTTGCACAAAAGGCAGACGAGCTTGCAAACAGGCTCGCCGTTGCACTTGCAGGTGTTACAGAGCTCGATTTTATGCGTCTTACAGCCGTGTTTGAAAAAGACAAGGAGCTTCTCTCTCCTGTTCTTACTTCAATGCAGCTTATTTTCCGTGATGCAGTTGCAATAAGCTCATCGAGTGACCTTATTTTAAGCAAGCACGCAGACACAGCAAGACTTCTTGCTTCAAAATTTGCTCTCAGAACTCTTATTGAGCTTGTAAAAAGCACAGAGCATTTCTTTGACTGCATAAATAAAAACGCTAATAAAAACCTGCTTATCACACGTCTTTGCAGTGTTCTCAGAAACACAGCATACGGTGCATAAGTTTTATATACTATTGGAGGTATCTAACTATGTCAGAAGTAGTCGGAATACGATTTAAAGAGGTCGGAAAAATTTATTACTTTGACCCCCTTGATATTAAATTTAAAAAGGGTGACCACGCAATTGTTGAAACCGTAAGAGGAATTGAATGCGGTGAGGTTGCAATGGAAAACCGTGAAATCGACGACGAGGAAATCATTAAGCCCTTGAAGCCGATTATCCGCCTTGCGTCGGATGAAGACCTTGAAGTTGTTGAAAACAACAAGAAAAAGGAAAAAGATGCATTTGAAATCTGCCTTAAAAAGATTGCCGCTCACAAGCTTGATATGAAGCTTGTTGACGTTGAATATACCTTTGACGGCAGCAAAGTGCTTTTCTACTTCACTTCTGACGGCAGAGTTGACTTCCGTGAGCTTGTAAAAGACCTTGCAAGTGTTTTCAGAATCCGAATTGAGCTTCGACAGATTGGTGTTCGTGACGAATCTAAGATGAAAGGCGGCCTCGGAATCTGCGGCAGACCTTTCTGCTGTAATAGCTTCCTCGGCGACTTCCAACCTGTTTCAATCAAGATGGCAAAGGAACAGGGGCTTTCGCTTAACCCCACCAAAATCAGCGGTACTTGCGGCAGACTTATGTGCTGTCTGAAGTATGAGCAAAACGCTTATGAGCATCTTTTGCACGTTACACCTAAAGTTGGTGCAATTGTTGACACTCCACAGGGCAAAGGCACTGTTGTTGAGGTAAATCTTCTTAAAGGAATTCTCAAAATCCGCCTTGACAGATACCCCGAAGCTGCTCCCGCTGTTTATAACAGAAAAGAAGTCAAGCTTATCAAAGACAAGAGAATCACGGTTGATAAAGCCGAGATTGACGCTTTGAAGGATATTGAGTAAAAAATTAACGGTCGGAAAATTCCGACCGTTTTAGTTTTATAAAGATTGTGCCGCACTTTTTCCTGCAACAATTCCGCTTGCCCATGCCCATTGCAGATTGAAGCCTCCGCAAGGAGAATCTACATCAAGGAGTTCGCCCGTACAATACAAGCCTTTGTTGATTTTCGATTCCAGTGTGCTCATATCAAATTCATCGACATCCGCACCGCCAACCGTTATCTGTGCATTGTCGAAGCCCTTTGTTCCGGTTACTGTAAAGCTTAATGCTTTAAGCATTTCCGCAAGACGGGTTATTTGCTGGAATTTGAGTTCAGCTAAAGCTATATTGGAACGAAGTTCAGTCTTTTTAATTAGAAAATGACCGAGCTTTTTGGGAACAATTCCCGAAAGAGCATCCTCAAGCAAAAGAGTTGAATTCCTTTTCTTGGAACGCATAATAAAATCGACAATACCGTCCTCTGAAAGCTCGGGAATTATATTGAGGTTACAGACGCAACCGTGATTTTCTACACTTCGGCTGACATCCATAACAGCAATTCCCGAAAGTCCGTAGTCAGTAAACAAAACTTCGCCCGAAGACAGGTCAAGGCTTTTTCCGCTTGTTGTTTTAAGAGAAACATCCGCTTTTACACGAACACCTTTCAAGGTTTTGACATTCTCTTTGACAGTAAGCTGTACAAGCCCCGGATAAAGAGGTGTGACGGTGTGTTCAAGGCTTTGGAGTAAAGGATAACCGCTACCGTCCGAGCCCTGTGACGGAGAAGCCTTGCCTCCTGTTGAAAGAATAAGCCTTTTACACCTGATTGAAGAATTGAGAATAAATATACCGTTAGTTTTTTTGACGGAGGTTATTTTCGTATCGGTTAAAACCTCAATACCCAGCCTTTCTAATTCAAAACGAAGGCAGTCAAGCACGCTCGTTGCAGTATTGCTCATAGGGTAAACTCTTGACTCGGAATCTGCCGTACATTCAAGACCGATTGAAGAAAAGAAGCCCACTATCCTTTTCGGAGATTGTTCTTTCAAAACAAACGAAACTGCCGAAGTGTTATAACTTTGAGCGTTCGCTGTGAGGTTTGTAAGGTTGCATCTGCCATTGCCCGTTGCAAGTATCTTTTTGCCTACTCTCGGTAACGCTTCAACAAGCACAACCTTAAGGCTTGGTTTTAAACTTTTGGCACTTATTGCCGCCACCATTCCCGAAGCACCTGCTCCGACAACAACTATATCGTACACTACTTTCACCTCCGAAATATATAAATCAATACTATCATAATTTCTTTAATTTAGCAATATTTATTTACCATAACTGTTGGAGGGACAAGTGATGGTAATAGATTTATTTGCAGACAAAAACGCTGTGCAAAAAGAGGATAAGATGATAACCAATGAAACAAAGCGTGTTATAAATGAAATGAAAAAGACACGAATGTTATTTAATGAGGTAACAGACCCGTATGAAATTGAGTCTCTGATTTACAGAATGAAGGAGCTTGAACTGCATTACAGCTTTCTTATAAAAGAAGCAAAGCTCGGCAAGGTTGCGAGTATTGATTATCTTGGCGGTGTGATTATATGAAAATTGCGATAATTGTTGTTTTGGCTCTGGCGGGACTTGCCGTAATTTTTTCGATGATTAAAAGCAGGCATTTTTTCAAAAGCATAGTCACATCTGTTTTTCAAGGTATTGCTTCAATGATGGCGGTTAATGTTTTGGGAATGCTTACGGGTGTTACCGTAGCAGTTAATTGGTACACTCTCGTGTGTGTGTCAGTTTTCGGTATACCCTCAACAATAACGCTTGTTTTGCTTGATACTTTTTTAATATAAACTGCTTATTGTTTTTTGCTTAGAAATGATATATAATGTTATAAATCATTTAGGGAAGCGGAAAATATTGAAAACTAAAATAAAAAGATTGATTGCTTTACTGATTGCCGCAGTAATAATTATGCTGCCTGTATGGTATTATAATAACTTTACCGTAAAAACCGTTTATGAAACAATCAGCTCCTCAAAGGTTGACGGTGAAATTAAAATTGCGGTAATATCCGACCTGCACGCTTATAAATTCGGTAAGGATAACAAGAAGATAGTTAACGGAATTGAAGAGTTATCCCCTGACCTTATATTCTTCCTCGGGGATATGTATTCAAGAGGACAAACGGATAAAATCGGTGAGTCGGTTGAATTTTTGGAAGCACTCGCTGAAATCACACAGGTTTTTATAGTTACAGGTGACCACGACTATGATGAATCCTATAAAAACGAATTGCGAAAAATTGAAAATGTAACTCTTCTTGATTATGTCAAGGAAGATATTACCGTTAATTCAAACGAACTTTGCATTTACGGAATTGATAACGTTTATTTTTCCTCGACCTTTGACCTGTCGAATGAATTTGAAGTGCCCGACGAAGATAAACTCAACATTTTGCTTTCGCACATTCCGTCTATAGAGCATTACGGTGATTTCGGATTTGACCTTATCTTTTGCGGCGACACGCACGGAGGTATGATACGTCTTCCTTTTCTCGACGGGCTTTATTTCAACGGATATCTTCTTCCGAAAATCACTTACAAGGGTATCCTTACAGACAAGGGGCTTTATGAATTTGAAAAAACAAGTCTGTTTGTTACCTCGGGGCTTGGCAACTATCCCCTGCCGCTTCGTTTTAACAACAGACCGGAAATATGCTTAATAACAATTAAAGGAGAGTAAAAAATGAGCTACGCTGATAAATTGTTTATTGATATGTGTAAAAACATTCTTGAAAACGGAACTGACACAAAGGGTGAAAAGGTACGTCCTGTATGGGAGGACGGTACTCCTGCATATACACAGAAGCTTTTTTGTGTTGTAAACAGATATGACCTTAAAAAGGAATTTCCCGCTCTTACACTTCGCCGTACTGCGTTCAAATCCTGCGTAGACGAAATTCTCTGGATTTGGCAGAAGAAGTCCAATAACATCAATGATTTAAACTCTCACATCTGGGATTCATGGGCAGATGAAGACGGAAGTATCGGCAAGGCATACGGCTACCAGCTCGGTGTTAAACACAAGTACAAGGAAGGAATGTTTGACCAGGTTGACAGAGTTATCTATGACCTCAAGAACAATCCGTTCAGTCGCAGAATTATGACAAACATCTATAACCACCATGATCTTAGCGAAATGGGGCTTTATCCGTGTGCTTACAGTATGACTTTTAACGTTACACAGGGCGAAAACGGAAAGCTTGTGCTCAACGGAATACTCAACCAGAGAAGCCAGGACGTACTTGCCGCAAACAATTGGAATGTTGTTCAGTACAGCGTGCTTCTTCATATGCTTGCACAGGTATGTGATATGGAAATCGGTGAGCTTGTTCACGTTATTGCTGATGCTCACATCTATGACAGACACATTCCCGTTATTGAAGAGCTTATCAAGCGTGAGCCTCTCCCCGCTCCGACCTTCTGGATAAATCCCGAAATTAAAAACTTTTACGATTTTACTGTTGATGATGTCAGACTTGACGGATATGAGACACATCCGCAGATTAAAAATATTCCCATTGCTGTGTGAGGTAAAACAATGAAGTTAATTGTTGCAGTTGATAAAGAGTGGAATATCGGTAACAAGGGCGACCTTTTATTTTACATTCCTGATGACCTTAAATTTTTCCGTTCACAAACGGTTGAAAAAGTTGTCGTTATGGGAAGAAAGACACTTGAATCCTTCCCGAATTCAAAACCGTTAAAGAACAGAGTTAACATCGTGCTTTCAAGAAACACCGACCTTGAAGTTGAGGGTGCAACCTTTGTCAAGGACGTTGACGAACTCAAAGAAGAAATTAAAAAATATAACACAAACGATGTTTATGTTATCGGTGGTGAATCAGTTTACACCTTGCTTTTACCGCTGTGCGATACAGCAATAATCACCCACATTGATGCAGTTGCAAATGAAGCGGACAAAAAGTTCCCTGCACTTGATGAAAATGAATGGGTGCTTGCAGATGATTCGGGTGAAAAAGAGTGTAACGGTTACACATTCAGATGGTGTGAATACAAAAGAAGATAAAAAATTACGGTCGAATTAAATCGACCGTAATTTTTTATCTACTGCAAGGTGTGCTGTACTGTTGGAATAACAAAGCTCTATGTCGTAACCATATGGGCCTGTGCCTTCTTTGTAGAAGATAATTTTTGACACGCTTGTGTTTTTAAATGCAGGGTCAAAAAGTCGGGTATCTTCCGCACGTATAGCGTGCAGAAAAAGGTCTGTGTTGAATGCGGCGTGAGCAACAACCATTACCTTTTCACCGTTTGTATATTGACCTCTTAAGTAAGAAATGGCATTCTTGGCACGTTCACGGTGTGAAGCATCGTTATCACCGTCTCCGTTCACGAGATTGCCGCTGACGTCAATACCATCCGGAGCGAGGATTTTGCCGTCGAATTCCAAATTAAGCTCGTCAAGTGTAACGGCTGAATATCCCTCTTCAATGCCACACTCAATCAGTAACGGCAAGGTGTAAACGTACTTTTCGGAGCACTCGTTTTCCTGAATTGCATAGTATGCGGTCATTGTGGCACGGCGTAAGGGACTTGCGTATACCGCATCAAACTTTTCGTCCTTATAATACTGACCGAGCAGCTCTGCCTGATGCTTGCCGAGCTCGGTAAGCGGAGGATTTATCCATTGGTCTTTTGTTAGCTCCTCTTCGGGTATGCCGTAGCCGCCCTTAACATTAGTGCAGGACTGTCCGTGACGGACAATATAAAGTTCCATTTCAATTACTGCTTTTTCTCTTGACATTTTTAGTTCTCCTGTTATTTTACATCATATTCGATTGAATTTATTAAAACTGTAATTCTTGCGTTTTCGTCCGCAACAAAGAGTGACGGATAAAACGATTTCGGTTCGCAGGTATTTTTATCCGTATAATCAACAGCAAAAGAGAATTCAGCAGGCTTACCGTTTACTTTGAACGCAACCTGATTTTTCTTAAGATGATTGAATACGGGCGACTTTATTGTAATTTCGTTGCCGTTTTTGCTTGCTTTAAATTTGCTTTCGGTAAAAATCACTTTACCCTCACAGCATACCAAAACTTCTGATGGGTTATTTATTACCGTGCAACCGCCTCTTCTTTTGAGCCAATAGTGCATATCCGTAACGCTCAATGACGGGTGCAGAATGATTGTATCGGCATCCATCCGTCGAAGCAAAGCATCAATGCGGCGGTTGGCCTTTATCCACTCCTCACCCTCAAGATGCTTCGGGAGGAATTTACCGTCCATAAGCTTCCAGCGGAAATCATTGAAAACAATACCCTGAAAATACGGTGGGACTTTGCCCGGGTAAGGTACAAATAAATCCTCATAGAGCTTCATTGAAGTACCGAAAATCAGTTCGGGGGAAAACTGCGTTGAAACAACGCTGTTGATATTGTTTCGGTTATAGATATACTCACCCTTTGCACAGTAGCCGATTTTCATTTTATCACGCAAAATCTGACAGCAATACTTCTCGTCCTCGTGCTTAATTGTGTCGAAAAAGACATTATTCTCTTTAAGGTTTTTAACACAGATATTCATATGAGTCTGTGTAATAAATCTGTTTTGGGGCAAGTTCAAATCGTACACACCCGTTTTGTTAAGAGTCATATAACGGTAATGAACGATTGACGGCTTGCCTTGATAATATTGAATTATTTTGTATGTTACAAGGTCAACCTCGTCATAAACAGAATCAAAGAAGTCGCACACTGATTTGACTGTTTCGGGTTTGACAGAATCATCTGAATCAAGGTAAAAAATGTACTTACCCTCTGCTTTTTTTATACCGAAGTTTCTTGCCTGCGATGCGCCCTCATTCTCTTTGGTATACAAAAAAACATTGCTGTACTTCTCTGCATATTCTTTACAGATCTCTTCGCTTGAGTCCTTTGAGCCGTCGTTTATGAGAAGAATCTGCATTTGAGAGAAATCAATTGTCTGTGCTAAAAGAGAGTTTATACAAGAACGTATATACTCTTCAGCATTGTATACAGGAACAATTATACTGACCCGATATTTAAAATCAGGCATCGAAGTCACCTCCGAGAAGCTTTGAGAAAAGCTTACAGCCGTACTTTTTGACAGTGCCGTCTTTCATTCGGTAAAACTTGTAATATCCCCACGCACCGATGCATTTTTTGAGAACATCAATTCCAAACTTACCGAAATAGAAGTTTTTGATTACACTCTCCGGGGTAACAGGCAGGGTTACTTCTTTATAAAAGACGTTAGTTCCGTTATATTTAAAATCTTCAAATCGAGTGTTCTGGTCGCAAAGCATCAAGATATCAACACCAAAGGTTGATTTAGCCCACGAGATCAACTCATAATCTTCCGAGAAAAGGCTTGCAACGGACTTTAACACATTAAACGATTCATTTTGAAGATTGTTAAGAAGTGCTGTAAAAACGGCTCTTAAGAAAAATAATGTCGCACGCTCATTTTGAGTAGCTTTAAAAACGCTTGCATATTCGGGCATAAAAGCACTTGCGGCGGAAAATTTATACTCAAATTCAGTATCTGTATAAAGCCAAACCTCATCAACCGTATTGCAGGTTTCGTATCGGTAATAATCAGCAATAAAGAGCATAATTGAAAGCTCATCTGCACCGCAGGGAGCAAGTGAGTTGTTTTTGATTACGTCGACAGAGAGCAAGTGGTTAAAATAATACGGCTTTGCTGAAAGCTCATCAAAAACAAACCCTTGTGAAAAAGCTTTTTTGCAAGTACCCGTTTTCACTTCGCCGACATTACACGCAGATGAATTGCCTGCCGATGCGACTATCAGTTTTTCAAAAGCATTGTCAGCAAAGGTTACGCTGACATCCGACAGAATGAGAAACTTACCCTGTGCGGCTTCAATAGCCTTTGTGAGCGCAGAGAGTTTATCCGCTATGGTGAAAATCTTGATTTTTTCAGCATATTCTTCGGAAACCTGCGTTAAAAACTCGCTATCTGCATCACAGCAAACAAGAAGCTCGATATCAAGAGAACTCGAAAAAAGTGAAGTGCAAAACCTTGCAAATTTTGATTTATCGGAAACCGTAGGTAATATTACACTAACATTCGGCATTTTAAAACGACCTTTCGGGTTTTATTTTGCTAATTGTATCATATCTTATTTGATTATTCAAGAAAAACAGCCGCTTTGGGCGACTGTTTCAGTTTAAATTGATTTGTTTCTTTTGTTAAGACCATAGCAATTCATAGTCTTTTGCTTAATCTTCACAGGCTCTTTAATCACAGTATCGTGTGCCGAAAAGATAACAGTCTGACCTTTTTTTATATTGAAAATATATTTATTATCGTCTGTTCTTTCGTAATCAGAATCACAATAAAGATTTTCTGTTGAAAAGCTTGCTTTAACGGTGCATTTATTGCCGCAAAGGCTTTTTATCTTTATCCATTCAAGTTTTCCGTCAGCAAGCTTTGCACCAACTTCAAATCCGCCGTAACAAAGCAAACCGTCAAAGCATATATCTTTCCATTCGCCGGGTACTGCAGGAAAAATATTTATATAACCCTCGTGGCTTTGTACAAGCATTTCAAGGATTGCCGTAGCCGCTGACGGCGGTGTTTCAAGAACAGGGTTTCCACCCTCTTTGTACATTGTGTTCGGCTGAATAAAGCCTCTCCAAAGCTTTTGTAAATGGCTTAAGGCTTTGTCACCATTACCTAACATTGCATACATTGAAGCTGCACCTGATTGCGAATAGCCCTGCAAAGCTTTTGATTTACTCTGCCAAAAGTTTATCGTTGTTTCGATAAGGTTTCTTTCTTCACCGGTGTTCGGGTCAAGGATATGGAGCGGATAGAAAGCTAAAATATGAGAGTAATGTCTGTGCGAACGTGCATAGTGAGTGTTTGCCGCAATCAGCAAGCCCTCCTCTTTTGTCTGCGGATAATCCGTAAGATTTTCAAGAACAAATTTCCAGTCCTCCACGGTTGCATCTTCAAAATTAAACTCTTCGCAAAGTTCAATGAGTGTCGTGCATCCCCAGCGTAGCAAAGCAAGGTCGTAATTAGTATCAGGCGAATCAGTATCGGGATATTCCGGTGATACTGTAGCCGGTATATGAAGCTTGCCGTCTTCGTCCCGATACCAAAAGTACAGATAATACTTTACCGCTCTTTTAAGCAAGGGATAAACCAAGTCGGTTATAACAGTTTTATCGCAGGTCATTTTATACTCTTGCCAGCAGTAAAAAAGAGTCCAGATTAAATTTCCTGCCTCTCGCATTCCGTTTGGCATATCGGTATTACCCGGTTCTGCCACGGGAGAATAAAGGGTTGACGTTGTGCATCTGCCCATAGCGGCACAGTCCGAACGGTATTGTTTTGGGACATTATTGTATAAATCCGCTTTATGCTTAAAAAGTGTGTTATTGATGCAATGTGCTATATCAATGTGATTTGAAATGTACAGTGGCGAAACAGAAAGCTGAACATTTAAGTTCCACCATGTACCGGGCCACCCCGTGTTATCGGTAAGCCACGGACCACTTGTGTCAAACGGACGACCGTTCTCACGTGAAGCAGACGCAAGTTTATAAAGCTGAATGTATAAGAAACCCTCATAAATTCCATTATTTATTGAAACAAAACTCTTTTGGTAAAAACCGCTCCACCAATCGAGGTGAGATTTTAAAAGATTTTTTGCATCAGACAAGCAGTTTTTTACAAGTCCCGCCGCACTTGCCGTAAGCTCGTTTTCATTTTCAGAATACACGGCTCCTACAAAAAATCGGTTCTCATATTCAAGATGTGCAACAGCGAAACCGCCTCCGTTAAAATAAGGCTGAACAAAAACATCTGCACCGTCATTTTGCTCATTATACGGAGATTTCGGACTTTCATAATTTTTGGGAAGTTCATCACCGTATTTAAGTTTCCTGTAGTACCTGGGGCTCATACCGTGTGACGGCTCATAAGAAAAGCTTATACTTTCCTCACCTAACTCGTTGTATTCAAGAAAGAAACAATCGGCATCATTAAATACCAAGCAGTTAAATTTAATCCGACCCTTATTGGTAAAAATTTCGCCACGAAGACACGCATTATAAAGCTCAAGGCGAAGTTTAACTCTTAATATTTTACCACCGAAAGAAATGCAGACTTTTCCAAGCGGAAGTCTCGGCTTTTTGATAAGCGTTTCGTCAAGCTCTGTGATTTCTCTGTTATCGTAGACACAGGTGTGTCCAAGATTTATATAAAGTTTTTTCAAATCCTTGGCAAAGAAAACTGTTGCACCAAAAAAACCGTTTCCGAGAAATGGCGCTTCATACCAATCCGTCGGAGCAATGTCCCAGATAAGGTCGTGCCTGCTGATAAATTCATCCCAAACAATATTATCACGGAAAATCATAGCCTCAACTCCTTTTAGTGTAAAAATAGTATCATAATTAAAAAATACGGTCAAGGAAATATTGTTTTGCACTTGATAAATTCGGTAATAATGGTATAATAATTCTATATGCAAATCAGGAGGGATTTCCATGAATAAAGGAAAATATTATATAACTACTGCGATTGCTTACACATCCCGTAAGCCGCATATCGGCAATTCTTATGAAATAGTTATGACCGATGCACTTGCACGCTACAAGCGTATGCAGGGCTATGATGTCTTTTTCCAGACAGGTACTGACGAGCACGGTCAGAAAATTGAAGAAATTGCAAAGGCTGCAGGCATTACTCCAAAGGAGCACGTTGACAAGGTAGCAGGCGAAATTAAGGATATCTGCGACCTTCTTAACACTACTTATGACAAGTTTATACGCACTACCGACAAAGAGCACGAAGAAGCTGTTCAGAAAATTTTCAAAAAGCTTATTGACAAAGGTGATGTTTACAAGAGTGAATACGAGGGTCTTTATTGTACACCTTGTGAATCCTTCTGGACCGAATCTCAGCTTGTTGACGGCAAATGCCCGGACTGTGGTCGAGAAGTTAAACCTGCAAAGGAAGAGGCTTATTTCTTCAGAATGAGTAAATATCAGAAGCAGCTTGAAGAATATATTGAATCCAACCCCAACTTCATTTATCCCGAAAGTCGTAAAAAGGAAATGATTAACAATTTCATCAAGCCCGGCCTTCAGGATCTTTGCATTTCACGTTCGACATTCAAATGGGGTATCCCCTTCCCCGACGATGAAAAGCACGTTATCTATGTTTGGGTAGATGCACTTCTTAACTACATCACAGGTCTTGGCTATAACAGTGAAGAAAACAGCGAAACATATAACAAATATTGGCCCGCCGATGTTCATATCATCGGAAAGGACATTCTTCGTTTCCACACAATCTACTGGCCGATTATGCTTATGGCTCTCGACATACCTCTCCCAAAGCAGGTGTTCGGTCACCCCTGGCTCCTTTTCGGAACAGACAAGATGTCAAAGTCAAGAGGTAATGTTATTTACGCTGACGACCTTGTTGAGCTTTTCGGAGTTGATGCAGTAAGATACTATCTTCTTTCCGAAATGCCGTACACTTCTGACGGTTCAATTACTTACGAGACAATTATCGAGCGTTACAATTCTGACCTTGCAAACACACTCGGCAACCTTGTTAACCGTACTGTAGCTATGACCAACAAATACTTTAACGGTGAAGTTATGTCCGGTGATGTAGCGGAAGATATTGATAATGAGCTTAAGACTCTCGCTGTTGATACAGTTGCAAAGGTTGACAAGCTTTTTGCAGAATACCGTGTAAGTGATACACTCGAAGCAATCTTCGCACTCGCCAAGCGTTGTAACAAGTACATTGACGAAACAATGCCGTGGGCACTTGCAAAGGACGAGGAAAAGAAGGCAAGACTCGGTACTGTTCTTTACAATCTTCTTGAGGGTATCCGTTTCACAGCTGTCCTCCTCTCCCCCTTTATGCCCGAAACTGCACAGAAGATTTTCGAACAGCTTAACACAGATGTAACTTCTTACGAAAGCCTTGAAAACTTCGGCGGTCTTAAGGTTGGTTCAAAGGTAGGCACTGCAACTCCGCTCTTTGGCAGAATTGATGCAAACGAGATGTTTGAGAAAATCGAAGCAAAGAGAAAGGCACAGGAAAAAGCAGAAAAAAAGGAAGAAAAGCCTGAAATCGTCGGACTTGCACAAATCGGAATTGAGGATTTTGCAAAGGTAGAATTAAGAGTTGCAGAAATTAAGGATTGCGAGCCTATCAAGCGTGCAAAGAAGCTTCTTAAGCTCACTCTTGATGACGGAACAGATACACCGAGAACGGTAGCAAGCGGTATTGCAAAGTGGTACAAACCCGAAGATCTTATCGGTAAAAAGGTAATTGTTGTTGCTAACCTTAAGCCTGCTGTTCTTTGCGGTGTTGAAAGCAACGGTATGATTCTTGCCGCCGACTGTTCAGAAGACGATGTTAAGGTTATCTTTGTTGACGGTATGCCTGCAGGAGCAAGAATAAGATAATGTATAAGCATATTTTTGACACACACGCTCATTATGACGACTTAAAGTTTGATGAGGACAGAGATGAGCTTCTTTCTTCCCTGCCTGAAAAAGGCGTTGAGTTTGTAATAAACTGCGGATGCGATTTAAAGTCTAGCAAAAAAAGCATTGAGCTTTGTGAAAAGTACAAGTATTTCTACTGCGCATTGGGTATTCACCCGAGTGAAATCAGCAACAATTCTGAAACAGAGTTTCAAAGCATTAAGGTGCTGACAAACTACGGAAAATGCGTTGCTGTCGGTGAAATCGGACTTGATTATCACTATGATTTTGTACCAAAGGACAAGCAACTTGAATTTTTTGAAAAGCAGTTACAGTTTGCTACTGAGGCAGATTTACCCGTAATCGTCCACGACCGTGAGGCTCACGAGGACACGCTGACACTTTTGAAAAAGTACAAGCCGAAAGGTGTTCTTCATTGCTTTTCGGGAAGTGTCGAAATGGCAAAGGAAATCATAAAGCTCGGAATGTATATCGGTCTTGGCGGTGCTGTTACGTTTAAAAATGCCAGAAAACCGCTTGAGGTTGCAGAATACTTACCTGAGGACAGACTTCTGCTTGAAACAGACTGCCCCTATATGGCACCCGTTCCGAACAGAGGCAAGCGCTGCACCTCGGATATGATTGCCCTGACGGCAGAAAAAATTGCCGAGGTCAGAAAAACTGACACTCAGCAACTGATTGACAAGACAAAGCAGAATGCTTTTGAACTTTTTAGCATTAAATGAATTGACGGCAAGGTTCACACCTTGCCGTTTTCTTATGCCATAAGTAATGAAATTATATTAGAATATACCGTTACGGGGTCGGAAAGAAACTTTTCTTTTACTGCGAGCGCCTGCTCATAATCTGCTACAAAGACGGTTACCGTCATAAGTGCGTCGCTACCGTCAAGTACGGACATTGTGATGTTGCATCCATTGTCAAGGCGGATGATTTCAATTCTGTGCTCTCTCTCACGTCTTAGACGTGTCTGCAGTTTTACTGCTGCATTGAAGGCGCTTTCACGCACAGTATAAGGAAGATCACTTTCAAGAGTTGCTGTGTTTTCTTTTCCGATTTGTGTAATCAAAAGCTCGGGGTCATCGTCATCTGAAGAAGCTCTGACATTTCCGTTTTCGATGACCTCACTCAATGCCTGATTGAGTTCAAAATAATTGGCAAGTCCCTCTTCACAGATGATTGTATTTAATTGACTTTTGGTAAGTGGAATGTCCAGATGTGAAACAAGATAGCATATAAGCGTTTTAATCTCATTACGGCTTCTGAGACCGCCCGGCTCAATACCTTCGGTAAATGCGTCATAAACTTCCACGGCTGTCACCTCTTATTCAATAGGGATTTCTACGGGCTGACGTTTTCTGAAAATGCAAACGCTGTCAAAGCCGCAATTTTTAGCAAGCTGCATACCCTGCTCAATTCCTGCGCCCATATGCTCGGTAAAATGTGAGTCAGAGCCGACAGTTACCATCTTGCCGCCCAGAGCCTTAAAGCGTTTTACAATATCCTCTGCAGGCATTGTGATGCCTATGGGTTGACGAAGACCTGAAGTATTGATTTCAAGAGCCTTATCCTTTGAAACAAGAATGGAAAGAATTTCATCAACATCTTTCTGATATTTTGCCATATCCACGGGAATTTTATTCTCACCGACGATATAACGAAGAGGATATGTAAGGTGAGCAAATGTATCAAACCTTGCCCAATCAGCAAGAAGCTTCAGTTCATTCCAATACATTTTAAGCAAAGCGTCAATGTCTGCTCCATCATATTTAAGATAGCAAAAATCCTCCATATTGCGAAGATTATGAATTGAACCAATAACAAAATCGTAATCCTTGGAAGAAATGAGTTCTTCTGATTCGTTTATATTATATGTGGGCTGACCGAGTTCAACACCGACACAAATTTCAATTCTGTCTTTAAAGAGTTCCTTGGCTCTTACAATATCTGCAAAGGATTCGTCAGCAGTCTTGTCAAACTCTTTTTCTCTGAAAAAGTCCATTTCAACATGGTCAGTAAAGGCTACTGTTTTGATGCCTCTCTGTATTGAGCTTTCACACAACTCTTCAATAGGATAATTGCCGTCAAAGGAATGATTTGTGTGAGAATGCATATCAACAAAATTTTTAAAAATCATTTAAACACTTCCTAAACATATTCAAATAGATTATATTTCAAATCCCGATTATTTTCAACTGTTTTAAATAGAAATATTGGTATATTTTCTGATTTTGCGAAAAAACTATGATTGAGCATAAATTAAGGAGATGATTTTATGTTAGACAAAATCTCATTGATTTTGGTCATCGTCGGTGCTTTGAATTGGGGCTCAATCGGTCTGTTTAAATTTGACATTGTAAGCTGGATTGGCGGCGGTCAGGGTGCGATAGTCAGCAGAATTATTTACACCCTTGTTGCGCTCGCAGGTGTCTGGTGCATTTCAATGCTTTTCAGAGACAGAGAAGAGCTCGAAGTCGGAACAGTTGAAACCGTTGAATAAGCCGACGTGCGGACAGTCTTACTGTCCGCTTTTTTCGTTGACAAAGAGAAAATTGAAAGGTATAATAAAGTTGTTAAAAATCTGACATAAAGGCAGTGATTTTCCATGAACAAAGAACCATTGAAATTTAAAAACGGAAAATTTAAAATTATGCTTATCGGAGATTTGCACGAAAGCTACGATATGCACTCCGAAAATGCCGCAGAAATAGTTGAGGATATGCACGCACTTTTGTCAAAGGCTGTTGAGCAGTTAAATCCCGACCTGGTAGTTTATCTAGGTGACAATGCCTTTGCTGAAAATAAGATGCAGATGCGTTCTGTAATCAGCCGTATTGTCTACCCTGTTTCGGTAAAGGATATCCCCTTTGCGCTTGTATTCGGAAACCACGACCGTGAACACGGTGTAAGTCTTCAAGAGCAGATGCGTCTTTATAACGAGTATGACAACTGCTATCTTTTCAACGCTGACGATTCAATAACAGGCTACGGCAACTATAACCTGCTTGTAAAGGATTCTAAAGCTGAAAAGGATATACTTAACCTCTGGTTTATTGACAGCAATAACAAAGCCGAAAACCAGGAGCTTTCTTACTACGACTGGGTGCATGAAGACCAGATCGAATGGTACAAAAAAACAGCTCTCGAACTCAAGGAGAAAAACGGCGGTAAAGTCATTCCTGCACTTCTTTTCCAGCACACACCCGTACCCGAAGAATATGAGCTTTTAAGAGAAGCAAAGACTTACGAAAAACTCGATTCCGTTCCCGGTCACGGCAAATGGTCAAACAAAAACTATGTGCTTAAGGATTGTGTCGAGGGATATTTGGGTGAAGGTCCCTGTGTGCCGTGCCTTAACAGCGGTCAGTTTGCCGCTTGGAAAGAAATCGGCGACGTTATGGGTGCTTTCTTCGGTCACGACCATATGAACGATTTTGCCGGCTACGTTGACGGTATTATGCTTGCACAATCCAAAACTGCAGGCTTCCGCCCATACACCGACGGTTGCCGTTCTGGAGTAAGACTGATAACTCTTGATGAAAACAATCTTGAAAACATTCAGACAAGAATGTACCACTTCAAGCAATTCGGACTTAAATCAAAAAGTCTGAGTCCGTATATGCAGAATGTGACCGACAGACAGGATATGAAGCTTAAGGTTGCAGGAACGGTGCTTGGTACGGTTGCCGCTGTTACAACTGCCGCTGTTGCTGTGAATAAAATCTCAAAAAACAAGAAATAATAACAAAAAGGACCAAACAGTAAAATGTTTGGTCTTAATTTTTAGGGGATGGTTTTTTGATTTTTGAATTCAGCGACAGATTAAATGAAATAGAAATTAATGAGCTTGCAGAGTGTAATAATATCGTTGCTTATGTGTCAGCAACAGAGTTTGAAAAATATCATAACAATTTTGGTTTTTGCGACTCTGCTTATGAAAAATACACTAACGAAAATAATAATTTCCGGTCAAAGATTGAAGTTTGCAACGATTACAGCTTCGGCACAATAAAGATTATTGAGCCGGATGTTAACAACAAAAACGAAACTTTTCTGGCTTTTTACATCAGGAAAAATATGATATTGATAATCGAAATTCAGGACCAGGATCATTCCTCACGGAAAAGATTTCTTGAAGCAATACATCGTTTCTCTGCAAAGGATTATTCAGCAGAAAAGTTTATTTTTGCTTTTATTGACAGTCTTATTAAAAGCGACAACACAGGACTGGAAAACATTGAGTTTGAAATTAACCGTATGGAAGACAAAATACTGAATGAATATGAGTTTAAGAATTTCAATGAGGAACTGCTGAAATACAAGCGTAAGCTTTTGGGACTGCGGAATTATTATGAGCAGTTAATCGACATCGGTGAGGTTTTTATTGAAAATGAAAACGGTTTGTTTGAAAACAAAAATCTTATTTATTTCAAGAACTTTATCAAAAAATCCGAACGGCTTTGCTCAAACGTAAACCTGCTTCGGGACAGCATTGTTCAGCTTCGTGAAACATATCAATCGCACCTTGATTTAAGGCTCAATAACACAATGAAGCTGTTTACGGTTATCACTGCCTTTTTCTCTCCGTTGACGCTTATAGCAGGCTGGTACGGTATGAATTTTAAATATATGCCCGAGCTCGGCTGGAAATACGGATATATTTTTGTTATTGCCTTGAGTATATGCTCGGTGTTTGCGTGTATGTTTATTTTCAAGAGAAAAAAATTGATGTAGCTGCGACACCGCAGCTACATCTTTTATTCGCCTAATTCCTTTGTTCTTTTGTATGCGGCGATAACAGCGTTCATCGCCGCACTGCGAAGTCCCTCGTCTTCAAGAGCCTTGACACCCATAATGGTTGAGCCTCCGGGACTGCAAACATCGTCCTTGAGTTTTTCGGGATGTTTACCGCTTTTAAGTATCATTTGAGCAGAGCCTAAAAGTGTTCCTGCTGCATAGAGAGTTGCCTTATCACGAGGAAGTCCGCAAGCAACTGCACCGTCCGAGAGAGCCTCGGCAAACATATAAACGAATGCAGGACCGCAACCTGAAAGAGCGCTTGCGGCATCGATGAATTTTTCTTCTATCCAGTCAAAAACACCTGCTTTGCTCATAGCTTTTTCAAAGAGAGCTTTCTGTTCGTCAGTTGCACCGTCTGCGCAGGCAAGCACAACACCGGAGCCGACAGAAACGGGCATATTGGGCATTATTCTTATAACAGAGTTAACCCCTGACAATCTCTTAATTTCGCTCACAGCCACTCCTGCGGCCATTGAAACGATAACAGGCTTAACTTCTCTTGCGTCGAGTTCAGATTTAATCTCTGCAAAGCAATCAGCGAGCATCTGCGGCTTTACACCGATAAAAATGAAGTCGCACTCCCTTGCTACCACTTGTGCAGTTGAAGGCTCGGCAGAAATTTCAAGCGAAAGTGATTTTACTTTTTCAGTATTCAGGTCGGCGAGTAAAATATCGTTCTGATAGCCTGCAAGCGACACCGCCTTTGCAAGGGCACCGCCCATATTACCGCAACCGATAAAACCGAATGTTTTATCCATTTTTACCGCCTCCTTATCTTATCTGACCGCAACCACGGATGATGTATTTGTAGGTTGTAAGCTCACGAAGTCCCATTGGGCCTCTTGCGTGGAGCTTCTGTGTTGAGATACCCATTTCACAGCCGAGACCGAACTCACCGCCATCTGTAAAGCGTGTGCTTACATTGACATAAACCGATGAGCTGTCAACATCTCTTGTAAAGATTTCAATCGCTTCATCACTTGATGTGACGATTGCTTCGCTGTGGTGAGTGGAATGCTCGGAGATGTGTGCAACAGCTTCGTTTACATCCTCAACAACCTTTACAGCGAGTATGTAATCGAGGAATTCTGTATCAAAATCATCCTCACCCGCAGGTGTTCCGTCAATGAACTCCTGTGCTGACGTATGAAGTCTTAACTCAACGGGATTTATCTTGCGATCATCAACAAGAGTTTTCTTTAATTTCGGCAAAAATTCAGCCGCAATCTTTCTGTTTACAAGGCAAACCTCTTCTGCGTTGCAGACGGAAGGACGGCTTGTTTTTGCATTTTCAATGATTTTAAGAGCCATTTCTAGGTCTGCTGTTTCGTCAACATAAACGTGGCAGATACCCGTACCTGTCTGTATGCACGGAACAGTTGCGTTTTTGACACAAGCATTGATAAGACCTGCACCACCACGTGGGATAAGGAGGTCGACATAGCCGTCGGCTGTCATAAGCTCGTTTGCGCTCTGACGGCTTGTATCCTGCACCATATTGATAACAGTCTCGTCAATTCCGAGCTTTTTAAGACCCTTACGGAGTGCGTTTACAATTGCGTTTGCACTTCTGAATGCCTCTTTACCGCCACGAAGCACACATACATTACCGCTTTTGAGTGCAAGTGCCGCCGCATCGGAAGAAACGTTCGGACGGCTCTCGTAAATGATTGCAACAACGCCCATAGGAACAGCAGTCTTTTCAATTACCATTCCGTTTTCACGTTCAACTCGTTCGAGAACTTCGCCGACAGGGTCAGGAAGCTTGGCAACCGCACGGATACCGTCTGCCATACCGTCAATACGCTCTTTTGTAAGGGTAAGACGGTCAATCATAACATCGGAAATAATCCCCTTTGCCGCTTCTATGTCTGCCTGATTTTCTTTTAAAATATCGTCAGCATACTCTACAAGTGCATCTGCCATTGCGTAAAGTGCATTGTTCTTCTCTTCACTTGTAAGCTTTGCAAGAACGCTTTTTGCCGCCTTTGCCTGCTTTAAAATATCGAGTGTCGTCAATTTATTCACCGACCTTTTTAAGAAATCTTGTGCCGACGGACTTACCGTCAACAATATCATAAAGAATGTACGGATCTTCACCGTTTGCAATTACCATATCACAGCCCTTTGAGGTACTGATTTCAGCGGCGTGAATTTTCGTTTTCATACCGCCCGTTCCGAGGGTTGAGCCCTCACCGCCTGCAAGCGCACGGATTTCGTCCGTGATTTCAGAAACAACGGAAATAAGTGTTGCATCTGCATCCTTGTGCGGGTCAGCAGTAAACAGACCGTCAATATCTGAAAGAAGAACAAGCAAATCTGCATTAACGCTGACAGCAACCATTGCCGAGAGTGTGTCGTTGTCGCCAACCTTGATTTCATCGGTAGAGACCGTGTCGTTTTCGTTGATAATCGGCAACGCAGAGAATTCAAGAAGCTTATTCATTGTATTGATAAAGTTATTGTATCTGTCCGTGTGGTGGAAATCGTCACCCGTCATAAGAAGCTGTGCGACGGTATGGTTGTATTCGGAGAAGAGCTTATCGTAAGTGTACATAAGCTCACACTGACCGACTGCTGCCGCCGCCTGCTTGCCTGCGATGTCGGTAGGTCTTGACTTTAGCTGAAGCTTTCCTGCGCCCATTCCGATAGCACCGGAGGAAACAAGAATAACATCGTGACCTGCGTTTTTAAGGTCGCTCAAAACCTTGCAGAGTGCCTCTACCCTGCGGATATTCAAAAGTCCGCCTGCGTGTGCAAGCGTTGATGTTCCGACTTTAACTACAATTCTCATTTTGGATTCCTCATTATTTTAAAATTTTCAATGCATTTTTATAAAAAATCTTGTCCTCTTCGTCCTTTTCAAGTCCGAGACCTAAAAGAAACTTGTGCTCGGTTTTAGGCTCCTGCCACGGTGAATCGCTACCGAAAAGGATTTTGTCTGCGCCGTGATTACGGATAATGCGCTTGCATTGCTCAGGCGAAATGAACTTTGAAATAAAGGCTGTGTCGAAGTTTACCGGAGTGCCGACAAGGTGCTTTTCAACCTCGTCCCAATTAACAAAGGCGCCAAGATGAGCGGCAATAATGTATTTACCCGAAACTTCTGTGAGAACATTTTTCAGTCTGTCCGGCTGGCAATGAACCGGTGGCGGCATACCGTAGTCGTAGCCTGCATGAAGTACGGTGTAAAGACCGAGCTTTTCGGCTTTTTTTAGTATTTCAATTGACCTCTTACTGTCAACAAAAAACGACTGGTATTCGGGGTGAAGTTTAATTCCCCTGAAGCCTTCCTCTGCGAGGTTTTCAAGCACAGTCTCCCAATCGTCCTGTTCGGGATGAAGTGAGCCGAAAGAAACCACCTTTTCGTTTCTGATACCCTTTGCAAACGCATTTATTGTTCCGGTCTGTGTGGGCTTGGTGGCAATCGGTAAAATAACGGACATATCAACGCCGTTATCCTCCATTGATTTGAGTATGCCGTTGAGCGTACCGTCGGTATAATGCGGATATCTTTCGCCCTGATACCTGACAATGCTGTCGCTTAAAGATTTTAAGGCACCGGCGGCAATTCTGTCAGGAAAAATGTGACTGTGAAAATCTATTAACATAAAAAACCTTCTAACCAAAAATACTAACAATAGTATTCGCAAAAATCAAACATATTATATAAGGGTTAGTTTAGCACAAAATGTATAAATATGCAAGAAAAACCGAGCTTTTTGCTCGGTTTTATGATTTAATTCTGTTTTCTTACGATTTTATATTCATCGTCAGGCTCATAGTACGGACAATCGTAATAAGATGAGCTTAAAAACTTGACGTATTCGTCCTCGTCAAGATTCATTGAGCAGTAGTAGTAATCCTCTATCTCATCATAGCAAAAGTTGTTGCAGCTTTCGCAATTTGTTTTACCGGGCATTATAACACCTCCGAAGAGATAATAACACTCAAAACGGATTTTGTCTACAACAATTTTGAACGCATTTGCTTTAAAATTACTTTTTCACGGCGAGAAACCTGCACCTGTGTCATTCCGAGGCGGTCGGCTATCACAGTCTGGGTAAGCCCTGAATAATACCTTAACCTGATTATATCCTTATCCCGTTCATCAAGGTCGTTCATCACCTGTTCGAGTGCGATTGAGGTTGAAAGAGCTTCTTCAGGTGAGCCGACAGGAATATCGAGCTGACTGTCGTTTTCGTTATCCTGCGCTGTCAAAGAGATTACCGGCATTGAGGCGGTTATTGCTTGTACGGTTTCGTATTCGTCAAAGCCGAGACGCTGTGCAAGCTCCTTGACAGTCGGTTCACGATCAAATTTTTTTATAAACGCTTCCCGTTCGTAATTGATTTTTCTACCCTTTTCCTTAAGTGAACGGCTGACGCTGACTGTACCGTCATCACGGAAAATGCGCTTCATTTCACCGAGGATTACGGGAACTGCATAGGTTGAAAAGCTGAAACCCCGTGTTTCGTCAAAGCCGTCAACCGCCTTGATAAGACCGACACAGCCTGCCTGAAAAAGGTCGTCATATTCCACTCCCCGACCCGTCAGCTTGTGCGCACACGAATGAACAAGACCGAGGTTTTCTTTTATCTTTTCATCTCTGTCGCTTTTTTCAAGAATCATAGGGCGGCACGTCCGTTTATTCGCTTATACATAGTTACGGTTGTACCCTTTTCAGGCTTGGAACGAACTGTTATTTTATCGGTAAAGCTTTCCATAACAGCAAAACCGAGACCTGCACGTTCACCGCCGAGGGTTGTGAAAAGAGGCTCCATAGCCTGCTTTACATCCATTATTCCGCACCCCTTGTCCCGTACGCTTATTTTCACTCTGCTCCCCTCAAGGATTGCGGCATGTATGTAAATCTTGCCCACGCACTCGGGGTAAGCGTGGACGATACAATTAGTCACCGCTTCACTCACAGCCATTTTAATGTCGGAAATTTCGTCGAGTGTGGGGTCAAGCTGTGCAACAAAAGCCGCCACGGTAGAGCGTGCGAAGCTTTCGTTGACGGATTTCGAGTCAATAGTCATTTTAAAATCATTTATTATCTGCATTGTTTACTTCCTCCCGTTTGCTGATTTTTGCGATTTTTTCAAGACCTGCGAGCTGCATAATTTTATACACCTGCGGTGAAAGATTTGACACTACGAGCTTTCCGCCCAAGGGCTGAATGGTGCGGAATCTGCCCATAACAAGTCCTATCCCCGACGAGTCCATAAAGGTTACATCGGAGAAGTCAAGCTTAAGTGTTTTCGGCTTATTGCGCTGAATGGCATCGTCAATTTCCATTCGCAATGCCGATGCTGTATGGTGGTCAATTTCACCCTCCAGAAATGCGGTTACCCGCTGTGTTGTTGAGATTATTCTTACGGGCACACATATACCTCCTAACCGATAAAAGAAAAAATCCTCTATCCATAAGGATAAAGGATTGTCCGAAAATATTTTGTTGAAGTAAGGTATAAAACAAAAACTAATTTTGTAGATTTTTGATGTCTGATGCAAGATAAAGCGAGCCACAGACGACAACAACGGAATCTTTATCCGCTTTTTTGAGAGCTTTTTTGTAAGCCTTGCCGCAATCGTCAACGGGTTTTGCCTTTGCACCGTGCTTTTTTAACTCCTCGGCAAGCTCCTTTGCGGTTAAGGAACGAGGATTTGAAACCGTGGTGGTGTAGATTTTTTCACACAGGGGTGCGAGTTTTTTAGCACAGTATGCGTAGTCCTTGTCTTTCATCATACCAAAAACGGCAATGATTTTTTTGTCTTTAAAATACTTTTCGAGTGTGTAGCAAAGAGCATCAAAGCCTTCTGCGTTGTGACCGCCGTCAACGATAACGAGCGGGTCTGTTGAAACAGTTTCAACTCTTGCAGGCATTTTGAGTGCGGCAACACCGTCAAGCATATTTTTCACAGAAACGTTCCAGCCCTTGCCTTTGAGGACGTTTATTGCTGAAATGGCGGTTGAGAAGTTATAAATCTGATGCTTGCCCGAAAGCGGAATTTTGAAGGTACAGCCTGCGTAAATGATAGTTGAGCCGTCAAACTCCTCATGCACAAGTCTTATTCTGCCAAGGTCGGAATGGGTATAGTCACAGCCTGCTTCTTTCGCCTTTTCTTTTACAAATCTCTCTACGGCGAAATCGGGTTGAGGATAACCGACAACGTGGCCGCCCGATTTAAAAATGCCGCATTTATGAGCCGCAATGTCGAGGATTGTATCACCAAGAATGTCGGTGTGATCCATTGAAATTGATGTGATTACGCTGACTTCTGACTTCTTGATTATGTTGGTTGAATCAAGCGTGCCGCCGAGACCGACCTCAAGGACAACTATGTCGCAGTTTTCCTGAAGAAAGTAAAGAAAAGCCACGGCAGTAATGATTTCAAATTCTGTAGGCTCAATGCTTTTGGACTTTAACTCTTCGACCACAGGGACGACTTTTTCGACGATTTTCGCAAAGTCTTCCTTGGGTATCATTTCGGAATTTATCTGTATTCTTTCACGGAAATCAACAACAAACGGTGAGGTAAAAAGACCAACCTTATAGCCTGCGGCTTTGAGCATTTCGGCAATCATTGTGCAGGTTGAGCCTTTACCGTTTGTGCCTGCGACGTGGACGTATTTAAGTTTGTCCTGCGGATTGTCGAATGCCTCACAGAGAGCGCAAATGCGTTCCATACCCGGTCGTGAGCCAAACTTCATTCGTGAATGAATAAAACTCAGTGCTTCGTTATAATTCATAAAATCACTTCTTATGTGCAAAATTTTGAAACTATTTTATCATTGTTTTTTGTTGATAGCAAGAGTTATTTCGGAATAGTTTTACGGCAGGGATAAATCCCTGCCCTACGAAATTGTCTGTTTTTTTCTTTCAATATTATCTGTCAGTTAAATTTTCTCTGCCTATCCCTCCGTCTTTTGGCTTCGCCAAAATCCACCGCCTTTTAGGCAAGGGAGGCTGTTTAGTCTGTGCAAAAATAAGCCGTAGCAGGAATTTGTACTGCTACGGCTTGGTTTATGAATTATTATTTCTGCAATTTTGCGAGGCTTTCGTCGATCATTGCAATCTTGTCACGAAGCTTCTGTGCGGCTTCACGCTGACCGTCAACAACAGCCTGCGGTGCTTTTGCAACAAAGTTTTCGTTATTGAGCTTTTTGTCGATGAATTCAAGGTCTTTGAGTACCTTTTCCTTCTCCTTTTCAAGGCGTGCGATTTCTGCCTCAAAGTCAACAAGGTCACCCATCGGGATGTAAACCTTTGCATCGGTTGTAACAACGCAAACCGCATCGTCAAACTCGAAGCTGTCGCCAACCTCTGCCTCGGAACAGGATGCAAGTCTCTGCATAAAGATACCTGCCTGACGGAAGGTGTCCTTATAAGCAGTTGCGATGTAATACTTCGCCTTTCTTGACGGCGGAACATTCATCTCTGCTCTGCGGTTACGGATTGCACGGACTGCCTCCATAATTCTGTCCATTTCCTGCTCTTCAACCGAGAAGTTATATGCCTCGTTATAAACAGGCCACTCGGAAACCATAATTGACTCACCGTCGTGCGGAAGAGTCTGCCAGATTTCCTCTGTGATGAACGGCATAAACGGATGAAGAAGCTTAAGTGTGTTAGACATAATATAAACAAGCATATCACGTGCTGTCTGTGCCGCCCTTTCGTCACCCGAGTTAAGACGGATTTTGGCAATTTCGATGTACCAGTCACAGAAGATATCCCAGATAAAGTCGTAAAGCTTCTGAATAGCGATACCAAGTTCAAACTTATCAAGGTTATCCGTTACTTCCTTTGTAAGCTTGTTGTAAAGACTTAAAATCCACTTATCTTCAAGTGCAAGGTTTTCTGGAACGTGAGGTGCTTTTTCGTCCTCGCCGAGATTCATAAGGATAAATCTTGCCGCATTCCAGATTTTGTTTGCAAAGTTACGGCTTGCACTTACCTTATCGTCCGAGAATCTCATATCATTACCCGGGCTGTTACCTGTTGCAAGTGTAAGACGGAGTGCGTCAGCACCGTACTGGTCGATAACCTCAAGCGGGTCAATACCGTTGCCGAGAGACTTTGACATTTTTCTGCCCAAGGCATCTCTTACAAGACCGTGAATAAGAACGGTATCAAACGGAACCTGACCTGTATATTCAAGAGCCGAGAATATCATACGGCTTACCCAGAAGCCAATGATATCGTAGCCTGTAACAAGTGTGCTTGTGGGATAATAATGCTTAAGATCTGCTGTTTCATCAGGCCAGCCGAGAGTTGAGAACGGCCAGAGTGCCGATGAGAACCATGTATCAAGGGTATCCTCGTCCTGCTGAATATTCTTGCCCGAACAATGAGGACAAGTATCTATATCTGTTTTTGAAACAATAGTTGCACCGCAATCAGCACAATACCAGGCAGGAATACGGTGACCCCACCAGAGCTGACGTGAAATACACCAATCACGTGTACCTCTCATCCAGTTCATATAGTTCTTTGTGAATCTCTCGGGAACAAAAACAGTTTCTCCCTTTTCAACAGCTTCAATAGCCGGCTTGGCAAGAGGCTCCATACGAACAAACCACTGCTTTGAAACCATAGGCTCAATTGTTGAATGACAACGGTAGCAGGTGCCAACCTCGTGCTTAAGCGGTTCAATATATTTGATATATCCGCCTGCTTCAAGGTCTTCAAGGATAGCCTTGCGTGCTTCCATAGTTGTCATACCTGCATACTTACCGCAATCGAGTACTTCAGGCTCATCAGCGGCAGCCTTACCGCTTGCTACAAGCTCGTTATACGCAGCCTTTTCAGCGGCACCGGTCATGTGACCGTCGTAGGTAAATGTTCTTACCATAGGAAGATTGTGACGTCTGCCTACCTCAAAGTCGTTGGGGTCATGTGCAGGAGTGATTTTAACAACACCTGTTCCCTTGGTCATATCTGCGTGTTCATCGCAAACGATAGGAATTTCTTTATTAAGAAGCGGAAGGATAACGTGACAGCCGTGAAGGTGTGCATATCTTTCGTCCTCTGCGTTGATTGCAACGGCTGTATCACCGAGCATAGTTTCAGGTCTTGTAGTAGCAAGCTCAAGCTGCTCGCCTGTTTCTTTAACTGTATAAAGAAGATGCCAGAAATTACCGTCCTGCTCACTGTACTCAACCTCAGCATCAGATATTGATGTTTCACAGTACGGGCACCAGTTTACCATTCTGTTGCCTCTGTAGATAAGGTCTTTTTCGTAAAGTCTGACAAAAACCTCACGGACTGCTCTGCTGCAGCCTTCATCAAGAGTAAAACGCTCTCTGTCCCAGTCGCAGGATGAGCCTAATTTCTTAAGCTGTTCAATGATTCTGCCACCAAACTTTTCTTTCCAATCCCAAGCACGTACAAGGAAGCCGTCACGTCCGATATCATCCTTTGTAATACCTTCAGCAGCCATAGCCTCAACAATTTTTGCTTCGGTTGCGATTGATGCGTGGTCTGTGCCCGGAAGCCAGAGTGTGTCGTAGCCCTGCATACGTCTGTAACGGATAAGAATATCCTGAAGAGTATTGTCAAGGGCGTGACCCATATGAAGCTGACCCGTGATGTTCGGCGGCGGTATAACTATTGTATACGGCTCCTTTTCAGGGTCACACTTTGCGTGAAAATATTTGCCGTCAAGCCAGAATTTATAGGTTCTGTCTTCAACGTCTTTCGGATCATACTGTTTTGCAAGATCCTTTGCCATATATATCTCCTCCTTGTGTAATTACAATATAAAAAATAAAACAAAAAAGCCCGCCTCAAAGAAAACTTTGAGACGAGCTGAATAAACCCGCGGTACCACTCAAATTGCATTCAGAAAAATGCCGCTTTTGATGCTTTTACGAAGCATAACGGGAGAGGTCTAATCACCACACAGGTTTTCTTCTCTCCGACTCGGAAGCTACAAGCCTTGTTTAACACTTGCTGTCTTACACCTGCCGACAGCTCTCTTGAAAGGTTTGAACAAAGCCCCTCTTCGTCAACGTCTTTTACCGAAGTATTTTATCACTATAATTAAATTTTGTCAACTGTTTTTAATCCTGTGCAAGAAAAGCTGTTTCAGCCTCGCAACGTCTTAAGGCTGCCATAACATTGCCCCTGATTGTCAGGTTGAACAAACGGATAAGCTCATCGCTCGACATACGTGTTGCATTGCGGTTTTTCATCCAGCACTCAACAACACCGCAAACTGCATAAGTATAGAAATTTGCAATGAAATCCTTATAGTAATCTTCAACCTTCATTTTTTGGGAAACTCCGTCAATTACAATTCTGCATACTGTACCGATTTTTTCGTGAATAAAATCATGAAAAAACTTGTCTGCTTTAGAATTGACAACACATTTGATTTCGTCCTGATGCTCCTCGAGATAGTTGAACATCTCTTTGATTATCCCACTCCAGTCATGATCATCCTTATGGTCGTCTACAATACGTTTTCCGTCATAGGTGTAAATCCATTCAACAAGGGCATAGATATCCTGAAAGTGATAATAAAAGGTCTGGCGGTTAACACCGCAATCCTCAACGATTTCACGAATCTTGATTTTATCAAGAGACTTCTTTTTCATCAGCTTCCTTAAAGAATTTGCAATTAGGAGTTTAGTCTTTTCCCCTGAACTTTGTGATGCCATAGTTCTGCCCCCTTTTGAAAGATTTTATCACATTAAAGTGGTGTTTTCAAGACAAAATCTTATACATTTATGGTAGAAATGTATAGACAGATTAAGCAAAATGTAACAAAGAGCCCAGCAAGTGGACTCTTTGTTAAAAGTTTGTTCATATTCAAAATAATATTAAAGGATACCCTTCTGTGTTGCGTACTCGTAGAAGGACTCGATGCTTCTTCTTCTTGCAGGACCGATTGATGAGCCTGTTCTGGTTACAGTTGACATCGGAATACCCTGAAGCTGAACAAGATACTTTGCACTTGCATTAAAGCCGCTGTCAATACAGTTGTCAAGAAGAATAATCTCGTTGTATGTTTCACGAGCTTTTTCAATGTTATTTTCAACAAAGAATTCATCATACATCTTGCGGAAAAGACCTGCACCGCATGAAGTCGGAGTTGCACAAACACCTCTTGCACCTGCTACATAAGCGTCAAAGAGGAACGGAATGTTCGCCTGAAGAACAGCTGACTCGCCCTGAACTGCTATTTTTTCTTTAATAAGCTCCAATGAACAGGTTGTGTCCTTGATTCCCTTAAACTTACCTGTTTTGACAAGCTCGCCATATGCCTTGCCGGACATACAGTGAGGCTGGAAGCCCGGAAACTCGTAAAGGAGAATAGGAAGCGTTGTATGCTCTGCAAGCTCTGAAAGGTAATCAACGAGCTGGTCATCCTTATCACCGACACCTCTTGTTACAAAAACAAGACCGTCAACACCTGTCTGCTCCATACGCTTAACCTCTTCAACCTGATGCTGCCAGGTAGGCTCGAGGTTTGCAGTTGCAACAACGTCTGCACCACAAGCGTGTTTAACAGCAATTTCAGCACACTTAATTCTCTCTTCGGGTGTAAGCAATGTCATTTCAGCACTACCGCAAACAGAGAAAAGATGATGCGAACCTTTTTCTGCCTGCCACTCAACATACTGCGCATAAACATCGTAGTCAATTGACTTATCCTCTTTGAAAGGAGTAAGCAACAACGAATATATGCCTCTGAACTCTTCCGGTTTACCTGTAAACATAAAAGCACCTTCTTAATTTATAATGGTTATTTTGGTTTATATTACTACTATATGTTGTGAATTTCAAGTGAAAATTAAAAGATTTTAATTATTTTTCACTATTAAGAGTGTCAATCACTCTTTTGGTCATATCTGGGAAATTACCGATAACCGCATCAACACCGAGTTTGTAAAGTCTTTCAACATCTTCGGGTTTGTTTACCGTCCAGGTATTGATTTGAACTGAATTTTTCTTTATTTCTGCTACGCTTTCTTCGTTAAGCGAAAGGAAAAGAGGATGCACACACTCGACACCACGTTTTTGGGTATATTCGCCCACATCATAAAGCCAGCTTGCAACAAGATAGCCGCACTTTATCTTGGGATTGAGTGCTTTGAAACGCATTACGCTGTAATGGTTAAAGCTCGAAATTATTATTCTGTCCTCAAGTCCGAATTCTTCAATAAGCTCAAGAACAGCCTTTTCGATACCCGGGTATTCGTTGACACCGGTTTTAAGCTCGATGTTAACCAAAAAGCCGTCAACAGGTTTTATGAGCTCAAAGCATTCACGCAAGGTCGGAATTTTGTTAAAACCGTAAACACCCGTGAAGGATGCACTTGCATCAAACTTTGAAAGCTCCTCATAGGTGTAATCTGCAACGAAGCCTTCACCGTCGGTGGTGCGGTTTATAAGCTCGTCGTGAATTATTACAATTTCTCCGTCCTTGGATAAATGAACATCAAGTTCAATTCCGTCTGCACCTGCTTCAATCGCCTTCTCGAATGCAAGCATTGTGTTTTCGGGATATTTTCCGCTGAAGCCTCTGTGAGCAATGTTTAACATAATAACACAACCTTTTAATCAATATTTCTTTATCAAAAATGCCTGTCTGCCTTTTTTGGTGACACCTGCATCTTCATCAACAATAACCTTGCCGCTTCCGTGAATAACCAGCTTGGCACCGAAAGGTACCTTGACATCTGATTTTGTCATCACAACTCCGTTCATAAGCACCTCGCCTCTGCGGATTTTGTCTGCGGCAGTGCTTCGGGAAAGAGAAAACGCCGCAGAAACAACTCCGTCAAGACGCATTGAAGATACATAACAGCGTTTAGTTTCAAAAGTTGAATTGCTTACAAAACTCTCGAAAGTATCGCTGATTTCAGCTTTAACGCTTCCCCTGCCTACCGAAACAAGGTTTTCTTTAATATAAGCGGCAACGCTTCTGATAACCGCCATTGCGCAACCGCTGTCCGAAACTAGAATGTCACCGACAGCCTCACGCTTGATGCCGAGTCCCATTACCGCACCGAGGTAATCACGGTGTGAAAGGGTTGAAAAGCTGTCCTTTGTTATTTTTAAAGCAACTATCAGGGAAAGGTCCGGATTTTCTTTTATATAATCAACACCGTTTGCATAATCAGGCAAGAAAACAGCAATTTTTCGTTCGCTGTCGTCAAATCCGCCGTAAAGCTCATATTTAACTTCGCTACGCTTTTTGAGATACTCTATAACAGTGCTTTGTTGATAGATGTCCAGAAAATTGGTGCCTGTTATGAGATAGTTTCCAGAGCACGCAGAGATACAGTCTTCTACCCTGGCTAATAAAAGCTCATTTTCCGTCACCATATCACCTCCGCATTTTTAGTTTAATATACCACATATATGTAATTTTGTACAGAAAAATCGGAATAAAATTTATATTCAAAAAACACTTTATCTGCATTTTCTATTGAACAAATCAACAAGATATGGTATTATAACAAAAAATTAAAATGGAGGGTTATTGTTATGAATATACCACGCCCCGAACATCCGAATCCGCAATTTCAGCGTCAGTCATGGATGAACCTGAACGGCAAATGGAGTTTCCAGATTGACAACTCTAAAAGCGGACTTGCAAAGAAGTTTTATGAGAGAGGCACTCGCCTTGACTCTGTTATAAATGTCCCCTTCTGCCCGGAGAGCGTTCTTTCGGGAGTTGAGAACAAAGACTTTATGGCTGCTGTATGGTATGCAAGGGAATTTGTTATTCCCGAGCGTTACTCAGATATGAGAACTGTTCTTCACTTCGGTGCTGTTGACTATGAGGCTACTGTTTACATTAACGGCGTTGAGGTCGGCAAGCACAAGGGCGGCTACATTTCTTTTAAATTTGACATTACAGATTACATAAAGCCCGGTGTGAATACCGTTACTGTTTATGCAGAGGATGACGTCCGCAATCCGCTCCAGCCAAGAGGCAAGCAGAGTGAGGAATATTATTCACACGGTTGCGACTACACACGAACAACAGGTATTTGGCAGACTGTATGGCTTGAATTTACACCGAAGTCATACATCGAGAGTATCAAAATTTTCCCGAATGCAGAAAACTGCTCGGTTGACATTCAGGCAAAGGTAGTCGGTGAGGGTAAGTTTGAAGCACTCGCTCTCTTCCATGACAGAATTATGGGTGTCGGCAGTGTTGAAACAAAGGGCGGTCTTGTTAACGCTCACCTTGACCTTAAAGAAGCATTTTACTGGACAGTCGGCGAAGGCAGACTTTACGATCTTGAGCTTAAATTCAACGACGACAGAGTTGACAGCTATTTCGGACTTCGTGATGTGAAGCTCGACGGCTACAAGTTCCTTATCAACGGCAAATCCGTTTTTCAGCGTCTTGTGCTTGACCAGGGCTTCTATCCCGACGGAATTTACACAGCTCCGAACGAAGAGGCACTTGTCAAGGATATTCAGATTTCGCTTGACGTAGGCTTCAACGGTGCAAGACTTCACGAGAAGATTTTTGAGCCGAGATTCCTCTACCATTGCGACAAGATGGGTTATATCGTCTGGGGCGAATTCCCGAACTGGGGTCTTGACTCATCAAACCCGAATATTGTTTACAGCGTTATCCCCGAGTGGCTTGAAGAGCTTGAAAGAGACTTTAACCACCCGTCAATCATCGGCTGGTGTCCCCTCAACGAAACATGGGACTACGACGGCAGAAAGCAGCACGACCCTGCACTTAAGATGATTTATGACGTTACAAAGGCATTTGACCCGACACGTCCTTGCATTGATGTCAGCGGTAACTTCCACGTTACGGGCGAAATCTTTGATATTCACGATTATGTTCAGGATGTCGAAGAATTCCGTTCACATTACGAAAAGCTCGGTGAGGGCAAGGTTTTTGACTGCCACGCACAAAGACAGACATACAGAGGCGAGCCGATGTTTGTCAGCGAATACGGCGGAATTCAGTGGTCAATGAATCCCGGTGAACAGAACGCCTGGGGTTACGGTAACGCACCGAAGAACAAGTATGAATTTATTGAGCGTTATCAGGGACTTACCGACGCTCTTCTTGACAACGAGTATATATTCGGTTTCTGCTACACTCAGCTTTATGACATTGAGCAGGAGCAGAACGGACTCTATACATATTCAAGAAAGCCGAAGTTTGATCCGACAATCTTCTACGGAATAAACTCAAGGAAAGCAAAAATCGAGTTATAATTGACGGAGGTTTTAAAATGTTAAAATTACCCGACTATCATAAAAGTTTAGATGTTCTTCACTATGGCTGTGAAGAACCAAGAGCATATTTCATTCCTTATCAGGACGAAAAGGCTGCGGAGCTCCCCCGCTCCGAGTCGAAGTATTTCCACTCACTTTGCGGTGAATGGGATTTCAGATTTTATTCAAGTCTCGTAGATGTTGAGGACGGATTTTACGCAGAGGATTATGAAATCGACTCACATTACAATAAAATCAAGGTACCGATGAACTGGCAGATGGATCTTGACAAGGACTATGACAAGCCGAATTATACAAACTACAGCTACCCTATTCCGCTTGACCCGCCTCATGTTCCCGATGAAAACCCCTGCGGTATTTATATACGTGATTTTGAAGTTGACGAGAATATGATTGCCCGTGACCTCTTCCTTAATTTTGAGGGTGTTGACTCATGCTTCTACCTCTGGATAAACGGAAAGTTTGTCGGCTACAGTCAGGTCAGCCATATGACAAGTGAATTCAAAATCAGTGATTTTGTTCACGTTGGTAAAAACAGAATTGCCGTTCTCGTACTTAAATGGTGCGACGGAACATATCTTGAAGACCAGGATATGTGGAGAATGAGCGGTATCTTCCGTGAGGTTTATATCCTTGAAAGAAGCGCAAGGGGAAGAATTGAAGACTTCTTTATTAAAACCGAGCTTAAAAAGAAGCTTACACGCTGTGTTATTGACGTTGACCTTAAAATCTTCGGTGACAGAGAGGTTGACTACAAGCTTGTTTCTCCCCACGGCGAAGAAGTTGCCGCAGGCGAAAGTAAAGACGGTAAAATCAAAATCAAGTTTGACGATCCGATACTCTGGAGTGACGAGCTTCCGCTTCTTTACAGCCTTTATCTTGACGTTCCCGGTGAGACAATACTTGCAAAAATCGGTATCAAGGAGCTTGTCATTAAACATTCCGTTCTGTACCTCAACGGTCAGAAAATAAAAATCCGCGGTGTTAACCGTCACGATTCTCACCCGTTTCTCGGTCACGCAACACCCGTTGACCACATGCTCGAGGACTTGTATATTATGAAGCGTCACAACGTGAACGCTATCAGAACATCTCACTACCCCAACGACCCCAGACTTCTTGAGATGTGCGATGAGCTCGGTTTCCTTGTTGTTGACGAAGCCGACATTGAAACTCACGGCGCAGGGGCAAGAATTTGCCGTACCTTAAAGGACAACGAGCTTGATGCATCCGTAACTCACGGATATTGGAGTTCATTATCACAGAACCCCGAATGGAAAGAATCTTACGTTGACCGTGCAAAGAGAATGTTTGAGCGTGACAAAAACCGTGCCTGCGTTATCTTCTGGTCACTCGGTAATGAATCCGGTTGCGGTGACAACCACCGTGCTATGCGTGACTACATAAAGGGCAGAAAGTCTGATGCTATCATTCACTACGAGGGTGCAAACTACGCTTACACAGACAGAGCGAAGAAAAAGTTTACAGACGTTTCCGACGTTGAAAGCTGGATGTATCCTTCAATTGATAAATGTAAAGAAATTCTTGAAAGCAAAAAGCGTGCTAAAAAGCCCTTCTACCTTTGCGAGTACTGTCACGCAATGGGTAACGGCCCCGGAGACCTTCGAGATTACTGGGAGCTTATTGAGTCTGACGACAGATTTGTCGGCGGTTGTATCTGGGAATACACAGACCATTCTGTTGCTGTTTCCGACGGCAAGGGCGGTTATAAATATACCTACGGCGGTGACTTCAACGATTATCCGAACGATGCGAACTTCTGCGTAGACGGTCTTGTTTACCCCGACAGAACACCGCACACCGGCTTTAAAGAGGCAAAAATCGCTTATCAGCCATTCTTCGTTTCCTACAACGGTGACGGTTCGGTTAAGATTCAGAACCGACTTTTCTTTGCCGGACTTGACGACATCGGCTTTAAATGGGAAATCAAGTCTGATGCAGAGCTTATTGCTTCGGGTGATATTTCAGGACTTATGCTTATGCCGAGAGAATCAAACGACTTTGCACTCTTCAACCCTGCCGATTACAGCTTTAAGGGCGAGACATATCTTACACTTCGCTTTGTTACAAGAACGGACAAGCCTTGGGCAAAGGCAGGCTATGAATGCGGACTTAAGCAATTCAAGCTTGATTCCGCTCCCGTTGAAAATTTAAGCGTTACTAACGGAACGGTTAACGTTCAGGAGGACGACAGATACATCAAAATAACCGCAGGCGAAAACAGCTTTGTTTTTGACAAGCCATACGGCAGACTTGAAACAATCAAACACGGTGACGTTGACATTATTACAAAGCCAGTTGAGCTTAATTTCTACCGTGCTCCTATTGATAACGATATCCGTTACACGGAGCAGTGGGAAGAAATCGGTATTTACAGACTTAAACAGAAAACATACAGTGCAGAGCTTAAAGAAAGCAGTGCCGAAAAGGCAGTAATCAAAGCTGAAATCGCAATGGGTTCATATATCCATGACCCTGTTTTCCGAGGAACAATAACATACACCTTCCTCCCTGACGGTGCCGTACTTGTAAACGTTGACGGTAATGCTACAGAGGGAATTGAAGTGCTTCCGAGAATCGGTTTACAGCTCACAATGCCCGAAGGCTTTGAGGAATTCAACTTCTTCGGCTACGGTCCGCACGAAAGCTACATCGACAAGAACCTTTCAACCTATGTTGACAAGTTCTGTACAACTGTTACCGATAACTTTGAACACTATGTCCGTCCGCAGGAGAATTCCTCACACTACGGCACAAAGTGGGCAGAGGTCAGAAACGCTGACGGTGTGGGACTTTACTGCACTGCTGAGGATTTCGATTCATTCAGCGTAAATGCACAGCACTTTACGCCGAAAATGATTCAGGATGCAAAGCACGACTATGAGCTTGAAGCAATGAAAGAGACTGTACTCAGTCTTGACTACAAGCAACTCAGCTGCGGTTCGGCATCTTGCGGCCCGTTGAGCCTTGACAAATACAGGCTTCTTGAGAAAAAGTTTGACTTCACATTCAGACTTTTCCCGGGAAAAGCAGATTGATTTTTATATTGTAATAAAAGGATGGCAGAAAAATCTGTCATCCTTTTATTCTTTCAGATATGGAAGTTTCTGACTACTGTAAAGTCCGCAGTTACCCGATAAGACAAAAACTATTACGCTGACAAATGCGAACAAATGGATATTAGCACTGCCGAACATTTCTACACTAAGGACAATAGCAGTAATCGGACTGTTGGTTACACAGCAAAACAAGCCAATCAAGCCCAAAGCCGCCGCAAAGCAAGGATCCATTCCCAACAAGTTTCCAAGAACACACCCAAAGGTTGCACCAATACAAAAAGTAGGAACAATTTCACCGCCCTTGAAGCCAACTGCAAGTGTAACCGCAGTAAACAGAAATTTAAGCAAGAAATCATACCATTCAGCATTACCTGCGATTGCCCCAAGCGCCATTTCCATTCCTGCACCGTTATATCTTTGGTCACCTACCAGTAACGTTAAACCTATAATAACAATGGCTCCCAGAACTATGCGAAGCCACACATTAGGAATATATTTTTTAGCCAAGTACTCCATTTTGTGCATCAGAGTACAAACTGCTATCGATAAAAGTGCCACAGCAAGAGAAAGAATAAGTATTTTAAAATTGGTTATTGCTGTAAAAGGTACTGTTTCCGTAAAAATTGCAGTTTCCGAATGAACACCAAATGCCGCAGACAAGCGGCTTGCAGTAAACGCCGACAAATAACAAGGGAGAAGCGCCGGCGAAAAAATAGTTCCTACCGACTCAAATTCCAATGCGAACAAGGTAGCCGTCAGCGGTGTGCCAAATAAGCCCGCAAAAACCGCACTCATACCGCTCATAATCAGTATAGTTCGATCTCTTTCTTTAAAGCGAAGCAGTTTTGCAAGCATTGAAGCAAAACTGCCGCCTATCTGAAGTGCCGCACCTTCACGTCCAGCAGAACCGCCCAAAAGATGTGTGACAGTAGTACAAGCAAACATAATAGGAGCTACCATAGCACGTACTGACTGATTATTAAGAACAGCAACAATCAGCTCATTAGTACCGCGGTTATTGCTCATTTTAAAAAGCTGATACAAACCGGCAGTAACAATTCCTCCCAACGGTAAAAGATAAATCAGCCAAGGGTTAGCTTCCCTTAATTGCGTAACAAAACGCAGTGTGTGCGCAAAAAATGCACCCACTGCTCCGCCGATAAGACCCATCAATAAACCTGATAAACTCCATTTTATAAAAACTCGAAAATATTTCTCCCAATCGTGTAAACGCCCCAAAATAAACATAAGTTTCGCCTCGTTATGACTTACTTTCTGTCAAAAATATTCACCCCATAGGGACAGTTCTGTTCCTTAAATATAGAGCCGTTCCTTGTTGATAACCGCGATATTATACCACCCCAAAATTTACCTGTCAAATAATACCAGAATAAAAATTCACCAAAAAACAGCCTTACTTTTCTATAAAGCGGTTAATTGACAATGAAAGACGTTACAAGTTATAATATACATAAGGAGGTTTTAGTATGAAAAAAATCGTTATTTCTATTACTCTTGCTTGTCTGATGCTTATTGGCAGTATTATACCTGCTTTTGCGGCAGAGGCACCTGCAAAGCTTCAGTTTGCTGAAAACGGAGAGTTCAAAATTCTTCACATCTGCGACTGTCAGGACGGTTATCCCGCACAGGAAAGAATGTTCACTTACATCAACTATATGCTTGATGTTTACGAGCCCGATTTGGTTGTGCTCGGCGGTGACAATACAGTCGGTCCTGAAGAAACAAAGGAAGCCGCAATTGAAGAATTGGTTGCACCTTTTGTTGAGCACGAAACATATTTCACTTTAGTATTCGGTAACCACGACCACGAGCAGGGCGTTGACAAAGACGAGCTGCTTAAGATGTATCAGAAGTACGGCGGAGAATACTGCCTTGCTTATGACGCTGACCCCGACCTTTACGGTACAGGAACACATAATCTCCCGATTTACTCCTCTGACGGAGAAGAAATCAAATTTAACATCTGGTTGATTGACTCGAACCATTATGTTGAAGATGAAAACGGTGAAAGACTCGGTTATGACAGCGTGAGAGAAGACCAGATCGAGTGGTACAACAACACTTATGCCGCACTTGAAGCAGAAGCAGGCGAAACAGTTTATTCACTCGCATTCCAGCACATTATCCCGCCCGATGTTTATGAGGTAATGTTCCCCTCTGTTAAATACGGTCTTGAGCCTATAACAGAAAGCTATAACGGCGGAAAGCACTACCCTGTTATTTTCCCAAACACAAGTACTTTCACAGGTCACATTTACGAGCCGCCGTCACCCGGTGTTTTCAACTTCGGCGAGGTTGACGCTATGGCTGAAAACGGCGATGTGCTCGCTGTTCTCGTCGGTCACGACCATAAAAATTCCTATGAAACAGAGTATAAAGGAATTAAGTTAATCAACACACCAGGTATTTCTTACAACGCTTACGGTAGCGAAATCGTGCGTGGCAGCAGACTTATAACCATCAAGGAAGATTCACCAAACACTTTTGAGTCTGAGGTTATCACAGTTAACGAGTTAGCTTATGAATATGAGGATTTCCGTGAAGCAATGGACATCAGCAAATTCAAGGCAGGATTCTGGATTTTTATTGACAAGCTTCTTCTCTTCCTTGCAAAGGCATCCAGCCCGATAGCAAAGGTTATTTATTAAGATACAAAACAATTAAGACCGAGGTTAACGTGATATGCACCCCAAAAGTTAGACACTTTTGGAGGTGCATATTTTTATGGCAAAAAAAGGAACGATACAACAAAAGTATAGTGCAGAATTCAAAATAGGTGTTATAATGGATATGCGAGAACACCATATGGGATATAGAGAAACTGTACGAAAGTATTGGGATGTAAGTAAAGGACAAGAAGCAAATTACAAAAATGCTGTACAACGGTGGGAACGCATATATTTGGAAGAAGGAGCCGAAGGTCTTATGAGAGACAGACGAGGCAAAACTTGTTCAGATAGCGGAACAAGGAAAGGCAGACCACCTAAGTTAGATAAAAAAGTAGAAGAAGATTTAATTGCAGAAAATCAAAGGCTTAAACTGGAGATAGAATACTTAAAAAAACTCGATGCCTTAGTTCAGAAAAGGTTGCAAGAGGAAAGGAAAAAGCAGCAATAGTCAATGAATTAAGGCAAGAATATCCATTAAATGACTTGCTGCAACTGTCGGGTTTGGCTCGTAGCACATTCTACTATTATCTAAAATATTTAAACACAGATAAATACGAATGCGAAAAGCAAGAAATTGTAGATATCTACAATGCGAATAAGGGCAGATATGGATACCGTAGAATCACAATAGCTATGCGTAACAAAGGTTATGTAATTAACCATAAAACTGTACAAAAGCTAATGAATAACCTTGGTTTGAAAGGTAAACAACGTAAAAATGACAAATACCATTCTTACAAAGGAACTGTCGGTAAAGTTGCAGATAATTTACTCAAAAGGGATTTCTCTGCAGAAAAACCTTTTGAAAAGATAACAACAGATGTTACACAATTTAATGTTTGTGACGAAAAAGTATATCTTTCGCCAGTTTTAGATTTATTCAACAATGAAGTTGTATCGTCTTCAATTTCAACGAGTCCTAATTTGGAACAAGTTCGAGAAATGC
>JAFUPA010000001.1 GCA_017481575.1 Clostridia bacterium | reverse complement strand
TATTTTACGCAATTCACACAAACACCCTACAAGGAAATATAGCATATTTTCCCCGTTTTGTCAATAGCCGTCCTCGCCGTCTATTGAAAAACTGCCGCACCTCCAAGGCGTTTGCGTCCGCCTTTGCGGTAGTTCATTTGTGTTGGGTAAACCTGCAGCCTTGGCGGCTGCAGGTTTGAAAATCGATTCCTTTTCACCTTCCAGGAAACACCATTATATCACACGAGTAAAGGCTGAATGCCACGGGCATTCACCGCAGTGGCGGCTTACGGCCTTGACTTCGTGTGGATTGCCCACAGGTGCCGGAAGGCAGAAAGGAAGTGTCAAAAATGACAAAAAACATCATATCAGAGGACGTTTACGAGAATATGTCGAAAGCCGAAATAATCGACATACTCGAAGAAATGGAGGAAGATCATGCAGAAATGTATGATAGATACATCGAACTCGAAAAAGAGCTCAAATACTGGCATGAAAAAGCATTGCAACTCGCAAAGTTTGTAGAAAAAATGTTTTAAGAGGGGTTTATCCCCTCTTTTTTAATTTTTTGAAAGGATGATTAAAATGACACACACAATTTACAAGTACAGACACATGCAGGAAAAGATGTTCAATGAAGGCTATGAAGCAGCTGAGCTTAAAATGAGTGCCGATGCAGCTGCACTTAAATATTTCGGCAATGAGCTTGTTGCAAAAATTCAACGCCATGACGGTACGTTCATATACCAGATGAAAACCGAAGTTGTCGAAGAAATTTTAAGATATATTGCAATTTTAAGCGAAGCAGCCGAAACGGTTTATGCTTGGGAAAATCTAAAAACAGGAATTCCTGCAAGCCTGACGAAGAAAGAAAAAGCCCTTGTATACTTTGTAAGCAGCCTGAAGCCGGATGAAAAAATCATGGAAAGCTTGCTTGGCTGCTATAAAGGTTCGCCGTATATGAGCTTTTACAGAAACCCGCAGACGGTCGAAGAAACAAATGCAGAAAAAGCCGAAAAATCAAGAATTTCGGACTTCTTCTCATGGTAAAGGGGTTAATCCCCTTTTTTTGTCAGCTTTACATCGCACGGTGCATCAATATCGACGATAAGACCGTGTAAAGTGTCGCATATCTCAAATAAATCGTCTACCCTGCCCTTTATTCGCTCAATTTCGGAGAAAATCTGCGGTATCGGATCGTCCGATAAAGCATAAAATAACGTGGTTGCGGGACTTGAATGCTGTAAATCGAGCATAGTCTTTCCGAGACCGTTTTGACGGAAATCCTTTACGGCAAACGCTTTGCGTGCAGAATGCGGAGCGATACCGTCTGCATTTATGCCGCACTTTTTGCACGCTTCCTTGATGTGCCTGAATACTGTTGAGCGATGAATATGCTTTTTGGGATTTTTTACACTTCTGAAGATGTATTCGCTGCCGACTTTTCTGCCGAGAAGTGCCAAAACGGTCCCTGAAGGCACTGCAATGCCGTTTTTGCCCGTTTTTTTGCTTTTGTAGTGAATTTGCCCTTTATCGTCAATATCGCTGTATTTGAGCTTCACAGCGTCGCTGATGCGTAAGCCTGTATCAACCATTAAAAGCCAAATTACCCTTGAATGCCCTTTTAAATCAGCTGCAATCCTTGCAACCTCATCAGGAGTTATATATTTTGTTCTCACTCGAAACTTTCCTCAAACTGTTGCAATGCTTTATATGCGGCGTGCATAGACGTATAAAGACGATGAAGTGTTTACTTCAATGTTGTACACAAAACAGGTCATCTCATCGTAAATGCAACCTTCGGCTGTAGTTATGTCGGTCACTATCTTTATGACATCTCCGACCGAACAAGGACATCTGCCGTTCGGAACTGTAAGCCTGAAGTGTAGTACGTTACCGCAAAAAGTGTATGCAATGTTGGAACGGTTTATGTTTTTGAATACCGTCATACGCAACGCCTGATTGTGGCTCTTTGAGTCTTCTCATTGTACGATATAATTCTGCACACTATGATATGGACACCGTCAGCTGTAAGATAACATGTTTGCTCGTCCTGAAGGTCAGCATAAATTTCTACATCTTCAAAGTTGTATGCTTTGTCAAATAACTCTTTTTCACATTGTGTCAGCTTCATAAAATCCTCCTGAATATTAATTCTTTTCATGCCCATGTAAGTGCCAACGCTGATTTCTTTTTCGTTGATACTGTCATAGTCAAGATTGATAAGCTCATACCTGGGTCGCCCGAGATTGCCGCCGCTGAGATAATACCGACCGCCTACTTTTTGACCGCCTGACTTGATAATGTACTTGTAACAATACTTTGCACATGCTTCACGACCGTTGTCGCCGTCAATCGGAATGACCGTAGTATGACCTAAGGTGTAGTCGGATATGTTATATATTTCTCTGCCCTTGTCATCGAATAAAGGCTGCCCGAAGTACCTGCTACCCTGCTTGTTGTTGACCGCTCTGATGACCTTCAATGCATCGAAATTCATAAGACCGTGGAAGTGTATCGACTTGCCGTCGGAGTGAAACTCAGGAACAAGGACGTATTTCAAACCGTGACGTCTTACCCTGTTGTCAAGCCAGACAGACAGACGTTTACTATCGCCTTGTAATCGGTACGGTCGACCTCATCGGGCGATACGGTCAGAGTGACGAAGCAGTCAAACGACGGAGTACATAAGAGCAAATCGAATAGATTGTTCTTTGCTCTGAGATAACTCTTACGACGGTTTTCTTTTTCGTCGGGATGTAAAGACTTCGTCTTTTTGACATCACTGTCCGATAAATCGGACAACTCCCAACCGTCGGGCATGAATATCGGTTTATCGAAAACAGTAATTGACTTAGGATGATATACGCCGTTGTCGTCGGGTAGATACTTAATTCGTGCATTTGTCTTTAAAAGATGCCCATTGATTTTTCCACTAATCATAGTGCTTAAACTCCTATCTTTGTGCTTAGTGGAATGAAGGTTGACGGAATAATGTAGCAATCAATCAAGTATATTATATATACTTAAGTACCTGCAGACTTACAGAACAGCGGATGTGGTGCCGCTGTTCATGCTGCGGAGTTGAACGCTTGTCCGCATTCACATAGCGACGAGGTATCTGATGATGTGGGAGAAATCGGAACAGCTTACATCCTGCATGCATTCAATATTCTTCGTCACCTTTGAAAGATTGATAAAAAACACATATATCACGATACAGCCGAAATTGCCGACCTTGACACAGGGGCCGCTCAGCCGACCGATGTCCGGCTTCGCTGCTGTAGTGCTTCACGGAGCTTTGGCAAACAACCGTGCCACCGGCACCGACAAAGTGCGTTGTCTGCAAGTTGGCATCAAACCTGCAAAGCGGCTTTTTCGCCCACGGTGCGGTCGTTTTTAGCCGCTTTGAGTAGAAGTCGGTGCCGACGGCACTCCTAAATATTGTGCCATAAGAGCAACAGATGTGACGACAATATTCAGAAACGGAGCAACAGCCGACAGCATCCGTTGATTGCAAACCTCTGTGAAGTCAGCTCCCTTCCGTCCCTCGATCTTGAGGGAGACGCGGCGACCCTGTAACTTTGGTCTTGACAAATGCAGCTGAATGTGATATTATAATTGTGCGGCGATTACTGTAACGTAATCAAACACCTTCATTCCCATGGCGTTATACGTCGGAGGTGTCAGGCATCGACTTGTGTCGGTGCCTCTTTTTTGTTTAATTTGAAACTTGATGTTTCATTAACACGTAATCCGAGCGTTTCTGCCGTTGATAGGGCTTATTGTGTGAACTGTTGCGAGGCGCAAAAGCTTCGCTTTTTCTCCGCCTCTTATTTCCATCCTGGCGCGGCCTTGCGGCATCCGATGCGCCAGGGGAAACGTAAAACAAGCGCTTTACGCAATTTTTTTCAAAGAAAAAAACACCTTGAAAGGTGTTTTTAAATTATTTAATTGTCGTAAAACGCGTATTTTACGCAATTCACACAAACACCCTACAAGGAAATATAGCATATTTTCCCCGTTTTGTCAATAGCCGTCCTCGCCGTCTATTGAAAAACTGCCGCACCTCCAAGGCGTTTGCGTCCGCCTTTGCGGTAGTTCATTTGT